>JACPSE010000062.1 GCA_016193465.1 Deltaproteobacteria bacterium
CATTTTCAACGCCCGCACGCCCCAATGGCAACCTCTCTACAATCCCCTCTCCAATCTGGTCTATAGCGCAACCGGCGCCAGCGTCGACACGGTTATCTGCGACGGCAGGGTCCTGATGGAGGGGCGTGAACTCAAGACTGTCGACGAGGGGGGGGTTTTCGATGAGGTCGGCCGCCTCATGCCCGGCATTCTAAAAAAGACCGGCCTTGCGGAGAAGGTCAGACCTAAGTGGCCGATTCTTTAGGCTAAGCTATGCATCGGATCAAGCTCAAGATAAACGGGAAAGGCTTCGAGCACGAGGTAGATTCCAGGCTCCTGCTGATTCATTACCTGCGCGAAAAGGCCCGGCTCACCGGGACGCATGTAGGCTGCGACACGGGAAACTGCGGGGCGTGCACGATCATCTTTAATGGTAAAGCCGTCAAATCCTGCATGATCCTGGCTGTCCAGGCCAATGGGGCGGAACTCACGACCATCGAGGGCATAGCCCAGAACGGCTTCCACCCGATTCAAGAGTCCTTCATGGACAAATTTGCCGTTCAGTGCGGCTACTGCACTCCCGGCATGATCATGAGCGCCCACGCTTTACTTCTGGAGAACCCGGATCCCAACGAGACAGAGATCCGCGAGGCGATCGAGGGGAACCTGTGCATGTGCACGGGCTATCAGCAGATCGTCGAGGCCATAAGCCACGCGGCTAAAAAGATCGGGAGATCGGAAAAAAAGTAAACCATGCTGAAGTTGGACGAAATTCTAGTGACGAGGAACTGGGTGGGCAAGCCAGTTCGACGCAAGGAGGATATTCGTCTCGTTAAGGGCGAGGCCGCCTACGTTGATGATTTGAACATGGATTGCTACCAGGCGGCGATCTTGCGCAGCCCATATGCTCACGCGCGCATAAGCAGAATCGACCTCACGAAGGCCGGAGCGTTAAAAGGCGTCGTTGCCGTGCTCACGGGCCAAGAGGTGGCGCGCGAAACGAAACCGATCTCCGCCAGAGCCATCACCCGTCCCGCGACGCAATATGTCATGGCCGCGGACAAAGTCAGGTATGTGGGCGAGCCTGTGGCTGCCGTGGTCGCCGAGGATCGGTATATCGCAGAGGATGCCCTCGACCTGATCGAGGTCGAGTACGAACCGCTCAAACCCGTCGTTACTATCGAGGACGCGCTCAAGCCCGATGCCCCGTTAGTCTTTGAGGAGGCGGGGAGCAACGTGCTGATGCACGACAAGATGCAGCACGGTGACATCGAGCAGGCGTACCGGGAAGCGGATTTGACCCTGAAAGAGAAGTTTAAGGTCCATAGATACAGCTCCACTCCCCTGGAGCCCTGGGCGATCATCGCAAATTATGAAAGGGCGAGCGACTCCTTCGTTGTCTGGTCCAACGACCAGCAGCATGGAAGAAGCCTGACCAATGTCTGCAACACCCTCGGCATACCGATTCACAAGCTGCGCCTCATAGTCCCCGATATCGGCGGCGGATTCGGCATCAAGCTGGCCTTGTGGCCCTACATCGTCATCTTGTCTCTCTTAGCCAAAAAGGTGAGTAAGCCCGTCAAGTGGATACAGACGAGACGCGAACATCTCCTGGCCGGCAGTCACGCTCCTGATGCGAATGTTGAGATCGAGTTGGCGTTAAAAAAGGACGGCAGGATTTTAGGGCTCAGGATAACGGACATACAGAACGACGGCTCCTTTGTCCACACTGCGGGCATCTACGGCCTCATCAAGTTCGCAACGATGGTTGGATGCTATGGCATTAAGGCTACCAGGGCAGAGCTACTCAGCATCGTGACCAACAAGGCGCCGACAGTTCAGAACAGAGGCGTTGGCAAGCCCACGATGATCTTTGCCCTGGAGCGGATGGTGGACATCGCGGCGAAGAGACTGGGTTTGGATCCGTCGGAGATCCGCTTGAGAAACTTTGTAAAGCCGGATCAGATGCCTCACACGACGCCGTCGGGCGAAATCTACGAGAGCGGCGACTACCCGGAGTGTCTCCGGAAAGCCCTGAGACTTGTTGGATATGAAGAGTCGAAGAAAAAAAGGGACGACGGAAGAAAAACGGGTAAATACATAGGGATCGGCATAAGTTCCGGCGTCGAGCCTGGCACCTCGAACTTGGGCTATTACTACACCGCCCGAGGCCTGCCGGAATACACCGGCAACGCTGAAGGGGCCATCGTCGGCATCGACTATGACGGGAACGTTAACGTCATTTTGGGATCCGTGGACTCCGGACAGGGTCACGCTACGACCACAGCTCAAGTGGTCGCAGATATGCTGGGCATCAGTCCCGAAAGAGTCTCCACGGCCAACACGATGGATTCGCTGATCTCGCCATTCCTGGGCCACTCTGGGGTTTATTCGAATAAGTTCAACGACGTGGACCTCGGCGCCGTCATTATGGCCACAAAAAAGGTCCGGGATAAGATGCTCAAGATCGCCTCCCACATGCTGGGGGCGAGCGTGGCAGAACTCAAGTTGAAAGATGGGAAGGTCTGTCTGGCAAAAAATGAAGAAAAGTCCGTTTCGTTCCGGGAGATCGCCTCTCTGGCCTACAAGAGGATACTCCTGCTCCCCGAAGGAGTGGAGCCTGGGTTGAAAGAGATCGCCTACTACAAAAACCCTATTGCAAAGCTGCCAAACCGCGAAGACTTCAACATCCAACTTACGCATTCCAATTCCGTCCACGTGGTGGTAGTGGAAGTCGATGTCGAAACGGGAACAGTGAACTTCCTCAGGTACGTGATCGTCCACGACTGCGGGAACCAAATAAACCCAGGCATCGTCGAAGGGATGGTCATAGGCTCGACGGTGCATGGGATAGGCGCCTCGCTCCTGGAAGAGTTCGTTTACAATGAAGAAGGGCAGCTTTTATCGACGACTTTCATGGACTATCTGAAGCCCACAGCTATCGGCGTGCCAAAATTTGAGCTTGGACACATGGAATCGGCCTGCCCCTATACCCTGCTCGGAACGAAGGCAGTGGGTGAAGGGGGCTCTTTGCCCTCCTTGGCGGCCATTGCAAACGCGGTTGAGGACGCCCTTTCGCCCTTCGGAGTCAAGGTTACCTCACTTCCTATAACCCCTGAGAAGGTCTTAAGGGCAGTGCGGGAGACGAAGGAGATTTAAGAGAGGGCCCTATGTATCCCAACAGATTCGAATACTTCGCACCGACCTCTTTACAGGAAGCCCTCTCGCTACTCTCCATCTACCAGGATGAGGCCAAACTCCTCGCTGGCGGGCAGAGCCTCCTATCTCTCATGAAGCTCCGCCTGGCCAATCCCAAGTATCTCATCGATCTCGGCCACATCGCAGACCTCAATTACATTCGCCAGAACGGTGACAAGATCGCCATCGGCGCTATGACCACTTACGCTCAGATCAAAGACTCAGAGCTGTTACGGAAAGATTGTCCTCTTTTGGTCAAGACCGCCTCCGTAGTCGGCGACGTTCAGGTACGCAATCGAGGCACGATTGGCGGTAGCCTGTCCCATGCCGATCCTGCCGCTGACATGCCTGCCGCTGTCTTGGCATCGGGAGCCGAATTGAAAGCAGTACATCTCAATGGAGAACGATGGATCAAAGCAGAGGAGTTCTTCGTCACAACGTTTACAACCGCGTTAGCTCCTAATGAGATTCTTACCGAAATCCGCGCGCCCACTTTGGCCGGCCACAAAACCATCTATCTAAAAGCCGCGCCCAGGCCCACGGATTTTGCCATAGTCGGCATCGCCGCGTGCCTCCGCCTAGGACCCAACAATCGTTGTGAAGGGATCGCCATGGGAGTGACTGGGGCGAGCGATAAGGCCTACAGACCGCAAGCCTTAGAGAAAGCGCTCCAGGGGGAAAAACTTGACTTTTACACTATCCGCGAAGCCGCCGCCAGAGTCACCGAAGGGATAGAAGTGAACGAGAATATCCACGCCTCATCGGGCTTTCGCTCCCACCTCGCCCAGGTCTACACAGCCCGCGCCATCCAAACGGCGATGAACTCCTAAGAAATAAACTCTAGCCCGCAAAAGACATTAAAGTTTCCTTAACCCTAATCCTTGAGAGATTTAAGTTGACAGAGAGCGAGAACGGTATATATGCTCAGCCACAAAAGGAGGAAACAAGCAATGAAAACGCGATTAAGCTTTCTGGCGTTGGCTTTGGCTGTCGTTGCAGCCGTCTTCCTTACGACTACGGTGCAGCCGTGGGCGGCACCAATCAGTCCTAAGGGGGAGTTGAAAATCGGGACCTCCTCTCTGGGTACGGAGGCACTGGACCCCTCTCTCAACTCCGTAACCGACGTTAAGTTGTCGCTGTTTCCTATGTTTGATTCTATTGTGGGGGCAGCGCCCAATGGCCAGCTATCCAAAAATCATGGCCTGGCCCGAGACTGGAACGTTAAGCATCATAATGACCGCTCTACTTACACCTTATTCCTGCGCAAGGGAGTGACGTTCCACGACGGGGTCGAGGCTACGGCTGAGGATGTAAAGTTCAGCCTGGAATATATGATGCGGCCCGGCAGCAGAGCCTCCGGCGCCAGCGACCTCCGGTCTGCGGTCAAGCAGATAGAGGTCCCCGATCGATACAAGGTGGTGATCCATACCTCAAGCCCTTACGGCCTCCTCCTTGAGACTGTGCTGTCTCCATTAACGGGGGGGCTAGGGCTGGTGCTGCCCAAGCACTACATCGAAAAGAACGGGGAGGCCCACTTCAACCGCAATCCTATCGGGACCGGCGCATACAAATTCAAGGAGCGGGTGGTGGGTTCGCATATGGCATTGGAGGCCTGGGACAAACCTCACTGGCTCTACGGGCTGCCGAAGTATAAATACATAACCTTCTTAATCGTAGCGGAAGAGGCCACGCGCATCGCTATGCTCAAGCGTGGGGAGCTTGATGTAGCCGATGTAAGCCGCGAGAAACTCAAAGAACTAAATGACTTCAATGTTTTCCGTAAAAAAGACGAGGTGATGGTCCAGCTTCGGTTTTTCCAATTCGGTCCAGACGACATCTATACGCGTGAGCGACGGGTCAGGGAGGCGTTGAGCTTGGCCACCAACAGGGAAGCGATATTGAAACACATTTTTATGGGTACGGGGAGAATGACGGGGGACGCTATCAGGTACGGCACTCGGGCACTGGGCTACCGGCCCCTGCCCATTCCCAAGTACGATCCGAAGAAGGCAAGGAGTCTAATGGAAGAGGTGATGCGGGAGAAGGGCTGGGACAAGGTGCGGATAACCTACGCCGCCATAGCCCGCCCAGGAACGCCCGAGTTGCCACTGATGGGAGAGGCCCTGGTCGGGATGTGGAAGGAGGCGTTCGGGGAACTCCTAGACATCAAGTATTGGCCTACGGACTATGGCACCGTGCGAAAACATCGCAGCAAGAAGGACCTCGCCAACGCGATGTGGGCGCATACGACGACCAACCGCTACGTGGGCGGCTGGAGAGGCGCCTTTGACCCGAAAGACGCGGACGGAGTTTTCTATGAAAACGGAGGCTCACCGTACGTAGACCGGAAAGTGTTGACCATGCTTGATAAGTGGGAACGAATACTGGATATGCGGGAGTTTGGGAAAGTTCAATATGAGATTGCCCAGTATGTAGCCGGCAACTACTACTTCATCTCAATTGCGAATTTGGATCGCATGGTGGTCGCTAATCCGGCAAAAATAAAGAAATGGGATATGGGTGCTCACGAGTTTGATATTAATCTTCCTGACCTGTTTAAGGGAAAATAAGAGGGTTAGGCGATGATTAAGCACACCTGGAGTTGTCGGCCCACGGCGTATTCTAGGATATAAGCACCTCGGCGCATGAGGACCGTTAAGTGCAGCGCTACATTCTTTTTCGCCTTCTCCACGGAGTTCTCACCCTCTTTGTCGTAAGCTTAGTAGTCTTCCTTATTAGCCGAGCCACCGGCGACCCCACCTATCTCTTGCTTCCAGACGAAGGGTCTCTAACTAAGGAGGACTATGATATGCAGCGCCGCAGACTGGGGTTGGATCAGCCCCTTCCTATTCAATACGTTACTTGGCTCGGCAAGATGGCCCAGGGGGATTTCGGCACATCTTATCGAGCGGGGCTCCCCATCGGGGAACTGATCGGGCAGCGCTTGCCCAACACACTGAAACTCGGCGTGGCCGCCCTCGGCTTCGCTACACTGCTGGCATTGCCTTTGGGGATTATCGCTGCCCTTAAAAAAGATAGCAGCATAGATACGGCCGCTAAAATAGTTGCCTTCTTTGGGATGGCAATGCCTCACTTTTGGCTGGGCATTATGCTCATTCTCATCTTCTCCGTCCGGCTTGGCTGGTTGCCCACGTCAGGGATGGGCGGTCCGGTTCATTATTTGATGCCCGCATTTACCCTAGGTTACTCTTTTGTTGCCGCCGGGATGATGAGGCTAACTCGCTCCAGCATGCTGGAAGTGCTGGACGCCGAATATATGAAGCTTGTACGGATCAAAGGGGTCTCGGAGCGTCGGGCCATCTTGCTTCACGCGCTGCGTAATGCCTTGATCCCCGTGGTTACGTATGCAGGACTCTACTTCGCCCTCTTCATGTCGGGTTCAATAGTGGTCGAGACAGTGTTCCGTTGGCCAGGAATAGGCAGATTGGCTTACGAGGCGACGATGTGGCGAGATTTCCCTCTTCTTCAGGGAATCGTAGTTGTCGTAGCCGGTATAACGGTAATGGTCCACCTAATGGTAGATATCGTTTACGCATACATTGACCCTAGGATAAGGTATTGAGATGGCAATCCATGCTTTTACTCTAGAAAGAATGGGTCGCCCCATCTTCGTTATCTCTGCCGCGATCATTGGGGTATTGGTCCTTACGGCGGTTGCGGCAGATTGGATAATTCCCCACGACCCCAATGTAGGCAAGCTGGAAGATAAATTTTTGCCTCCGTTCTGGCTAGACGGGGGTAGGATGACCTATCCTCTGGGCACCGATTCCCTGGGCAGGGATTTACTGAGCCGTATCATAATGGGGGCTCGGGTCTCCCTCATGGTCGCTGCAGCAGCTATCATTGCGGCAGGAGGCACAGGCACGGTTTTAGGGCTTTTGGCCGGATATTGCGGGAAGATAGGGGACGAGATCATTATGCGAACGGTCGATGGCTTACTGGCTATTCCCACAATCCTCCTCGCCATGCTCCTGGCGATTACCTTGGGACCTGGCATTGGAAACCTTATCCTGGTAATTACGTTCCTCGTCTGGGCCCGATTTGCGCGAGTAGTACGGGGAGACGTGCTCTCTCTGAAGACGCGAGACTACATCGCCCTGGCCAAAGTTGCCGGCGCCTCTTCCTTTAGGATCATGCTCTACCATCTTTTTCCCAACGTGCTGAATACGGTGATCGTGATGGCCACGCTTCAAGTTGGCTATGTCATCATACTGGAAGCGTCTCTGAGCTTCCTAGGCGTTGGGATTCCTCCGCCTCACCCGACCTGGGGCTACATGATTTCCACGGGTCGGTCACACCTCGCTACCGCCTGGTGGATTTCAGCCTTCCCGGGCCTCGCCATTTTGCTCACCGTCCTTGCTTTAAACCTTTTAGGAGATTGGCTCCGCGATACCCTTGACCCCAAGCTGCGGCAGATCTGAGCCAGGTTCCCCTAGTAAAGGTGGCAGGCCACGGTATGCCCTGGCGCTTCTTCTCTTAGGAGAGGTTCCTCAGCTCGGCAGACGGGCTTCGCGTAGACACAGCGAGGGTGAAACAGACATCCTGGAGGGGGATTGAGGGGATTGGGCACCTCCCCGATCAAAGGACTTTCCTCCCTCCTATGCCTTGGATGGGAGGGAAGGGCTGCGTAAAACAATGCCTGGGTATAGGGATGAAGGGGATGCGTAAAGATCTCATCGCTCTCTCCCATCTCCACGATCTTCCCCGTGTACATTATGGCGACCTGTTTGCTCATATACCGGACTGTCGCGAGGTTATGGGCGATCAGCAGGAAGGTAAGTCCCAATTTCTGCTGCAGATCCTGAAGAAGGTTCATGATTTGCGCCCGGATGGATACATCCAGCGCGGAGACCGGCTCATCGAGAACAATCAGACGGGAATAGGGAGCCAGGCTGCGGGCGATCGCGATCCTCTGCCGCTGTCCGCCGCTAAACTCGTGAGGATAGCGGGCGATTGCTTCCGGGAGAAGTCCAACCTGAGTCAGCACCTCTTCCACCCGCTCCTTTAAAGCACTAGCAGAGAGGACGTTATTGATCCGAAGAGGCTCGCCGACAATATCTCCCACTCGCATCCTCGGATTAAGGGAGCTATAGGGATCCTGGAACACCGCCTGAACCGATGCCCGATAACGCTTGAGGGCCGTTGAGTTGAAACCATGAATGTCGGCCCCGTCGAAGCGCAACGTGCCTGCCGTCTTAGTCTCCAGGAGGAGAATGAGCTTCGACGTCGTGGTCTTGCCGCAGCCCGATTCCCCCACCAGTCCGAAGGTCTCCCCATGTTTGACGGTGAAGTCTATGCCATCCACCGCCTTTATCCATCCCACCACCCGCTGGTAGACTAACCCCTCGGTAACCGGAAAGTGCTTCTTCAACCCTACGGCTTCAAGCAGCAACGGAAGCATCTTAAACAGCCTCCCAGCAGTTTACGGAGTGGCCCGGGGAGACTTCCACTTCGGCGGGGTAATTCTCGCGACATCTGTCTCTGCGTCGGATACAGCGTTCGTAAAAGGGACAGCCTGGGGGAAGGTCGTGGAGGCTAGGGGGCTGCCCCTCAATAGAAAAAAGTCTCTTTGGCCTTCCCTCCACAGGGAGCACCGCTGCCAACAGCGCCTGGGTATAGGGGTGAGTCGGGCAGTCAAAGATCTCGAGGACGGAACCCCTTTCCACTATTTTTCCTGCATACATCACGGCGACTCGATCGCACATCTGAGCGACAATTCCAAAATCGTGCGTGATAAAAATGAGGGACATCGAAGATTCCCGCTGGATATCCCTGAGGAGTTTAAGATATTGAGCCTGAATCGTCACATCCAGCGAAGTCGTGGGCTCGTCTGCGATGAGCACCGCCGGCTGACAGGAGAGGGCGATAGCCCCTACCACCCTTTGTCTCATCCCACCGCTCATCTCGTGGGGGTAACTCCTTAGCCGCGCCTCGGGAGCAGGAATATTCACCAGCCGCAATACCTCCTTAGCCTTGTCCCACAAGCTCTTTCCCCGAAGCCCCTGGTGCATTTGAATAGCTTCTCCTACCTGAAAGCCGATGCGAAATACCGGGTTGAGCGACGTCATAGGATCCTGAAGGATCATGGAGATAAGCCTTCCGCGCACTTTGCGCATCTCCCTTTCGCTTTTTGAGAGCAACTCCTCACCCAGCAGACGGATTTTTCCACCCACGATTCTCCCCGCCGGCTGAGGCACCAAGCGGAGCAAGGAAAGGGCAGTGACGCTCTTCCCACAGCCCGACTCCCCAACCAGTCCGAGGCTCTCCTTCTGGCGGAGAGAAAAGCTTACCCCGTCCACCGCTTTCACCACTCCCCACCGGGTAAAGAAGTAAGTCTTAAGGTCGTCGACCTCAAGGACAAGCCGATCATCAGCCATCTGTTTCATTTAATAACTCTTAGCGCTCCTATGTTACAGATACTGGTGAGCGTTAACCGCAACTCATCCCTGCCCTGCTCAGACAGCCTGAGCTTCTCTCTATGGAAACGAACTGATTTGTCTGGGAGAGGAAGGTTGCCGATGCTCAAAAAACGCCCTGCACCGCTGGCATCACGGGCGATCATAACCTCGCCCTTATTATATTTGCTCGGACTAAAAGGAAACTCCATTGTTCCAGCCTTTATCGCATTTACAAAACCGACCAGGATATCGCCCTTTCCCAGCTCCAGCATATTCTCCATCAAGGCATCAACCTCAATATTAATCATCTCACACTCTTCCTCTAAAGGTCCGTCGGGAAACCGGAAATCTCCGACAATATCCATAATCGAGCGCATCGCTTTACAGGATTGAACATGCGCATCAACCGATGGCAGTTGAGCCCCCTGATCCGCTGTCTTCGTGTGAAAAAGAGGAGCGCCGCTAAGACGGCTCACCAGCGCCTGATAGCAAAGGACCGCCATGGCCTCGCTAGAATCCATCGGGAAGACACCTTGGGAATGGCTTCCGCAGAGGTAAAACACACAAGGCTCATGTTTAATTTTGTAAAGGTATCTTTCGGCAATCGGAATCGCCGCGCGAAGAGTGGCCAGATCCTGTAGAAGGGAACCGTTCATGTAGTAGGTGATCTTGAATCGTCGGCATCCCTGTTTCACTGCGGCAAGGAGCTCTACGAGCATCATAGCCATACCCAATGAAGATGGGTGGGCTGCCCCGCCGTTGCTGATGCGTATCCCCGCTACCAACGGCACCCCACGCTCCTGATACCATCCAATCAGACGGTCGGTGTACAGCCCGTCCCATAAGACCTGCTCTAGCGAGACCTTGTTATTGGTGAAAGTAAATGCAGGGGGCACGATGGAGGCCGTGCTATGCGTGACCCCGGCGGCGATCATCAATTCGTCCAGCACACGCGTGTCTTGACTTCCTGTTACGCTTGATACCGGCATGTTCGCAGCCTCAAGCATCTCGCGGGTCACTTGCACCCCGTGGTACACCACGGGATAGCCGTTGAGACGGTTCCGCTTCGTCTTACGCCCTTCCTCCACCAAGCGCGCCGCGTCGTCATAACGGTGCCATCGTGTATAGGAATCTATATGAATACTGGCCGCCAGGGCTCCGCCCTCCTCACGAACCCGGCGGAAGGCAAGGTTCATTTCATCAATATCTGCGTAACCCAAACGGGGGATGACTACCGAGGTCCCCTGCCGCTCGGCCTCTTCGAGGGCACTGTCCCAAAAGCGCGTCCGAGGGAGCGACCGAAAGTAGCGAACCACCTCGTTGATGTCTACTTCAAGACGCTTTGGCACTGTAGCGAACAGTTTTTCTCTCTCACGAAAAAGGTCTTCCTCAGCCCATCGAGCCGCGCTTAATTCCATTTTCGCACCCCCGTTCGAGAAGTCTTTCAATTATTTGAGATGCCCTAAATGGCGCTGTTCCAAGTCTTCTTCAATCGCATTTAGAATCTCCTCAATCGCAGTATTCCGAGAAAACGCGCATATGCCCCTCCGGCTCAATCGTTTCTGCATTTCGGGCCAATCATCAACCTGCAACGTCAGCATACCCCCTGCGTATACGGGTAAATTCGCAAAACCGGATTCCTGACATATGTCGGCCAGCTTGAGCAACTCTGTTTCCCCCATGCCACTTGAGTTGGCAACCAACAGGGCATCTGCAGCAGTTTCTCGTGCCGCGGCAGCAAAGTCCTCGGGCGGAACCATCGTACCCAGATTCGCTACCTCGTGCCCACGACGTCGCAGGGCTTGCATCACTATAACCAATCCGTGTGAATGAATGTCATTCAAAACTCCGCCAACAAATATCCACTTCCGGTGCTGTGGGCTCATTTTAAGCTCCCCCGTCCGTTTCAATCCCTGAAGGCGCAGCCAGACAATTCAGCGCCAATCGAAATGCCGCTTGTTCGTCAACCTCCCTCATAAGTCCAGCCGCAAACAGCGCATAGGGGGCATCGTATCGGAGCTCCGGGTCCGCTGGCCTCAAGGTCTGGGGGTCCCCGCGAAACTGAAGGACTCCGCTCAAAATCTTCCCAGGCAAGCCGCTATAATTAAAGACTCCTCCCGTGCCTATCAGTAGTGTCGTCTGCGACAGGTCTTTGCCGATTTGCACCTCGACCAGGCCTTGCGCCGTGGGAACCTCCTCCAGCCGACCCGCATGACGCTCCAGCGCGAGTGCGCCCGCGACTGTTCCCATAAGCACGTCCAACTCTCTCTCGCGAGAACTCTTGGGAATGTAATCTTTTTGCCTCGAAACGAAGCCGGCGTAGCGCTCTAGCTCTTCGGATGAATCCCGAAAACTCGGTTTTGGAAAACGGTCCTGCAGCCGACCCTCGGAGATGAATGTTGCCAGGGTCATAGCATTGCAGCGGATCCCAAGATCGCCTTCCACGGTCCTTTTGACGAAAAGCTCCGGTAGCCCTCGAAACAACCGGCCTGCAGGTACTGGTTCGCCCACGGAGTGAACATCGGTGGTGGCCCCTCCCACATCGATAACCACAACATTTCCGAGTCCAGCCTGATCGCCCGCTCCCTTGGCAAGCAGCTCCGCAGCGCGCATTACCGCGACCGGTGTCGGCATGATCATCTTTCCACGAGGTAGCGCGCGGGTAATTTCGGCAACCCCTTTGGACTTGACGATTCGTTCGAGGAAAATGGATCGAATGGCCTCCCGTGCTGGCTCAATGTTGAGACGATTCAGCTCAGGCATGATGTTCTCGGTAACGTACACCTTGAGCGCTCGCCCCTTTCGTCTCAAAACCTCTAGCGCTTTTGCTGTACACACCTTATTTCCGCCGACAAGCACTGCCGTACCCTCGGGCAGCTTGCCGGCTAGCACTACGGCATTGTGCAGGAGCACCCTCTGGTCCCCGCCGTCGGTACCTCCAGCTAGCAGAACTATATCAGGGGCTAACGTTTCAATCTCGCAGGCCTCGCGGTTCGTCAGTTCATACGAATAGGTAGCCAACACCTTTGCTCCCGCACCGAGAGCGGCCCTACGAGCCGCTTCGACGGTAAACACCGGAACAAGCCCAACCACCACCATCTTTAGTCCCCCCGCCGCACTACTGCTCAGCGAGGCTTTTTCGTAGTGCAAGGACTGTCCCGCTTGACGCTCTGCCTCGTCCCTGACGGCTTTGAGTCCCTCGTTAACATCGGTTTCGACTGTGGTAGGCGACCGCGCTGCGGCGATAATGTCGCCGCTCGTGTTTACGCAAACAAGTTTGGTGTACGTGCTCCCTATATCAATGAGCAGGTGCATAGGGTCCTATACTGAAACGATCATGCGGAGTCTCCATGCAGGTGACAGACGTCGTTGGATTCTATATCCGTAGACTCGCTCTTTCCCTCATCTTGGTTTTCTCCGCCTCAACGATGCCATAGCCTTATCTGCCCTATTTTTCTGCCCGGGGAAATCCATAGGCCTCGACTATCTTTTTTGTCCACTGTTCTATATCTTGCTGCTGCTCCCAGCCCACAACGGAGAGCTTCTTCCCTCGGAGTGCCTGCTCCACCATGCCGCCAGGCACGTGGGCAGAAGAGGAGAAGGGTTCATGTTCGTCGTTTAGCCTCTGAGCCTCGGGGCTTGCCAACCATTCCAGCCAGAGAAGGGCAGCATGGGGATGCTGCGAGGTCGCCAAAATCGCCTGTAAATGGCCAAGTCTTACGGGCACAGGCTCGAGGATGACATACTGCAACACGCCAGTGCGGTCCTTTTTCTGGATCTCCCTGACGCTGGCGATATTAGGACCCATGATCATTGGGATCTCCCCCGTCATAACGGGCACCAAGGTTCTAAGCGAACCGCGTACCCAGATCGGTTGCTGGGCGGCTATCTTTCGGGCAAAGTTCAGAGTCTTCTCCAAACCCCACGCCGGAACCAAGCCGGCAATATCCTTCGGTCGAATATCGACAGCAAACTTTCTCCCCTTAAATTCTGGCCTGAGGAGGTCTTCCCAAGTCTTTGGCAACAGGTCAGCCGGAACGAGTCCCGCGTTGTAGGCTGTGACTTGCATTTGGGTGGAAACCGCGAGGACGTTTCCATTTCTTGCATCGATCATAGCAGGTGGTATCTGTAGCGCTCCATGCTTGGCCATTCCAAGAAGATCGACCTTCCAAAGATACGGGGTATATTCGCCGTAAAAGTCAGCGAGGACATGGATGACGTCCCACTCCTTGGCCGCTCCGCTCTTAATCTCGAGCAGTAGTCGCTGGACTCCCTCCGTCCCTTTGCTCTCCTGGACATCGATGTCCATGAACGGGTATTTCTTTCTGAGGGCAGCAGTAGTGGCTCTGGCGGTGGAGGGCTCTATGCTTGCGGTAACGCGGAGTTTTCCCTCCTTTTTGGCTTTGGCAACAATTTCATCGCGGCTCGTCTCGAAGATAAAACCCTTGGCCTCCGCCTCCTTCTTGGCCTTTACCAAGGCCGGGCTTGGTGAGGCGGCAAGAGCGCTAGAACCAAACAGCCAGGACCATAAGACGACAATTACGGTGACCGTTCTGAAAAAATTTGACTTCATTTTTTCCCTCCTTGTTTTTTCGCTGGTCCACCACAGGCTCGTAGGATACTGGAATCACATCCTAACTCTTCCTGCCGAACATCTTACGCGGCAGGAGACAATGATCTTTCCTTGAATGAGTTGAGAGCTCTGTTTTACCGAGCTGACGGAGCATGATAAGGACGCTCCTGCTCGCGGTCAGCACCTCGGTGCACGCTACGCATAGATCGAATCGGGCATCTCGAACTTGACACCCTCCCGCTTCAACGCCTCCTGATAGGCCTTTCGGATGTGAGGATCCTCGTCCCGATAGCTGAGCGCGTAGCCGCCTTCGTGAATCTCCTCCGAAACGCCTGCGATGTCATCATCGAGGTTACTCCACTCGACCCTTAGAACCCCCGAACGGGAGCCTCCCGTTATGTTGACCTGCCGCAGAGGGTCCTTGCCTACGCTGAAGTGCTGGTGGAACCAGTCACCCCCGCCCGGGGCCGCCCCTATCATACCCCCCGGGACGTACTCCTGCATCTTGACGAACTCTTCCTTGCCAGCCTCCCAAGGGCGAGCACCGAGTTCTTTCGGCCATGTATAGCTGTAACCCTTTCCACGCACGCAGACGAGCACTGCCCCAGAGGGGTGATAGTGGGCTTTAGAATAGCGCCCGCTGGGGTACTCGGCAACGAATCCCTCGAAGTTAGTGTTGCCCGCCATGCGAAACCTGAAAAGTCGGAATCCCGGCCCTCGAGTGTTGTCCAACGGGAGGTAACAGTGGACTACATCCGGTATGAGGTTGGTGCGCAGAAAAGCGTGACCTTTCTCCGGGTGGGGCTCGAAGTCTTCCCGGGGCTTGAAGTAATCCTCGCGCTCGTAGTAAGGGTCGGTCCACTCGAACGGATTATCGAAGACAAAGCGCTCGTTCGGAAATAGGTTCAGGGTGATCGGTGCCGTGGTTACCCCCAGGACCAGGGCGGGGCTCGACGTGGCATTCACGAGCCGATGCCAGGTGTTCACCGGGATGGAAAACAAACTCCCTGGCTGCCACTCGAAGGCCTGCTTCCTGGCGCTGCCTTCCCTCCACACCTCGGTGGTGCCACGCCCCTCGACGATTAGAAAATTCTCCTCGTAGATGTGCCGCTCCGCATTCAGCGCCCCCCCGGCCGGCACTTCAACGACGTACATCCCCGTGCGCGCTCCAACACGATCGAGATGAATGAAACAGCCCTGTCCGCCCATGCGCTTCCAGGGCGCCAGTCCTAATTCCCTCACGTCGCGCACGCCGATGCCTCGCACAATTGGAATATTCTGCTCCTGCATGAATCTCTCGTAGCCACTGGGCTGGCGCCTGTAACGCCGATGACCTGCGGTGGCATAACCTACCGGCTCCTCATACATGGCTCCTCCTGTTCTGATCAGTCACAAATGCCGTCCCGCTCCTCATTCGCGAGCTCAGGTGGCTGTTACACTGGCTGGTCCATAACTCTTCGTGTCTGCTCGCGGCGCAGATTGACACCGGCGTTCGCCAAAGCAACCTCCCCCCGATTATACTTACTGGGACTAAAGGGAAACTCCATTGTTTCAGTCTTAGCTGGCAGACTTAGATTGGATTGGGCAAGGAGACTCCAGACTCGCACAAAACTGGGATACACTCAGATCCCACTAGAAGACTCACCCCATCATGATCTGTCGAGTCTGGTACCCACCGACCGCAATATAGACATCCTGCGGGCCAGGCCCACCCGCTACCGCCACATAAATATCGTCGGGCCTGGCGGTACGATGTATCACCTCCAGTCCGGCCTTGCCTGCACGTTGTTCCATCTCCACAAAGTCCCTGGCAAAGTAATCCACCGGCAGCGCTGCGCGCTCCCAAAGCCTCTCTTGAACATCACGTTTGGTCAAGCCAGCATTATGGAGCGCTTGGGCGTGATTGACCCCCAGGAGAACCAAGGCAGCATCTCTGCCACCGCCATCCATCGGCGGCATCTGCGTGGCAATCTGCCTCAGAATGTCGTCGGGACCGACACCCATGCCACCTGAGATGTTAACGTAGTTGGTGGCCCGGAAGACCGTTACCGCGCTGTCACTCTTGCCAAAGCCCTTGTCAACATGGAAGGGAGTCCATGGATTTTCTTCCTCGTTTTCTCCACAGACATAGGTATAACGCAGCGGAGATCCAAAGCTAGCCATGGAGTACACGCCGGGAATAGCACCTCCGACATTCTGCATGATGAGACGGATAGCGCGGCCGATAGTCGCATTGGCGCGCCATCCCGGTCCCAAACAACCAGTGGCGCAGTTTATGTCGAGCTGCTTCCTGACCGGCCCATTTATCAAAAGGAAGGGGGTACTCGGGGCCGTGGTCACCTGCATCACGTTCAAACGAAAGGCCGGATCGGCAATCCCATCGAGTGCAGCGATAACCACCGGCATGTATTCAGGGCGACAGCCGGCCATCACCGCGTTTATGGCTACTACCTCTACGGTGGCTCGGCCACTGCGCGGGGGAAGAATGGCTATGCTGTCGTTGGCCTTACGGCCAGACGCCTGGACAAACTGCTCCACCATCTCTTTTGTCGGAGGCACAACAGGAAGGCCGTCCGTCCAACCCTGGTCGTAGAAATACTCATATGTTTTAAGCAGGGCTTGCGCCACTGACCCCGCCTCAATTTGTACACCGGCCGCCATCAGCTACGCCTCCGCACGATTTCCTCGGGTGAGGCTGTCAGACCCCAGACGATGGTCTCCAGCATCTGTTCGGCCCGCTGCCGGAGCGAAGCTCTGTCCAAATTGCGGATGGGGTTGGGCGTCTCTGCCGTAGCTATATGCGGGCAGCCTTTGATCCTTGCCTGGAGGCGGCCAAAGCCATTGAAGGCATCAGTGGTGATCATCACTGTTGGCACCCCCCTCTTCTCCAGTTCAACTGTCACGTGGCTACACCACGTGGTGCACGACCCTCAGTCGCCTGTTCCGGTGATGACTACGTCTGCTCGTTGTGCCATCTCATCAGCAAACGACTCAACGAACTCCTCCCATTTCCTGCGCTCCCCGTGAAGTGCCTGCTTCTGCACCAACTCCTTGAGTCCATACCTATTCTGGAGCAGCTCCCCCACCGTGTCCAATAGCTCCGCCGCCGATGGACGCCAATTAGCTACTAATCCCACGGTCAAATTCTCCAGCGACTGCGGTCTCGGCGCCAGAAGCGTCACCTCCTTCTCCACATATTCCGGTACCGGGGTTAGCACCAAAAATCCTAGTCTATCTTCTGCCATCGACGCTGCCTCCTTCATTATTCGCTCGACCGCACCTACAAACCGTAATGGTAGCGTATCATGAAAGTCCTGCCGGCTGTCAAGTTAAATCCTCCCTGACAGAAGTTTTAAACTAATTTAACCCTTTCGGTGCAAGCAGTCCGGCGAGTTGAAGCCATGAGATTAAAGTTTGCTTAACCGAATTTGACGCGAGATTTAAGTTGACAGAGAGCGAGAACGGTATATGCTCGGCCATTTAGAGGGAGGTGCACCATGAAAATGCATTTTTTCAAGTCTCTTGGTTTAGCGTTTTTAATGGCGATTTGGGCAGTGGATGAAGCTTCTACTGCGGCGTCGAGCCCTAACCTGCTCAAGGCGAAGCAGGAGGCTGAGGCGAAAGGCTACACCTTCATCACGAGCCACGATGAAGTGGTCGCCAAGGCCAAAAAGGAGGGAAGACTCCGCGTTACCACAACTCTTGAACCCACTACGGTAAAGGAGTTGACAAAAGCCTTCAAGGCAGAGTATCCGTTCCTGGACATTAACGTTGAGGAGATCACAGGCCCCGAGGCCCAACAACGCTTTATCCTTGAGATAAAAGCAGGTGCAGGGAAGCAGTGGGATGCTACTGTGTTGCACGACGATTTCTATAACGAATATTTACCGCTCTTAAAAAAGATCGACACTCTAGGGATGGCAACGCATGGAGTAGTGCAGATCCCAACGCAGGTTGTGGACTCCGAGAGCAGGGCGGTAGTGTCTGCGGGAACCAGTCTACAAGTCATAGCATACAATGAGAAGCTGGTTGCGGCCGACAGGGTGCCCAATGCTTGGGAGGATTTCCTGAAGCCCCAGTTCAAGGGAAAGAAGTTTTTAGTTGATGTTCGCCCGCAGGAGGTGGCTGCCTTGGTGCCCGCCTGGGGCTTGGAAAAAACCCTGGATTTCGCACGGAGAATAGGTGCCCAACAACCCGTGTGGATTCGGGGGGCGACACGGATGCTTACAGCAATGGTTGCCGGGGAGTACGGGCTATTCATTGGTCCTAACCTTCACACTGTCTTGGAGGCTATAAGGAAACACCCCACTGGAAACCTTGCATATAAATTTTTGGAGCCTATACCAACGCGGTCGCGAGAAAATGTTGGAATCCTTAATACGGCTGAGCATCCCTATGCTGCCCTCCTATGGCTGGAATTCGAGAGCTCTCCAAGGGGCCAAAAGATACTGGATGAGTTTGAGCCCTATGGGGCATCCGTGCTTATCCCTGGCTCTAAGCAGGAAGGGCTGGCAAGGGGCAGAAAGCTGTCTGTGGTTAGGGGTTCCGACCTACATAGGATGACGGAGTGGGTGGCAAAGGTCGTGGAAGCCTATGGCTTCCCTAAGGCGGAGAGGACAAAATAAAGCCTTTATTCCAAAGGGCATGATATCGGTTCTATAAAACTTGTCCCTGAATTTTGAAGGCGAGGAAGGAGGCCTTTTAGGATGTTGGAGCCCTGGAGAGAAGTTCAAGAGGTTTCGGACCGTTTGAAGCGGTTTGTGTATCAGGATCAGGAGGATTTTTTAGCACGGTCCTTACCGCACGTCGTCAAGCAGTTGCCGATGAAGCCGACGGTGATGGGCATGGACAGCCCGCACCAGACCGGGCATCATGTCTGTTACGACATGCTGACGCGGGGACCGCTCTATGGCATGACGAGCCATTTTACCCGGGTCGCGCCCAATGCGCCTGTTCGAGGCGTGCACCGCCATATCAGGGCGCCTGCGCTTTTCTGTATCAACGGGAAGGGTTGGGAATGGAACGACGGGGAAACCTACCTTTTTGAAACCTACGACCTCCTCATCATACCACCCTATACCATGCACCAGCATGGGTCAGACAAGGAAATAGGATGCACGATCTATGTTCCGGAAACAGGCCGGATGGGCCATCTTTTGGGGTTGATGTACCGCGAGCAGCACAAGCTGAGCGAGAAGCCAACCTTTCCTGAGGGAACAGAGCCGATCTATGGCGATGAGGGAAAGCTGCTGGGCTACCGGATCAAGAAAGGAGTGCTTGGGATCACCAAGGATATTGAGGTGATCCTCGGCACAGAGCCGAATCGGGAGGCTACTTTTCAGGCGCGTCGCTCGGCACGCGGATGGAAAGCCCCTGTGGAGGACACTAATGACCGGTACTTGAAACTCATGCATGACGAGGCGGAATTTTGTCGTAAGGTGGACCACGTTGCCCGCGACGCTGAAGAGCCTTGGGAGTGGACCCGCCAGGGGAAACTGAAGTGGATGGTGCACCCGGATACAGAGACCGCCACCAATGGTGTGTGGATTTATTTTCACGAGATTCCAACGGGGAGCCGCTCGGGAAAGCACCGCCATGTGTCTGAAGAGCTAATTTTAGTCCTGGAGGGGCACGGGTATGACCTTCACGACGGCGAGCGGTGGGACTGGGAGCAGGGTGATCTCATCTGTGTCCCGTCGATGACGGTCCATCAGCATTTCAATTTGGGAGAGGATCGAGCGCTGTTGCTCAGCTCGATGCCGAGTTTCTACATGAATCTGGGGTTGGGCGGGATTGAACAACTTGAGGACGCACCTGAATTTATGCAGGAAGGGAGGTAAGGATCATGGCGGAACAAGAACGCGTGAAGGAACGCTTGCGCCAGGACGAAATAGATCCGAAGCTTTACTATGATTATGAGACTCCCTTCATCAAGCAGAAGCTCGAGCGCGAGCGGATGGACATGCTGCCCCGCGTCGTCAAGCCCGCCATGTTTGCGAAGGGTGGACATGCGCTGGGAGACTTGCGGGTCTTTGAGCGTTATACGGTTGCCCCGATCAGCTCAATGACTTGTAACTTTCTAGAGGTGGCGGCTGGGGACCGGACCGAGAAGCAGCGGATGATCCCCTCGACGATCGCTTATATTCTTGAGGGAAGCGGGGAGTGCGTGCAGGATGGGACCAGCTATTCTTTTACCGCGGAAGACGTGGTTGTGATTCCACCGTATACCACCCATCAATTTGTGGCAGATGCTCGACGTGGGTTTCGCGCCTGGGTGCCCCAGGCACGGTTCTGGCACGTGCTGGGGCTGTTGTGGCAGGAGAATTTTGAGTTCAAGAGCATACCCGAAGGGACGGAGCCGATCCGTGATAGCCACGGCCAGCTTGTTGGGTTTCGCGTACCCCGGGGGACTCTTGGGTTGGAGCGGGACCTCGATGTACGCGTTGGTGCCGATACAAAGCGGGAGGGGGTTTTTCAGGCGCGTCGGGCGGTGCGCCAGAAACCTGAAGGCAAGACTAAATACGACTGCTTTTTACGTCGCCTTGCCGAGGATAACGAGCTTGAGGAGAAAGGACCGAGGGTGATTCGGAGAACAGAACGGCTCTGGGAAAATACCAGGCAAGGGCGGCTGAAGTTTTATATCCACTTTTGGACCGAGGTGGCGGCCCGCGCACTAGATCTGATGGCTGTCGAGATAGAGCCCGGGGGCCATGCGGGCAAGCACCGGCACATTTTCGAGGAGTTGATTCTGGTCGCGGCAGGCAAGGGGTACGATACGCATGAAGAAACGCGCTACCCATGGGAGGCCGGGGATCTGATCTGTATCCCGCCTATGACGGCGCATCAGCATTTCAACGACGGCAATGGGATGGCGCGTCTCATCTCGGTCTGGCCACGCCAGTTAGCTCATGATTTCCTCGGCGGGGTCGAACAGATCAGCGATGCCTCAAGCTGGAAGAGGTAGTCGCAGGGTTTGTAGAATTTTCGTTGCTATCCAAACTAGCTCGCTTTTAGGTGTTGGTTGGACGGGTTTTTCATCACCTTGAGAGGCCAAGGATCCGTCGTACCTGGGCAGCGGCGACCTCGACCCTCTGGCGAAGCTCTTCGTCGGAGAGGCTGATCATGGGATGCGCCACTACGGCAAAGGGATAGTCGGGAATACCCGCCGACCGGGCCATAGTCTTGGCTGCGTGAACGAAGGGTTCGGTCACCACAACGGCTGAGGGCTTACCTCGTCTCTCTAGCTCCAGGGAATCGTGCACACTGCACGAACTGCAAGACCCTCAGTCGCCTATGGCGTTGATTACCACGTCGGATTCCGCCGCCAGTTCGTCCAGCATCTCTTTTGTGGCTATCCGCCACGCCGTCGGTTTTCTTCTGACCACAACCCCCGCAATCTTATGGTCCTTCTTCAACTCCAGCACAATCCCGTCCAGGAGGGCCCTGGCTAGAACCTTGCTGCTGTCTAGCAGACCTACAACCTTGCCGTCTAGCGTGCCTGGCCGCGCCGCCAAGGTCAGGCCGCGCGCCACCGGCCCGGCAGTGGGGTCTAGCACCCGAAGGGATGTTTTAACGAATGTAGCCATGTCCTGTCTCCTTTCTCCTTGTCTTTACAGCCTTTTGATCTCTCGCGTTACCGACCTGGAGGCTACGCCGGCGCGCCACGGAGGGATGAAGACAGACGTTGGACCGGCGGCTCCTCCTCCGGCAAGAACGAATAGGTCTTCAACTCGGTCAAGAAGCTGCCACACTGCCTCAGGGTCGTGGGCACCAGCGGTGTGCGGACTAGCCCCCAGACCACCCAAGCGCATGAACTCTGCGGCCTTCCGCCTAGCCTTTTCGTAGATGAAATGTCTGATTCTGTCCTTGGTCCAGCCTCCACGCGCCAGGATGTTCATGTGCTGCTGGCCTATGATGAGCACCCATTCACAATGCCAGTGGAATACTCCCGGCGAACTCATGATATAAGCAAAGGCGTTAAGGATATCCTCCGGATTAGAGGACCCGCTGCTCGCATGGTGCGGGCCTTCGGCAGCGAAGACCGTTACTGTGCTAGCCTGTTTCGGGTACCCCATTTCCACGTGCAATGGTATCCAGGGGCTGTTCTCTTCGTTTTCCGCAATGCAATAAGTGTACTTCCCTGGGTGACCGAAGGTAGCGTTGTCCAGCACCACAGGGATACAGCCCCCCACGTTTGTCAGCAGCAGACGGATAGCCCGCCCTATCGTAGCGTTGGAGCGGTAGCCTGGTCCAAAGAGACTGACACCCCAGTTCATGCCCAACTCCTTCGCTATGGGGCCGTTAACCACCAGGAGCGGTGTAGTGTTGCCAGTGGTGGCGGTGCTGCCATGCAAATTGAATTTCGGCTCCGTCATGGCTTCCACTGCTGCCACCAAGACTGGCATGTACTCTGGTAAACATCCCGCCATCACCGCGTTGATGGCCAGTTTCTCCAAGCTGAACTCCCGATGACGCTCTGGAATGGTACCCAGGATCTCCTTGGGAGAGCGGCCCGAGGCTTCGACAAATTCAGCCACCCGCGCGGGTGTCGGAGGAACTACCGGCAGCCCGTCCGTCCAACCCTTTTCATAGTACAACTCGATAGCCGCAAAGGCATCATCCACTTCGAGTTCAGGAGACGATAGAATCGTGGCCATCGCTTTACCCTCCTCCGCTCACTTTGCCTTTGGAAAACCATAGGCCTCTACTACCTTCCCTCGCCACTGTTCCTCCAAATGATAGTGCTCCCAACCCACAACGGAGAGCTTCCTTCCTCGCGTCTCTTGCTCCACGGCGCTCCCGCGCACGTAAACAGAAGAGGTAAACGGCTCGGTTTCATCCGTTATCTTCTGAGCCTCCGGGCCTGCCATCCATTCCAGCCAGAGAAGCGCAGCATGGGGATGCTGTGACGTCGCCAAAATCGCCTGCGCATTTGCAAGCCTTACAGGCGCAGGCTCAAGGATCACATACTGCACCGCGCCAATAGGGTCCTTGCGCTGGGCTCCCTTGACATTCCCAAAGTTAGCACCCATCATCATCGGAATCTCACCTGCCATAATGGAAGCCAGGGTTCTAACTATACCGCGCACCCAGATAGGTTGCTGGGCGGCGATCTTGCGGGCAAAGTCCAGAGTTTTCTCCAATCCCCAGGCAGGAACCAAGGCAGCAATATCTTGCGGTCGAACATCGACAGCAAATTTTCTTCCCCTCAATTCCGGCCTGAGCAGCTCTTCCCAACTCTTCGGCACCAGGTTGGCGGGAACCAGTTTGGTATTGTAGGCTGTGACGTGGAGTTGGGTGTCGAACGCAATGATGTTTCTATCTTTTTGGTCGATCATAGGAAGAGGTATCTGGAGCACTCCGTGCCCGGCCATCCCAAGAAGATCGACCTTTGAAAGATAGGGGGTATATTCGCTGTAGTACTCCGGGATCATACGGACGACATCCCACTCCTTGCTCTTGCCGCTCTGAACCTCGAGCAGTACCCGGCGGGCAGCATCCGTCCCGCTGCTCTCTTGGCCATCAATGTCGATGAAAGGGTATTTCTTTCTGAAGGCAGCAATAGTGGCTTTGATGTTGGCGGGATCCATGCTTGCGAGGAAGCGGATTTTTCCCTCCTTTTTGGCCTTGGCAACGACTTCATCGTGGCTCGTGATGAACGTGAAGCCTTTCGCCTCAGCCTCCTGCTTCGCCTTGAGCAGGTTAGGGCTCGGTGCCGCCGTGGAAGCTTCATCCACGGCCCAAACCGCCAGCAA
Organism: Deltaproteobacteria bacterium; assembly: GCA_016193465.1. GTDB lineage: Bacteria > Desulfobacterota > Binatia > UBA9968 > UBA9968 > UBA9968. The sequence continues at coordinate 23,925 of JACPSE010000062.1, forward strand.
GAACGCTAATCCGACAGCTTTAAAAAAATACATCTTCAGTGTATCCTCCCTTAAAGTGTCATCGTCCTATCTCAAGATTTCAGCCCACTGAGATACCGGTGGGCCGCAACCGCGGCAGTGACACCGTCGCCCGCGGCCGAAGCCAACTGGCCTACTGAAGACTTGCGTGCGTACCCCACCGCATAGATACCAGGAACAGACGTCTGCATATTGAGATCGACCGGAACATGCCCCATGGCGTCTAGCTCCACCAGCCCTTTCAAAAAAGCCGTGCTGGGCTCAAAGCCTACACAGGTAAATACCCCCGCTACAGCTACGAGAGAAGAGCTTTGGGCCTTAAGATCGTGCACACGGATTGCCTCCACACAACCCTTCCCAGTAATCTCCTCAAGGACCGAATCCAAAAGCAAGTCGATTTTAGGATTTCCTCTGGCCCGCTCTTGAAGAGTCTCGCTCGCTCTGAGACGGCCCCTGCGGTGAATAATCGTAACTTTTGACGCAAACTGAGTTAAGAAAAGTCCCTCATCGAGAGCAGTGTCACCGCCACCAACAACAGCCACCGGTTTTTCGACAAAGAAGGCCCCATCGCAAGTGGCACAATGGGAAACCCCCTTCCCTTCAAACTCCGCCTCTCCCTTTGCACCGAGAGCGCGATGCGCTCCGCCAGCGGCGACAATAACTGCTTTCGCTTCGTAAGCCTCCTCGTTTGTTTGCACCAGCCTATTCTCACCCGACACTCTTATTGCCCTTGCCTCCTGATAAGTAGACTCCATGCCAAACTTCATAGCCTGAAGCTCGGTCTGGGCAACCAAATCAGCGCCCTGAATCCCATCGGGAAAGCCCGGAAAATTCTCGATCTTGTCCGCATTGATGATCTCTCCTCCAATCACCTCACGCTCAAGCAAGAGAACACGATGTCCCAACCAACTTCCATAGAGCGCTGCGCTCAAGCCTGCCATACCGCCGCCCACGATGACGATATCGTACCGTTTCACCGTTCCACCCACACTCTAGCTACCCTTAGAGATTGTCTCCGTCCGGCTATTTCTCTCGCAGCTCTTTAATCCTCTGGATCAAACCAGGTAGTACTTCCTTCCAATCGCCAACTACGCCGTAGCGCGCATATTTGAAGATGTTCGCGTCAGGATCGCAGTTGATAGCTATAATGGTCCGGGCGCCTGACATCCCGGCAATGTGTTGCGGCGCCCCAGAAATACCGACCGCAATATAAAGCTCGGGGCTAACGATAGTTCCCGTTAACCCGATCTGCAACGATGCCGGAACCCAACCAGCATCCACCACTGCACGTGTCGCGCCAATTGCAGCGCCAAGCGCCTCAGCTAACTCCTCAACATAGTGCCAATTCTCAGCACCCCCCAGCCCACGGCCACCTGACACGATCACCTCGGCATTTTTCAGTTGCTTGCCTTTGCCGCTATCCTCTCGTATCGTACCGACAAGGCGGGTTTTGGTTTGGCCACCCTCTAGATTCACCTCCATGTCCAGAACTTCCCCTGTGGACCTACTTGGGCCGGTTTGAGCGAACGCATGAGGTCGGAGAGAGACAATTTGAGGCGAGCCGGCGATGATATACTCAGCCATGACGTTGCCCCCATGTAATGGCTTCGTCATAACGACGCGATCACCCGCAGGCTCCAATCGGATGCAGTCGGTAGTAATCGCAGTGCCCAGTCTAAAGGCCAGCCGCGGCCCAAGCTCCTGTCCGGTAAATGTATGACCTAGAAAGATAGCGGCAGGCTCCTCGCGCTTGATGATCTCAACGAGGACAGGCAAATGAGTTTCGGCCCGGTACGGCTCCAGCAATTCATGGTCAACCACAAGGACGCGGTTGGCCCCGCGTTCAGCGAGGGCCCCAGCATGTTCGCAGACCCGGCAGCCCGCCAGGACGGCAACGACCCGCCCGCCCATCTGTCCCACGAGTGTCTGCGCCGCCCCTAGAAGCTCGAAACTGATCTCGCTCAGACCCTCACTCCCGGTCTCGGCTATTACCATGATGTTATCGGTTGGCATAAATGTTGCCTTCGGTCTTGTCCCCTAAATCAGTTTTTCGTCATGCAACCTTTCAGCTAGCTTAATACCGGCTCCAGCAGAGGGATCTGATTCGATGAGTTCGACGCACGACTCGCGGGCCTCAATGAAGAGACGCCGGAGCTGGCACCTGGCGCCCGATTTACCGACCTGACTGGCTGTGAGTCCCAAGTCCGCCAAGCCTAAAATCTGGATCTGGCTCCTGCCCGCCGTCACCAAATTCCTGACCGAAGGATTGCGTGGTTCATAGAACTCGCTAGATATACCAAGCGCTGCCGGAGGCTGAACTTCGAGAACCTGAAGGCCTCCTTCGACCAGCCTTTCGACCTGAAGAGTGTCTCCGGTCTTCTCAACCTTCAGCACGGGCACGATCCCTGGAATACCGAGAAGTTCGGCAATGCCCAGGTGAACCTGACCGGCATCTGTGTCTGAAGCTTGGCGCCCCGATAGAATCAAGTCAAAGGAACCATTTTTTTTAATTACCTCGGCGAGGACAAGCGCCGTGGTGTAGCTGTCACCATCGGCAAACGCCGGATCGTCAAGCAGAATGGCTTGATCGGCCCCCATTGCTAGAGCCCGTTTAAGCGTATCTCGCACCTTGTAATCACCAAGTGAGATAACCGTCAATTTTCCGCCATGCAGCTCCTTGAGACGAAGCCCCGCTTCCAATGCGTTGGCATCGTATCCGTTCATGACCCACGACATGCCTGGCGGTAACAAGACCTGCCTGGCCGCCTCATCGACTTTAAAAAAAGCAGGCGGGATCTCTGGGTCAGAAACCTGTTTGACCGTGACAATAATATCCATCTGTCCTCCGAACCAATGCGCAAGCAGTTCAGCCGAGGATGGAGACGGCGACTTTCGGGCTTGAATGCCCAGCCTTCGGCCGTATTCTACTCCCGGCGACCTCCTAATGCCGAAAGATAGCACAGGATTGAGCCGCAAAACTCAGCTCAATCTGATCCCCTTCCCTGACCGCACTCCCCGACTCGAAGACCGCCTGCAACGCCTTGCTCCCGACCTCAACGAGACACTCTAAGGAAGCTCCGCGGAAAACAATCCTGCGGATCACCCCCTTCAGTGTGTTCATGAGCGGGTCTGTCTCCTCCCTGCCGATCCTAAGTTTCTCAGGCCTTATAACCACCACGACATGATCGCCTTTTCCATATACCTCATTCGAATGGCAACTCAGATTCCCATAGGGGGTGGCTACGCAAGCTATCCCGTCCGCAGGGGGATCCAAGACCTCACCCTCCAAAAAGTTCGCAAAGCCGACAAACTGGGCTACAAATAATGAATTTGGCTCCTCATACACTTCTCTGGGGACTCCCTCCTGCACGATGTGCCCTTCAAACATCACCGCGACCCGGTCCGACATGCTCAGCGCCTCGACTTGATCGTGGGTCACATAGAGCCCTGTAATACCCAGCCCCTTAACCAGCTCCTTTATTTCTAATCGCATCTCGTCGCGCAGCTTTGCATCCAGGTTGCTCAAGGGTTCGTCGAGCAACAGCACCTTGGGCCTTACTACCAGAGCCCGCGCCAACGCCACCCGCTGCTGCTGTCCTCCACTCAAATAAGGCACGTACCTGGCTGCCAAGGAATCCATCTTGACGAGTCTAAGACTCTCCAACACCCGGTCATTGATTTCCGCTCTCCTGAGATTTCCCACCCTGCCGTGCTTTAAAGGAAGAGCCACGTTGTCAAAAACCGTCAAATGCGGCCAGACTGCATATGACTGGAACACCATGCCGATTTCCCTTTCGTAAGCGGGGACAAATATCCCATCCCCGGATACGGTCCGTTCACCGATCGCAATTTTTCCCGCGTCAGGCGTTTCCAATCCCGCTATACAGCGAAGCGTGGTAGTCTTGCCGCATCCGCTAGGGCCAAGCAAGGTATAAAATTCGCCCGGTTGAACTTCGAACGTGACATCGGACACAGCAGAAACAACATCCTTTCCAGTTGCAAAAGACTTACTTAATCCGACTATCTGGATCACGACCGTTGCCCCTTTATACTGGCAGTGCCCGCCTCAAAAGCTCTGGGAATGATCCTACGACCCCCGAACGTAATGAAAGCCAAAGTCACAATCAAGATCATTCCCAGCGCCGCCGTCAGCCCGACATCTCCATTGTCCCAATAGTTCCACATCGTCACTGCGAGCACCTCATTACGACGGCTCGCCAACATCAGCGGAATTGAAAAGGCGCGGGAGGCATGGGTAAAGACCCATAGCGATCCGGCGACCATTGCCGGTGCTATCAGGGGAACAGTGACCCACAACAACGTCCCCCCAGGCCTAATTCCGGACGTATGAGCCGCTTCTTCCAGCTCCCTATGCACCTGTATGACCGCCGAATTAGTGAGTCGAGTAGCGAAGGCCAAATAGTGCACTACGAGCCCCACCACGATAATCCAGACGGTCCCATAGACGGGCACATACTTGAATGGCACCTGCAAATACATCATGGCCAGAGCTAAGGCTATGACGATCGTTGGCACGGCGTATGAGACATACATCAAGCCGTCCAAGGCGAAGCGAAAACGAAGACGCGTGCGCACCACAACCCAGGAAACCAGGAGCGCGCAAATCATGGTAATCCCGCTGGTCGCGATGCTCACTACCACCGTATTCCAAACCACAGGCCAAAAGCGGGCTCCCGTCACGAGAGCGTGGTAATTGGCAACAGTAAGCCGACCCAAAGCCTCTAAAGAGGGGACCTTGTAAATAGGCAGCAGGGAGGCCCAGAGCAGAACAAGAGTTGGGGCCAAAACCGTGAGAATCAGATAGATTACAAAAATGCCGAATATTGGATACCGCCACCTCCCCAGACCATGAATTCGCGGCCGAAAACCACGGCCGGTGATGACAGCGAACATTTCCTTCCTGCGAAGAATTTTCAGGTACCACCACACGAACCCCAGCATAACAAGCACGAATATCACGCCGTAAGCAGCGGTGGCGCCGTAGTCGGTAGGCGCTATCATGCGCGCCTGAAAATAAATAAGCGTGCTCAGCATAAAGATATTGGCGGGCAAGCCGATCGCCAAAGCCCCTTCGAAGCTTTCCAAGGATGAGATGAAGCTATACAACGCCGCACCAAACACGGCCGGCCAGAGAAGCGGGGCCGTCACAAGGAAAAAGGTCTTAGATTTCGAAAGCCCTGATGCCTCGGCGGCCTCCTCCAGAGCAGGATCCATCATTCTCATCGACCCGACGATGAGCAGGAAGGCGGTGGGCACGCCCCGCAGCCCATCCAGAAAGATCAGACCTCCCACGGTATAAATATTCAGAGGTCCGTCAGACAATTCGATGCCGAAAAGCGAAGCGGCGTGCCGCAAAACGATGTTGGCCAGGCCGATCTTCGGCGACAAGAGCAAGATCCACGACATGGCAAAGAGGATGCCAGGAATGGCCATAGGCAAAACAATCAGAGTCCATAGCATCTCCCGCCAGGGCAGGTCGGTTCGTTCCACAAGATAGGCAAAAAATGCCGCGCACCCGATGGAAATGAGCGTGCCGCAACCCGCGATGATACCTGTGTTGAGAAGCGCATTCCACAGGACCGCGGAGGAAAATATGCCGATGTACTTCGCCAAGGTCCACGGGCCCGGGGATGTCGGGTGCCCCATCCGAAAGCTGAAGACAATAAGGTTCAGCAGGGGAATTATCACCAACCATGTGACAACGATCACAACAAAGGCAAAATGGAGATGGTTGTGGAGTTTTCCCCAGGCGTCGCGTAACAATTTCGGGGCAAGAATCCTGCCTGTCATCATGGTGCAAAGCTATGGAAACCCTCTACGACTCTGCTGCGCGATCATTTTGCGATGGCCTTGGGAAAACCATAGGCCTCGACAATCTTCTTCACAATCATTGGCTCAGTACCGAACAATTCCCACTCAGCCACCTTTCCTTCTTTACCCTGGACCAACTTATAGAGCTCGCTCCCAGGAAATAACGGGCTGCCGCGGTGACCAGCATCCATGAGCTTCTGGCCCTCCGTAGCCAGGAAACTTGCCAGAAGAAGAGCCGAATTCGGATGTTTTGCCCCCTTGAAGACATAGATGGTCGCCCATGTCCGAGCAGAAACGGGCGCCGCAAACACAAACTCAACATCTCCACCCTTCTCCTTTAATGTCATTGCGTTGTTATAATAGACGCCGCAGAAAATCGCGAATTCTCCCGCTCCCAAACGAGTGAGAGGACCTTGCCCCCGGGTCCAGACAGGCCCGTTAGCCGCAAGTTTACGCGCATAATCCAGTGCACGCTTTTCTCCCCAATATAAGTAAAGCGGGGCAAATGGCCGAGGACGCACATCGACCAGCATCTTGCCCTTCCAGTAGGGATCGAGACAATCCTCCCATTTTTTAGGCACACGCGCCGCGGGGACCAGTTTGGGATTATAGGCTATCCCGTAGGCGGCCCCGCCAACAACGACACTGAACCCATCCGGAGCAACGAATTTCTTGTCAATGCCGAGTTCCGACCACCTCACCGAGCCCATCAGCACACCGGCTTCCTTGAATCGGGGGACAATCTCGGGATTGATATAAAGAGCATCCCATTCGTAAACGCCGGCCTTTGTTTCGGCAAGGATCCGCTCACGCTCCTCAAGTCCGCTAACGCTCCGATAGTCCAGTTTGAGAAAAGGATACCTCTTCAGGAACGGGGCAAAGAGAGCATCGGCCTCTCTATCCTCAAGAGCGAACCCAAAGATCACCTGCTTTTCCCGTTTCGCTCCCTCGATAACTTGCTGAAGATATTTTCCCGCGGCCGCTGTCGCAGCTTCAGGCCCCCGCTCCAGCACCGGGAAACAGAGTCCGCCAAAGACAAGAAAAAAGAATAAAGCAACCAAAAATAATTTGCCCTTCATTTTATCCCCCTTTCAATTCTTCGTTCCTTATCGCGGCCGGTCAACGAGCCAAAAATTCCAGGCTCAATCAATGTTGCTCCAGGCCCCATCTTGATCCTCAACTCGTCCGCTCAACCCACCTCCACCACGCCCACCCCTCCGGAAAACCGCACTTTGACGCCATAACGCGCCGAGAGATTCGCAATCCGCTCAATGATCTTAGGCGCAAGCGTTTCATCGGCCAGAAGAGGCCGCCCGTGTTGCGACCGCGGCTTGGCAAAGCCTTGATCCAGAGGGACCAGAGAAACTGTTTTGAGTTTCCAATTCTCGAACTCACAGTGGCCAATGATGTTCTGAAGGGCCAGCGGGTTGCCCGGATTGCCTTTGGCGTTGTCCTTTCCCCACCGGGCATCAGCAAAATCCGACGCCGTTGCCTCGAGGCCCAGCCCGAAGCGTTTGTAGGCAAAGGCAGGCAGGCGCCGCAACGAACCGCTCTGATAGATAAAGTTGCCGAGGCTGTAAAAGATCGGCTTGCCCTTGTACAATTCCATCCCCAACGAGAAGTGAGGCCCGTGTCCAACAAAGACATCAGCCCCTTCGTCTATACATCGCCGCGCAAAAGATTTGACGAAATCAGCCGGCTCCTCGAGTTCCCGCCGCTGCTTTGCCGTAAGCAGGGCAGCGCCACCCAGCTCATGATTATGCAGACTGAAAATAACCCAATCGGCCTGTCTCCTTGCCTCCCTGATCGACTTCAAGTTTTGCAATGCATCCTGCTCGTCGCAGACAGTGCGGACACCGGGGCTTTCCCCCAGGACAAACTTCTGCCCAAGAAAATCAATCTGCTCTTCGGTATCTCCGGGAATGATGCCGTGGGCGCCGAAATTTCTCCTCCGCTCCTTCTCCACGTCCAGACCGAGCACCTGCCCCACCCGCCGCAATGCCTGAAGCGAGGATTTGTCGAGCACAAAGCTTTTCTCGAATCCGAAGGGATTGATTCCAGCCCGCCCTGCCATGTCGACACGCTGATCCTCAGCGGCCTCCCACTCGTTAAAAAACGCGGTTGCGGCTATCAATGCAACTCTACCGCCGGGCGTGTCTAAATAGGCGGGCTCTCTCGCCTCCGCCAGGTTCCCCCCCGATCCGGCATGAGCGATCTTTGCCTCATCCAAGTGCCTAATCGTCGCCTGAATACCCGTCTCGCCATAGTTAAAGGCGTGGTTGTTTGCACATGAGACAAGGTTGACGCCGAGCCACTTGATTTCATCCAATAGAGCAGGTTCGGTTGTCATATAGGTGCCATAGCTTACGTTGCCGACCCCCTCATTGTATGAGTGCACAACCGTTTCCATATTTGCGAACACGACATCCGCACCCCTCAACCGCTCCGCGAGGGATAGGAAGCGCTCCTCGCGGAATACCGACATCCGACGTGTAATCATGCAGTCGCCCGCAAGCGCGATCGTAATATTGCCACGTTCAGCATCGTATAAGACCTCTTTTTGTTGAACCACGGATCTCCTCCTTTCGCTCCGCAAGCAATAGCCTCAGACCCTATGCCGCCTCATGAAGTAGTAATGGGGAATCACAAACAGAAACAACATACCCATCAGCATAACCGTGATGGCCGCGGCTCGCTCCATTTGAACGATGATCCATGTCTGCCACAGAAGGTTTGCAATAACCATGTTCTGCATGGTTCCGAGCATCAAAGGATATGTGAAATCTCGGATGCTGTGGGCGGCCACCCACAGCCACGCGTTCAATATCGCAGGCCTAAGCAGAGGCAGGACTATCCATCTGAGTACGCCGGCCCTTCTGACGCCGCTAAGCCGCGCGGCCTCCTCTAATTCCGGATGAATCTGAATGACGCTGGAGATGAAAACCCTGCTGGTATAGGCGAGATAATTAAAGATATGGGCAATAACAATGACCCATATTGTCCCATAGAGCGGCGTCCGCAGAAGAAGAACCAGTACGGCAAGCGCCATCACGATGTTGGGCAGAGACCGTGGCAGGAAAGCTAGCCAATCCAACAACCAGCGCGCGCGGGCTGACGGGTCCCGAACCGCCGCCCAGGCTATCAGGCCCGCCAGCAACACATTGCCCGTGGACGCCGTCACCACGAGTATGACCGTATTCGCAAAAGCTCGACCCCAACGTGGATCTTGGAGCACGTACGCATAATTTTTTAGGGAGACCTGGCCCAATGCCTCCAGCGAGGGAGGCCTCCATATTTCAAACAGGCTCATCCACAGGAGAGCGATAAAGGGCAGCACGACTTTAACAGCCAGATATAAGCAAACAAATCCCACGGCCGCGACCTTCCATCTCCCCAGCCTCACGGGGTGCGGCGCCGAGCGTTGTCCACGGATGGTGATGTATTTGTATGAGGCCCTGGTTAAACGCATATAAAAATAGGTTAATCCAAGACCCCCAATTGTAAGAAAGGTTGCAAATACCGCCGCGACCCCGTATTGCGGCTCGTCCAAATCCGGCCTGGCGAGAAAAAAGATGTGAGTGCTGAAGACGCGGAAATTGGCGTTTAAGCCAAGTACAAGGGGTATTTCGAACGTCTCGATAAGTTGGATCAGAAAGTAGATCCCTGACGCGGCAAGAGCCGGCGTCATCATCGGCAGGGTAATATACCGAGCCACCGAGTGAACGGGGGCCCCGCAGACCGAGCCCGCCTCCTCAAGCGCCGAGTCCATGTTTCTCAGTTGTGAGTTCAACATGAAGAACATACTTGGGACTAGATTCAAGCTCGTTAAAAGGACCATTCCCCAATACGTATAGATGTCTAACGGCCCTGTCCCTGACATTCCCAATAGACCCCGCAACCACAAATTGAGAAGTCCAGTCCTGGGCGATGCCAATAACACCCAGCCAAAGGCGATGAATGCCCCGGGGATGGCCAAGGGGATGATCATTATTGAAGGGATTAGATGCCTATAAGGCAGATCGCTTCTTTGCACAAGCCAAGTAAAGGTGACGGTCAGGATTGAGCCAACCGTCAGAGACGCTGCAACGTATAAGAACGTGTTGACGGCCAGTCCGAGCGTGTATTCATCGGTAGCGACGCTCAGATAGTGATCAAATGTTATGGCGCTCCAGTCAAAAAGCAAGGCGCCAACCGGCCTTACGGTGTAAAGCAAGACGGCCCCCAGAAAAGAGAATATCGGGATTCCGGCTACCAGCATTATAACGACACGAAAAATCCACACCGGAGCCTTCTCCTCATCGTCCTTTTTTCCAAAGCCCAGACCCTTTCATGAAGCACCAACGACGTTGACGTGCTCTCGAGGTATGCAGACGTACACCTTCTGCCCGGCGGAGGGCAATAAAGTAGAGTTATAAACATCACAAAACACGCGCAGTGTGGCGTCATTGATGCGAAGCAGAATATTGAAAACGCTGCCTTGAAAGGTTACTCGTTGGATCGTGCCCAAAAATATATTTTCTGCCGACCCTGGCTTCTCGGCAGCGCATATAATGGCTTCCGGCCGCACAAGCGCCGCTACCTTGCCTTGTGCGCTCCATGCGGCCGCAGGCGAATCCGAGCTGAAATGGAGGGTCCCGACCCCTGTTTGCATTACCCCCTCGCCGTTAGGTTCTACCTTCAGGATTTTACCCTCCAAAACGTTGGCGGCCCCGAGAAAGTCAGCCACCCTTTTGTCTCTAGGATGCAGGTAGAGCTCAAATGGCAACCCCTCCGCGACCAGCGCGCCTTCCATGAGCACGGCAATCCGATCGGACAACGCCAGGGCTTCCACCTGGTCGTGGGTCACATAGACACTGGTAATGTTCAGGGATTTGGTAAGCTCGCGCAGCTCTTCCCGCATTTCCTCGCGCAGCTTCGCATCCAGGTTGCTCAGCGGCTCATCCAGGAGCAACACGGCGGGCCTGTGCGCTAGGGCGCGGGCGAGAGCCACCCTTTGCTGCTGGCCCCCGCTGAGCTGTGTGGCAGGGCGGTATTCCATGCCAGCAAGGTTCACCTTCTTAAGCGCTTCTGCCACCGCCTCCGCAATCTGTCCCTCGGATAACCTCTTCTGACCGTGTTTCGTGCCACGCTTCAAGGGAAATGCGACATTCTCAAAAACATTCATGTGCGGCCAGATGGCGTAGGATTGAAAGACCATTCCGATAGGGCGCTCTTCGGGAGGAACCGTATGCTTTGTCCGGGACGAAAACACATGTTGGCTCCCTATGATGATTTCTCCCTGGTCCGGATGCTCCAGGCCAGCCAGACACCGAAGGATGGTGCTTTTGCCCGACCCGCTAGGACCTAAAAGAGTGAAAAATTCCCCTTCATTAACTGTGAAGCCTACACCCTGGACGGCCCGAACTCCGCCCTTGTCCAACTGGAAGGTTTTGTGGAGCTGTTCTACGCGGATCATCCATCCTTCCTTACTTCACTTGGCAAGGATCTTTCGGACCAGACTGCGCATCTCAGCGAGGCTTTCGATATCCTCCTCTGTCAGCCCTTCGTCCTTGTATTTCACCCCCCGTTTTTGCGCAAAGCGGGCCTGTTCGTAATCCCCCTCGATCAACCCGTCATAGATGCCGAACTCTTTGTTCATAATCCTTACGCCTTCCACGGCATACCAAGCAGCCCACAGCCTGGCGGCGTTGAGATGAGGAGAACCGTGGATAGGCATGATATTACGAGCGGCCGAAAACAGCGGGATCTCGGCTGCTATGTCGATATCCACTTCCTCCAGCACGTGCTTTATCCCTACTCCCGCCCCGAGCAGCGCCTCACCCCGACTGACGGCCTTCGCAACTGCTGGCGTGCCGTTAACAAAGAGGGGGTTTTGCGCTTTCAATTTGCGGTTGAAATCCAGCGCCCATTCCTTGCCGTAGAAGAGCGCCAATCCATACGTGGAGCTGCCCCTGGGATCGACGGCTATTTTTCTTCCTCGCCACTTGGGATCGAGCAGCTCCTCCCATTTTCTCGGAACCTCATTTTTAGCCACCAACTTCTTATTGTAGATAACTCCCTTGGTCAGATCGTCGTACAACACGATTCGATTTTCCAGATTCTTTGGCACCCGAGGAGCCCCGACCAATTTCCCAATTCCAGGGAAAATTTTCCCGAACGTATCAACCCAATCGAATGGCTCGGCAAGCAGGCCCGCCTTCAAAACCATATAGGTATAAGACCCAGAGCCGCGATAGAGATCCATGCTTATCCTGCCCACGGCGGCTTCCTCGCGCAGGCGAGTAACTGCCTCCGCTGCCTGAATAGGAAGCTGGTTGATCTTTATCTTGGTACCGAAGCGATTGTTGAAACGTTTCTCAAGCTCCGCCCACACTTCTGCAGCTCGTGTCTCTGTGTGGTTGACTATCCCTTCCCGCTGCGCCGCCTGGACCAGTTTCTCCAACGGCATTGGCTCCGCCTCCGGCGCGAACACACCAATAAAGGCTACGGCAACAAAGCTCGACAGCAAGCTGAATCCTTTTTTCATTTCTGCCTCCTTGTATGCAGTTCACTCCCCTGGTTTCCGCGAGTCATCTCACAACTAGCCGCGGACGCCGTGCCCCTCAATTCAACAAAGGACGTCTCGGGCCGTACGCTCAAGAAGCACCTTATAGCAGGTCGGGGAACCGTGTCAATTTAAATGACTCCAGCAATAAGATTAAACGAAATTTAAGCCGGCCAAACGGGAGATAGGAAAGCTGCTTTCGGTGCTAGCGGCGCCGGGTAGGCAAGGAGCAGCGCCTAATATGCGCGCAACCCGGTGCCTGGATGCCGGAGCTATCAGGCCTTGTCTTCAGTTTCCAGAGGGGGCTCAGATGCTTCTCGGGATCGCCTACGAGCTGGTAATTCAGGAAACCCCAAAGGAAGGAAAAAGCCTAGAAATCCGGCGAGTTAAAGATGGTGGTCGCAGCAGGACTTGAACCTGCGACCTCTCGCATGTGAGGCGAGCGCTCTAACCAACTGAGCTATGCGACCACCCGAGATCTTCATTAACACCTTAGCGGGTGAGCTTCAAGAGAAACAGGTCTATTGAGTAAGTGGCCGGCCAGGAGTAACGAATTTAGGCCTTTTTCGTTCTCATCTCCGCAATCGAAACCTTAGCCTAACTTCCACCATGGCATGTATATATTGCCTGTGGAGTGGGCCGCGCCCACGCGGCTGTACGCGCAGAAGACGGTTTTCCCTGAGGCCATCGCGTAGCCGCTCGCCATCGCCACGACATGAGCCTCATGGGTAGCAAGGACCACCTTGAGCTTGGGCCGCTCAATTACCGCATCGCACAGAGCCCCCAAACCGGAGCCGTTTCCGACGAAGAGGTATTCGGTTCCTGTGGCCAGGAGCTGCTTGGCCAGCAGGCCCCCGCCGTTTCCTTCAAAAGGCTTCATATAGGTTTTGCCAACGGTCTGGGCGTGGGCGATGGGAGCAAGGGATTTGAGCACCGACTCTGCTGCCGCCACGGTAAATCCTGCCGCGGCCATAGCCTTCAAAAAACCTCGGCGGGAAAGATCCTGCCTTAAGTAGTCCGTGACCAGGTTACGCATAGGACACCTCCTGCTAACGGAGATAGAAGGGAAGCGAGGCGGGATTCTAGTGAGAACAGAGGGGGTTAGCCAAGGAAAATCTTAGCCAGGGACAAATATTAGATCGGATGGGGCTTCAAAATCTCTTCTTTTCCTTCTCTCCCGGAATGTACTGTTTGTCCTGCCCCAGAGTTGGGGGCGGGAGACGTATGGAGCCAGGATTCTTGGAAAGCTTAAAAGGCGTCCCTATCATTGTGACGGATCCCGTTGTTGGATGATCGACAGTTTGCAACATGCCACGTGCCCGAGTTTGAGGATGCATCAAGGCCTCCGCGAGGTTCAATACCGGCGCAGACGGTACCCCATGCTCTGAAAGTCGCTTAACCCAAAACTCAGCGGGTTGAGCAATAAAAATCTCCGTTAGTTTCCCCACTAACTGCTCGCGAAACTCTATTCGCGCCTCTTTGGACGGATAGCTCCCTGCCAGTTCCGGGTGATCTATCGCCGCACAAAAACGAGTCCACATCACCTCCGAAGTAACCCCCGTGACAAAATAGCGTGAGTCGGCTCCTTTAAACGCTTGCATGGGTACAAGTAAGGAATGGCCTGATCCCCAGCGACCTGGCGAAGAGCCGGTTCCCAAATAGTATGGCAGGTAGGCCAAAGCCAAGCTGTATAGGGTCGCATCGAAGAGGGACATTTCCACGTAATCCCCGGTTCCAGTGCTCATCCGTTTGAAAAGGCACGACACTATGGCAAACGCTGCACACATCGCCCCTGCGATATCCGGGACTGCAGGCGCAACCTTCAACGGAGGATCACTCTCTTCACCCCCCAGCAACATCAACCCAGTATAAGCCTGTATAATCAGGTCGTAAGCCCCCTCCTTGCGCAACGGACCTGAGTCTCCGTACCCAGATATTGAACAGTAGACGATCGCGGGGTTTTGTGCGCACAACGATGCGTAATCCACTTTTAGAGCACGGTCAACATCGGGACGTAAATTGTGGACGACTACATCAGTGCCGCGCAAAAGTGTTAGGAACGACTGATAATCTTCTGGTGTTTTGAGGTCTAAACACACGCTTCGCTTGTTCCTATTAATGCTCATAAAGTAGAGGGATTCGTCCTTCACGAAAGGGGGGTTTTCTCTATATGGATCACCTGTGGGTGACTCCACTTTAACTACCTCTGCACCTAGATCCCCTAGCATCATGGTGCAAAACGGGGCAGCTCCATAGCCCCCGAGTTCGACAACTTTTACACCTTCAAGAAGTCCTGCCATATCTTTCTCGCTTCCCTAATCTTTCATGCATTTAGAAACCATTACCTTGCTCGCTCGATAGAAGATTATTCCTAGCACGCTGCACAGTAAGAATCCTCTTTATGGCTCTTATTTGCTTTCCGTTCTGAAATGTCTTGGATCTGGCTCCTAAACGCCGAGGATTCCACCCGGCAAGGATACGCCTAAAAGAACCCTAAAAATAAGAGCGAAAGTCGCTGGTAGGAATACTGAGGTCATCAAAATTGCTCGAAGGGATAGGTGATCACGCTCCAGCACATATGTTACGCTGAAGACTAACAAACCATAGGAGAGAAGGAAGCCCAGGATATCGAAGAGAAAAACACTCCCTGTTAGCATTAGTAATACTGTAAGGACCCGTCCGCCGCCTTGAAGATCTACTGCTCGGCGAACATCAGGCATGTCTTCGCGGTTTCGTCCAATAAAGGTTTGAGTCAAAAGAGCAAAAGACACCAAAAGCATGCATATGCCGAGCCATGTTGGTAAAAATCCCGGCCCAGGACCATACTCCATTGTATATGGGAACCGAACATGGGACTCAACAAGAACGTAAGCACCAATCAAGATGAAAATAATAGCAACTACCCTGTTAACACGTCTTGTCATGCTGCTTCTTCTTGTGAGTTGTGGATAGTTTTCTTTAAATGGCCTCAGCGCTTAATTTCGCGGGTTACTGAACGAGACATCCCATATGGCGGAATAACCAGACAATGAACACCCGGCCCTCCTGCAACTAAAATGATAAAGTCCTCCGGTCTCTCCGCAGCTGGCACCAAACAGCTGTCATCTGTTATGTCGATCCATTTGGGCCACTGAGGAGTTGGCCAACCACCGCCACGTTTGAGTTTACCAACTGGCTGGCGGGCGCGGTCAAATAAATAACCACGAATATCCTTCTTCGTCCAACCTGAGTTGTAAAGCAAAGCTGCCGGCTCTGGGCTAATGACAATCATTGTTTCCGTAGTGAAGATCATCGAATGGCTACCTTTCGGCACAATGCTATCCACTACAGTTTCTAACAATAGTTCTGGAGTACTCGGCGTGCGACACATCGCGTTATGGGGCGCTTCAGCGGCAAAGACCGTCACGGTGCTTGCGTCCTTAGAAAAACCTCGCTCAACGTGTAGAGACTCCCAGGGGTTTTCTTCCTCATTTTCTCCCACGCAATACGTGTATTTGGCCGGAGTTCCGAATGTCGACAAGTCCCCCATGTTTGTTGGAGACGCTCCTCCTACATTGACCATAATCAAGCGCACCGCACGTCCTATGGTGGCATTGGCCCGCCAACCTTGGCCGAAACAATTAGCCCCACAGTTAATCTCGATCTCATGCCGAATAGGTCCGTTTAGCACAATAAGGGGGGCAGAACTGTGCGTCGTGACCTGAACAGCATTCAAATTAAAAGAACCGTCTAGCATGCCCTCTACTGCCGCCACCACAACCGGCATATACTCCGGTTTACAACCGGCCATAACTGCGTTAATAGCTATTTTTTCCAGAGTTAGTCGACCGTACTTAGGCGGCATTAGCCCAATTTCTTCCTGCGGATCACGGCTTATATAATCCAGCATTGCCGCGACCTTGTCTTCGGTCGGTGGAATAATGGGAAGGCCGTCAGTCCATTGATGCTGAAGGTAGTACTCGTAGATAGCGTCCAGTGACCGTAAGGAGTCGTCAAACTCTGCAGCCACTGAAGAAAAACTTTTAGATCTCATGTTCCACCCCTCACCGCTGTAGATCGGGATTCCCCTGTCTGCATCGTAATACCAGCGATGATGTCTTTTAGTGACTCATCGGCTAAGCTCTTTATCTGCTCCACTGACTTTGTGTAAATAGGGTGAGGTATGACGACGATGGGCAAATCTGTTAGCCCGAACTCGCGCGCTAATCTCCTTCCAGCTTCAACAAAGCACGTCGTGGTAATCGTGATTGTCGGAACGCCGGACTTCTCAAGAGCAATACTATCGTGGAAACTCCACGAGGTGTTACCAGCTCAATCGGCTATGCCATTTATAACCGCGTCGCATTTTACCAGATCACCCATGGTATCCCCAGGCACTCCTCGAGCGGGCGTCTGTTTGCGGAACTTAAAGAATCTGGCAATTCTGAATTGCTCTGCAAGCAACTCCTGAACCCTAGCCAAAAAAACGTCAGAGTTAGCTTTAGAATTATCGAGTAGTCCGATAGCTTTACCGTCCAGGGCGCTCAGACGGTTTGCTAAGACAGCCTTCTGGATGTTTCTTGGCGAAGTAGGATCAAGAACGCGAATCTTCCTTTTTAGAGATTCCATTGCTAGCCCTCCTTTTTAAATGATTGTAGTCGTTCAATGCGGAAGTTTCAAACTAATGAATCTATCCCTGTAGGTACGATACTCGGTTTCCGGTTAAGTGCTTGACGACGCACAAGGCAAGAGCCGACAGACATGCAGTTATCAGAAGAGCTATAGATATGGGCCGCTCGACAAAAATGGCAATGCTACCGTGTGACATAATCATACTCTGACGTAGGGATACCTCCATTAGAGGGCCCAAGACTAATCCGAGAACCATAGGAGCAGCAGCCATCCCAATCTTTCGCATCAGGTAACCTAAGACGCTGAAACCAACTAGCAGCCAGAGATCGAACAAAGACCCCTTGAAGCTGTAGACACCGACCACCGAAAGCCCCATCACTGCTGTATACAAGACATAATATGGCACTCGTAATATGCTCGCAAATAAAGGAACTAATGGGAGGTTCAGTATAACCAGCATCACGTTGCCTATGTACATACTAGCAATTAGAGGCCAAACAAATTCAGGGTGCTCTTGAAAAAGCATGGGACCCGGTTTCAGCCCCCACATCAAGAACGCTCCAAGCATTATGGCAGCAGCTCCAGATCCAGGTATTCCCAAGGTAAGCAAGGGTACCATTGCGCCACCGCACTCCGAATTGTTTGCCCCTTCAGGAGCCGCTACTCCCTCTATGGCTCCATTCCCAAACTTCTCCGGATGGCGAGATACGGCACGTTCCAAGCCGTAGGATAAAATCGAAGCGACGGTCGATCCTGCACCGGGTAGAACGCCAACGATGAAGCCGACAATAGACCCGTTGAGAAATGCAAATCGACATGCTTTTAAATCCTCCCAGGAAGGAAATAACTCACGAAGCCGATTAGGAACCGTAAAGACCTGAACGCCGGACTCCTCCTCCAAATTGGCGAGGACTTCCGCAACCGCAAAAAGACCGATGCTAGCCACGACAAAGTCAATGCCGTCCGCTAAATATACTTGGCCATAAGTAAAACGCGGTAGAGCTGTAAAAAGGTCAATACCGATTGTTGCAAAAAACAATCCTGTCAACCCACTTAAAAGCCCTTTCCATATAGATTCACCCGTCAAAAAAACCATTAATAACAATCCCAGAAGCATGAGTATAAAATACTCGGGGGGGCCAAAACGGACGGAGAAAACGGCTATGGGGGGGGCGATAAGGGTAAGTAGAAGGACCCCGAATGTTCCCGCTATGAAAGAAGAAATAGCAGCGATGCCCAATGCCGGCCCAGCACGCCCTTCGCGAGCCATAGCATAGCCATCTAAGCAAGTTATAACTGAAGCGGACTCCCCTGGCGTGTTCAACAAAATGGATGTAGTTGAGCCGCCATATTTCGCTCCATAATAGATGCCGGCCAACATGATAATTCCAGTCGTTGGGTTCATGCTGTATGTCAGGGGAAGGAGCATAGCTAGTGCGCCAGAGGGACCGATGCCAGGCAAGATTCCCACTACTGTTCCCAATACGACACCAACAAAGCACCAGAAAAAATTTACTGGAGACATTGCTATAATAAAGCCAGATATTAGGTTCTCGAATAAAGTCATTTATTTAACATCCGCTCGGCGCAGCCTGTGAATTAAAGTCTTTCTCAGGCATCCGGGGAACAGTGGATTTCTTGGTATTGACCACGACGTGAGAATTCTGGCAGAAGTGTCTTCACTGACATACCTCTGGTTAGTTGTTGCTCACTCAAAATCGCTGAGGGCTCAGGGGAGAGACCTAAGGTTTTTTGCTTTTGAGCGCGGCTAAGGTTTCAGGGTCGTGGTCTTGAGCCAGTCCTAATCCGTTTGCTGCCGCGCTACATCCGGAAAAATATGCCAACACGCCCAAAGCTTCTACAATCGCCCCGTCGCTTATACCCTTTTTCTTTAGCCTAGCGGTATGGGCATAGATAGAAAACTGATTGTTAGTTAATACCAAGGCAGCGAACACCAGCCATTGTTTTGTCATATCGTCTAGATGACCAGGCGCCATTAACCGTTTTCTTGCAGACCAGAGGGCATCAAGCACCTCCGGATTATTTGACAGAGCTACATAAAAGTTTGGCACAAAGCCAAGCGTTTTCCGAAGCTCTGAGAAGATCATCCTAACACGCTTATCATTCGGCTCATCCCTTCTCAGCTGAACCGTTGCCATTATAGGACCTCCTTGAGCAGAATAATTTCACCGGCAAATCCAAATGCCTCTGACGGTGCCTAGGCTAGTCGCGTGACATATCTAGTTCAAGATATCCAAGCTCACTAGCCAGGTTTTTTAATCATGCCGCTTTCAGTCATTATTTTATGCATTGTTTCAAACTGTTCGTCCAAGAACTTCCTCAGCTCGCCCCCTTGCAGAAAGCCTTCTGTGAGCCCATTATCCTTCAAAAATTTACGCCATCTCGCTGCCTTAGAAAGTCTACTCATCGCGTCCACCCAGTAGTTCAGTACCTGATTTGATATCCCAGGCGGCGCAACTATACCACGCGACGTAACCAGCAAGGGTATGTTGATTCCTGCTTCTTTAATCGTTGGCACTTCAGGGATCTCATCCTGCCGTTCATCAGTCAAAGAGCAGATGATCCGCATCTTCCCCGCGCGCACATATTCACTTACTTCATTTGTCTGCGCCAGATAAAGATCAGCATTACCACCAAGAATGGCCGCGATGCGTTCACCTCCTCCCGCGGCCGGAATATAGTCCCACTTGGCTCCTGTCGCGTTCATGATTAAGAATCGAAAGATATTGTCCACGGAAGTTACCGACCCACCAATCTGTCTCAATTTATTTGGTTGGGCTTTAGCGGTCTCGACTAAATCTTTTATGGTTTTAAATGGGGAGGCACTATTCACCGCAATGACAGCGGGCTCGGTAATAAGGCGGGCGATGGGGGTAAGGTCCTTGAGACTAACTTTCAGGTCTGGACTGGACACAGCGGCCCCAATCCATGTCGTTGTCCATTGTGCCAAAAAATGGTCATTTCCCTTCTGCGTCGTCATATAGGTCTGTAAAACAGCACTGCTCCCCCCCGGTTTGTAGAGCTGTTGAATATTCAGTTCGGCCGGGGTAATTTTCTCCTGCTTAAGGATCTCAATCATATTTCTTAGTAGGTGGTCAGCACTCGTGCCCGGATTTCCATGATTGCCAAGCTGCACCACCTTGGACGGTTTCCACGATGATTGAGCCAAAACATTTCCATGAAACGTTAATAGGCTTAGTCCAAACAGCAATGCGGCTAACCGTATAGCTCCCATTGAATTCCCCGACCTTTGCATAAGTCTCCTCCTTTAGCGCGCAAATCTCCGCGAATGCTTGCGAACCTGAATCTACTCCTTCAATCTTCGGTGTGTCAAGAACCAGCAGCCGGCGTTACCTCTGCTAATCATCACCAAAAGCCGTTTGACCGATAATTTATCTTCTTCCTTCTAACGGTTTCATTTTTAAGGATTATTTTTGTCTTCCGAGCAGCGCATCTAGCTCTTTAATCATTTCGTCGGTCGTAATGACTTTTCCGAACAGGAGCCCAAAATTCCTCATTGTGCTGTCGTGCAGGTCTTGATTTTTCGTCGCACAAGCGTCGTCCACGAGATAACAATTATAACCTCGATCGGCCGCGTCTCTCGCGGTGGTTTCTACGCATCCATTGGTCGCAGCGCCGGTGAAAACTAGGTTCTCTATATTCATATTGCGTAAGATCTGATCAATGCCAGTGGACGTGAAGGCGCTGGTCGAGTTTTTATTGATGACGAGTTCGCCCGAATTCGGTCTTAATTCATCTAGGATTTCATGCTCTGGCGTGCCAACATGAAAAAAATGGTTTATGCCGGTCTTGCTTAGCCGCTCTAAGTCTCTGCTCCGTCGTCGGGGAGTCATATCACTGCCATCGCGGAGCAGAGGACCTACACATAAAAAAATCACTCTGAGGTTACTCGCCCTAAAAAAACTTAGTAAACGGCGAATGTTTGGGACCACAATGTTTTCTAATCTCGAAAATAGATAGTGGAATACTTCAGGTGCTTCCCTTTGAAGGAGCTTGCCAAGAGCATAATCCGGATGGTACCCATACTTTTGCATATCAACAACCAAAAGAGCTGTCCTGACAGCCTCAATTTCAAACTCAACTGGATATATTCCCACAGGATCGTCCTTTGCCTTGAGCGAAAACCACGTTTGGGTCATACAAAGTCCTCCATTGAGCAATGTTTCACACCAAACTCAAAAAGACCATCTCGTTGCGCTCTTTTTACTTCTGGCGCTGCTTGATCCGCTGGTTCAGCGATTTCATGATGCCCGCATTGACGGCGGCAATGATGTCCACGGCGGCGTCAAGCTCTTGTTCCGTCATCCCTGCCTTCCTTGCGTCCGCAAGGCGCCTTTCCGTTCAGGGCTCGCAGTTACGCGTCACCGCGACGGCCAACCCTAAGAGCATTTTCTCTCGCTCGCTGAGGCAGGCAACGCTGTGCGCCTCACGGTAAAACGTGCGAAAATCGGCTCTCTCCACAATAGTCCTCTCCTTTCTACC
>JACPSE010000063.1 GCA_016193465.1 Deltaproteobacteria bacterium
CGGATGACGCCCCAGATCTCCTTGTCGCTGAGGACTTGACCAAAGGGTTGCATTGTGTCGAATTTTTCTTCCTCAATAGAGCCGATCTTTCCCTTTTTGATGAGGGCGAAGAGAAAGTCCTCGTTGAACCGGGCCATCAACTGGAGGTCGGTGAGGTTCATAGGCGACGGCTGCGCGTCGCTAACAAAGTATTTCGGCGCCGGCTGAACAGAGCTGGCCCTCTCTCCATCTCCCCGCCCCTCTTTCCCGTGACAGACAGCGCAGGCGGCATCGAAAATCTCTCTCATCTCTGCCGACTGAGGGCCTCCCTGGCTGAAGGCCTTCTCAAACTTGATCAGCTCCCGGATTTGGTCGTCCTCCAGGACTTGGCCGAAGGACGGCATGGCAAGGGACTCGAACTTTTTATTCGGAATCTCTCTCTTCAGCACCGCCAGTTTGCCGTATTTCACCACATTGAAGATATACTCGTCGGTCAGCCGCGACATATAGACCGAATTGATAAAGACCTGCGGGCTCGGCTTCGTGTTTAACCAGCCAGGCCCCTTACCGTCTCCCTTTAACCCGTGGCAGGCGAAACAGATCTCCTCATAGACCGCCTTTCCGGTACCCAAATCGCCCTTTTTCGTTGCCGTTTGGGCCATGAGCGGCCATGCCAAAAACAAGGGATAAAAGGAGACAAAGACAAGAGCTTTTTTGAGTAATGCGCGCATCGTTGGACTCACCAAGGACTCCTCCGGGTAAAAGAAGGGAGGGTAGAGGCTATCTACCCTCCCTCCGGTTAAAGTGCTGACCAGTATCCTGTTCCGATCTATTTCTTCTTTACGGCACAGGGTTTTTGGCCGCACAGGGATTCTTCGCTGCACACGGATTTGCCGCGCACGGGTTCCCGCCAGCCATCTTCTTCTCCGCCACGAGTCTCTTTTGCTCCCACGCCTTCATCGCCTTATAGACCTGGGGGGTCAAAGAGGCTACGTAAGAGGAGAGATCGATGTACTCTTGCGAGTTCGGATCCATTGGCTCACGGCCAAGGAAGATGGTGTTTCAGAGGTCGTTCATGGTTCCAATGGTCGCCATAAAGCCGGATGCCGCCCTGCGCGGATAATGGAGGGCCGCGCCTCTGAGGGCGGGGATCTCGATGTTCATCCTGTTTCCCGAAGCATCCACCGCTGTGCCACCAATAGTGCCTCCTCGAGGATGACACCCCGCGCAACCGAGTTCGTTAAAAAGCTTTTGACCTCGGCCGATCGACGCGTCGATGCGGTCGTCAGGCTTGAGGGTTTGAAAATAGGGACCCATGGCTAGCTCTTTTTTCTTCTGCTGAGCTTGCACAAGCGTGGGCAAACTCAGGGTCAGAATAAGAGCCACTAGCGCTACTAAGGTTGTCTTCGCCGTTTTACCCTTCATATGTTTCACCTCCTTTCTGTTGAAATAGGCCCAACCCTCAACGTTTCGCTGAGAGTGCCGTAGAACCGAAATAATTCACCTCGTGAGCAATCTCTTCCCACTTTTCGCCTGCGTTGCTGCTCTTGAAAATTCGCCCACCGCTCCCTGCGTACAACAGGCGTGGCTCAGACGGATCTAAGGTAAGGACGGGAACTGTAAAGCCGAGTTCCTCCCCGGTAGGA
Organism: Deltaproteobacteria bacterium; assembly: GCA_016193465.1. Lineage (GTDB taxonomy): Bacteria > Desulfobacterota > Binatia > UBA9968 > UBA9968 > UBA9968. Next base: position 1,626 of record JACPSE010000063.1, read on the forward strand.
AGCCACCTTTCGCCTCCATTGGCGCTGTTAAATACTCCACTGACAGTTCCCGCGTACAAGGTTCTGTCTGGGGCGGGAGCAATCACCAGGGAAAGCACGCTGCTGCTCAAAAGCCCCTGATTGGCTGCCTTCCATCGCTCTCCGCCGTCGGTTGTCTTAAAGACCCCGCCTGAGGCGGTGCCTGCGTAGAGGGTCTCAGGCGAGGTAGGGTCTATCGCTAAGGCTCGAACTTGCTTGTCTGTAAGGCCGCTGTTGACCGGAGTCCAGGAAGATCCCCTTTTTTCCTTTTTGAAAACCCCACCAAAAGTCCCGGCATAAACTTTGCCTGAAGGAGAAATCACTTGAGCTCGGACATCCTTATTGGTCAGCCCTTGAGAAATCCTACGCCAAACACTCCCTTTGCCTTGGAAAATGCCCTGATCTGTAGCCGCGTAGAGGAGGCCTGAATGATTGGGATCGACCACCAGGCTGCGGATATTACGATTTTGAAGGATTGAAGTTAGCGGTTTCCAGGAATTACCCTTATCTGTGCTGAAAAAAATGCCTTGGTCTGTACCGAGATAGAGTTTACTGGAATCTGCAGGATCCATGATCAGGGAGAAGACTTGGCGATTTGGCAATCCCTGGTTAATGACGGTCCATGAGACCCCCCGGTCCCTGCTACGGAATACCCCCCCACCATAAGCGGCAGAGTAGAGAATTTCAGGATTCGTCGGATCAACGGCTATGGAGAGCACCACTCCGAGGAAGGGACCTCCCTGCATATGGACGTGGTTCGTCCAGGAAACCGGAGCTGCCGCACAAAAAAACAGAGCCGTTAACAATCCCGCCCAGTGAGATCTCAACGATGGCGCCTTTCCTGACCTTGGTCGCATCTAGAAAAGCTCTATTTCGCCCTTTTGCTCTTCGGCGCACAGGGATTGCCGGCACACGGGTTCTTGGCTGCACACGGATTGGCCCCGCAGGGATTGGCTACTGCAGTGGCTGAGGCCAAGTAGATATACCAGGCCGTGCGATCTTTCCCGCTCTCTACGTAGGAGACAGTAACTTGCTCACCAGACTTAATATCCGCAAGCCGCTTTACTTGAGCGCCCGCGCGTACAACGGAGTGTTTGCTGAGGGTCAAATCGAGTTGCTTCCCGTCAACCCTAAGAACCAGCTTCCCTGAGCTAGGCTCCACCCGTGCAACTTCGCCCCTTACCGTCATCGCCTTACCCGCGGCGGCGCCACTTTGTCCCCCGGGTGCACAGGGATTAGCAGCGCACGGATTTTTGGCCGCACAGGGATTTGCGGCGCACGGGTTCTGGGATTTTTGTCTGGCTTTCGGGGCACAGGGGTTGACCTGGGCGAGAACAGAGCTAGGTAGAGCTAATAGGAGGAAAAACAAAATAGCAGAATAGGGTCCACAACTTAGAACCTTCCTGTTCCTCATAAAACCTCCCTGTAATAAGGTCTTGTATTAAGCCTCGTATAGTTAACTTTCTCCGAGGCATAAAAGTTCCCACAATTTTTCTCCGTCAGGAACTTTTTGACCCCCCGGCCTTTTTAGGATAAAGCTTTTCGAGGGCAAGCGGGGAATGTTGCGCTTTCGTCTTCGGCAAAAACTGCTTCTTTGGGTAGCCGGATCGTCAGGGCTGCTTGTTCTGCTTGTCCTGGCTGGCCGCTTCTTTCCATTTAGCCGGGACAGAGAGAAAGCTGCTCCTGCCTTCTCCCTCGATCAGGAAATAGGGGAGTTTTTCAAGGAGTACTGGCAGAGGCCGATTGCTCCCCAAGGTCCCTCCCCACCCGGTTACACAGAAAAAGAGGCATCCCTTAGACCCGAGGCCTGTGGAGGCTGTCACGTCCGGCAGTACGCGGACTGGGAGGAAAGCCTCCACAGCAAGGCGATGGGGCCCGGGCCATGGGGACAGATTATCGATCTCGATCAAAACAGCCCTGGAGAGGCAAGTCTGTGCAGGAGTTGCCACGCCCCGCTAAGCGAGCAGTCTCCAGTCCTCGCAAAGAAGACGGAGCGGGACGAAACCACTTACGAGGAAAATCCTCGGTTCGACTCTGAACTGCAATTGCAGGGAATTGCCTGCGCCGCCTGCCACGTGCGGCAGCATCAACGTTTTGGCCCACCTAAGGGCGAAGAAACCTCTGCTGCCACATACCCGCCTGGCACGCCCAACCACGGGGGCATCCAGCGTACGCCTTACTTTGAGAGGGCTGAATTCTGTAAAGACTGCCACCAGTTCGACCCGCAAAATTCCCTTCTGGTCAACGGAAAGCCGTTACAGGATACTTATCGGGAGTGGCAAAACAGCATTTGGGGAAAAGGGGGAGCGAGCTGCCAAGAGTGCCACATGCCCCAGAGGCGCCATCTCTGGAAGGGGATCCACGATGCCGAGTGGGTGAAAGGCGGAGTCCGGATTGAGACCCAGATCCGGAGAGATTTCTCCAGGCGTGGGGACGCTCTGGAGTTGTCGGTGGAGGTAGTCAACGCTGCGGTCGGGCACAAATTTCCCACCTATATAACCCCCAAGGTTTTTGTGCGTGCCGCGCTTTTGGATAGCAGGGGCAAAACTCTTCCCAGGACAGAGCAAGTGAAGATTATCGGCTGGGACGCCCGCTTCGAGGAGGGGCAATGGAAGGAATACTTCGACACACGGATAACCCCAGGCGAGAGCTTTCGGGGAACTTTTCGTTGGAGCCGACTACCCCAAGCAAAAAAGATTCGAGCTTGGGTCGAGGTACACCCCGATCATTTTTATCACGTCCACTTTTATCCGGCTTACCTAAAAGGGGGAAACTTAAGCCCGGAGGGGAGAAGGCTGGTAGAAAAGGCTTTACACGATTCAGGCCGCACCCCCTATGTTCTCTTTGAAAAGGTCGTTCCTCTGAGCTGATCCCAAACCCCGCGGCTTTAACTACCCACAGGGGGCAAAAAAGAGGCCAAGGGTTGACTGTGGCATAGGGTTTGCTACATCATCAGAAAATAACGTTGAGGAAGTACACCATGAAGATAAAATCCTGGCCCGCTTTGAGCTTCCGGGGTAAAGTCATCACTGCCATTATTGTCTTACAGGTGGCAATGATAGCCATTTTTGTCTCGATACAGACGTATCACGAGCGGCTTATGGTTCGGGATTACATAAAAGACGTCAACATCCAATTTTCCAGAAACTTAGCTCACGTCTTTTCGGTTGTGATCCGTCTTCAAGATTTCGCTCTCCTTGAGCGATGTGTGGCGATCGCTACTGCAGGAGAGGATATCACTTATGTGATAGTGGAGAGTGCAGACAGCCGCCGGCTGGCTGCACGGTTCAAACGCGGGCAGGATTTGCGCGTTGCGGCCGTAGATCGAGAAGCCGATCGGCCATTAAGTTCGAACTTGATTCGGGAAGTAGAAAAGGCGGATAGTTGGCTTTCGCTTTTTTCTCCCATCACCTATGAAGTTGCCGTTCCTATGAGGGCGCGTGGACAAGAGATCGGCACGGTAAGAGTCGGTGTAACTACGAGGCGGATGGATCAAAAGGTGTGGGCAGGAGCACTGCGGGGATTGCTGATGGCTGGCTTCGCTCTGGGCGTGGTTGGCCTCTTTGCGCTCTTTGTCGACCGGCGCTTCAAGAGGATCTTCCGAGAGCTGATAGGTGTCACTGGCAGAATGGCTGCAGGCGATCTAAGCCAACGGGTCAACATCAACACTGGAGATGAGCTCGAAGAGCTAGGGCAAACATTTAACCGCATGGGAGATAGTCTCGCGTCTTCGCAGCAGCTCTTACAAGAGTGGGCTCGAGATCTGGAAGCCAAAGTGAAAGAGAGGACTCAAGACCTCGAGGAAGAAAAACAGAAGTTGGATGGAATCGTGAGCGGGATCGGGGCCGGGTTGGTTCTCTTGAACAAAGACCTTGAAGTGCTTTGGGGCAACCGAATCGCCACGGAATGGTTTGGTCCCTTAGGCCAACTGCAGGGACGAAAATGCTTTTCCGCCTTGTGGGAGGAAAGAGACTTCTGCCAGGATTGTGCCTCCACGAAGGCGATCCTCTCTGGCAATGTCGAGCAATGTGAAAAGGCGATTCCAGGTAGAAATGGTCATCCTCGGTTTTTTCAGATTACCACCTCTCCCATCAAGAATAGTCAAGGAGAGATCATTCAAATTGTCGAATTGATCCAGGATATTACAGAGAAAAAGCAGTTAGAAGCACAACTCCTCCAGGCTGGAAAGATGGTGGCCATGGGAGAACTGGCCTCTGGCATTGCCCACGAGATCAATAACCCATTGGCTGTTATCGGGGCCCATGCAGAACGAATGAGCTACCTCTTTTCTAATGCGCAATCCTCACCGGAGAAGATCAAAGAGAAATTCCCTTCTTATCTAGAGGCCATCGTGCGCCATACCTACCGGTGCAAGGAGATCATTGAAAAGCTCCTAAATTTTGCTCGGCATAAGGATGTGGATCTGCAACCCACGGATATCAATATGGTGCTCGAGGACTCCATCGCCTTAGTGAGCCACCGGGCATCAATGGAAAACAAGAAAATCATCAAGAACCTCGACCCTGCCCTTCCCCTAATACAGAGCGATTCTAACGGTCTGGAGCAGGTCTTTGTCAATCTACTGGCGAACGCTATGGATGCTATCGACGGAACGGGAGAGATCCACATCACCAGCCGGCTAGAGATGGGGCTTATCAAGGTTGAGATTGCCGATACGGGCAAAGGTATTCCCTCGGAAAACATGGATCGAATCTTCCAGCCTTTTTTTACCACCAAGCCCCCAGGAAAGGGAACGGGGCTCGGTCTTTCCATCTGTGCCCGGATCTTAAGCCGACTCGACGGTCAAATTACGGTGGAGAGTAACCCTGGTGAGGGAACACGCTTTTGCATTGCATTGCCCATTGAGGCTAGCCCCGCAACAAAGATTCGGGAGAGTCATTTATGGAAAAACCCATAAGCATCCTGCTAGTGGATGATGAGGCCGATTTCCGCGCCATCATATCCGACCATCTCGAAGAGAAAGGGTATCAGGTATTCTCTGTGGGTAGCGGTCAAGAGGCCATTTCAGCAGCCCAGGAGCAGGACTTTGACGTGGCACTTCTCGATGTCAAAATGCCAGGTATGGATGGCGTCAACCTCCTACAAATGCTGAAAGAAATAGATCCCTCCGTAGAGGTCATTATGCTCACCGGTCACGCTACTATTGAGACAGCGGTTCAATCCATTAAGTTAGGTGCCCTTGACTATCTGTCTAAACCGGTTCGGCTTTCAGAGCTAGAGGTGACCATCGCCAGGGCTTTGGAAGTTCGCCATCTGCGCCGTCAGGCCTTCCAGCTAAGGGAGAGGTTGAGACAGAAGGAGGCCTTCCCTGAGATTATCGGGAAAAGCAGAAAAATCCTTGCTATTCAGCAGCAGATCGAACAGGTTGCCCAAACCGATGCCACAGTGCTCATCGAAGGTGAAAGCGGATCTGGAAAGGAGTTGGTCGCCAAGGCTATTCATCGCCGCTCTAAGAGGGGAGATGGTCCTTTCATTGTGCTGAACTGCGGTGCCTTACAAGAGAGTCTTTTGGAGAACGAACTCTTTGGCCATGAAAAGGGCGCCTTCACCGGCGCCTCCACGGAGAAAAGAGGGCTGGTGGAGGTCGCCGATGGCGGGACCCTGTTCGTTGATGAAGTGGCTGAGATGAGTCTCGCCTGTCAGACTAGATTTCTCAGGATTCTTGAGGCTGGTGATTATCGGCGGCTCGGATCTACTAAGGATCTCAAGGTAGACTTACGGATCATTGCCGCAACGAACAAAAAGCTTGCTGAAAGAGCAAAACAGGGACAATTCCGTGAGGATCTCTTCTACCGTCTCAATGTGTTCAGGATTGTTGTCCCGCCCCTGCGAGAACGGAAGGAAGATATTCCGATCCTGATTGGCCATTTCTTAGCTAATTCTGAGGTCGGCCCGAAGCCTCCTCCGCCGGTCAGTCCAGAGGCCCTTGAGTCCCTTATGGATTACTCCTGGCCTGGTAACGTTCGCGAGGTGGCCAATGTTGTCGAAAGGACCTTGATTGTGTCTCAGGGTCTACCCATCCGGCCTCAGCATCTCAATCTTACGTCACGAGAGGTTCCCTTGGTTACCTGCGGGGAAAAAGATCTCCTACCCCTGGAACAGGTTGAGCGAGATCACATCCAAAAAGTTCTCGCTGCTGTTAGCGGCAACAAACGGCGAGCCGCAAGGATCCTCGGCATCAGCCTGAGAAATCTCTACCGCAAGCTGGAACACTACGGATTGGCCAATTCAGAGCCTCTAAAGACAGCCCTTTGACATATGTGACATTTTGTCAAGGGGTCGTACCCTCTTTATCCCACCAAAGCCCTGTTAAAAATCCTTAAAAACAAGGCTAATCGAGTCACCCCATCTTAGCTACCCTCTGGCATATCGCTTGCGTTTAGCTGCGTGATGGAGGCCGTTCATGCGTCGGGTCCTGGTTATTGAGGACGATCCGAAAGATATGGCGATAACACGTAACGCAGTTTTGCGGGCCGGACTTTTCCCTGACTGTGTGGCGACGGGAGAGGAGGCGCTCTCTTATCTCCTTAGGAACGACTGTGCGTATATCCTCGTGGAGCCCTGCGTCAAAGGACTTAACCTGCCCCTCATACTCTCTCTGGCAAATAAACGAGATAGAAAAGCAGCAATCGTCGTGATCACAAAGGATTCCTCCCTTACCAGCGAAAGAAAGCTGCGTGAGATGGGTATCCTTTATTACATGGTAAAGCCAGCAGACGATATGGAGCTGTCTATGGTTTTGCAAAACGGTAAGGCAGATTGAAACGGAAAGGAGCAGTGCAATGCGTCGATGGATCACTGCAGGATTAATCATAGGAGCGCCGCTGTTGTTCAGATTCTTTTCAGTCGAGCCCATCTTTGCAGACTCAACGGGCAGCATCACCGGACGTATCGTCATGGTCGGAGAGATCCCCAAACCTAAAAAAATAGAAATCAAAAAAGACACGGAGAAGTGTGGCACGGAAAAATTGGCAGAGGATCTGGTTGTCTCTCCAGACCGGGGAATCAAAAATGCTGTGGTTAGTCTCCCGGGCGTTAAGGGGAAACCGGCAAGGTCGGATGGCAATATCACTTTGGATCAGAAGGGATGCGCTTTTGTTCCGCATGTCCTTATCGTGCCGGCAGGTACTCCCGTGGATATCCTTAACAATGAGGGTCTCATCCACAACTTCCACACCCACAGCGCCAGGAACCCCGTTGTTAACAAAGCCCAGCCTCGATTCAAGAAGATAATGACTGAAACCTTTGCTCAGCCAGAGGTCTTTAAGATTACCTGCGACTTTCATCCGTGGATGCAGGGTTGGGTAGTGGTTACGGATAATCCCTATGTCGTAGCGACAGATGGCGGAGGCACATTTAAACTCACGGATGTTCCGGCTGGAAGCCATACAGTAGAGGTATGGCATGAGACACTGGGGAAGGTGACAAAGCAAGTCACCGTCAAAGCTGGAGAAGAGGCGAAAGTAACTTTTGAGCTGACTAAAAAATAAAAAGGGCAAAAGGAGGAAATAGTCATGAATTTCACTGAAAAAGCGAGATACTTCGCTATAGCGACCCTAGCCTTGGGACTGCTGTGGATCTTGGGCAGCATCGCCTATGCGCAGGGAAATGGTTGGGAGACCGAGCGGGCGAAGAAGCTTGGAGTAAAATTGCTCGCCAGTCTGGATTCGAGCGGTCCCGACGCCTGGGACCCCAAGGCTCATCCCACCGTGTTCGTCACCACCGAAGGGCCTGGTTACGGCGGCCTTTTGAGCGGCGTCAAGACGCCGGGCTTCGTGATCATCGACGCGAAGAGCCGGAAAGTGGTCACGAGTCGAACCTACGACGTCTTCAAGGAGTTCGGGTGGAAGGACGTGTTTGAGCCGCACGGTCTGGCTGTTTCCGCTGACGGTAAGTGGATCTATCTGCCGACCGGCGATGGGGCGACGAAAGGGCGCCTGCTGATCATCAACGCCCGGACCCTGAAGATCGACAAGGTGCTCGGTCTCATGAACCGTCCCCACCACGGCAAGACGTTTACCACGCCCGATGGCAAGAGCCTGACCTACGTCTATGGCTGGGAACAGCCGGTGTTCGTCATGGACCCGGCCCAGGACAACAAGGTCGTCGGCGGACTCGATTTCAACGAGATGGGCATGGAGGGCTACCTCTATTTCGTCAACCATCGTGGCGATACGATGCTTGCCAGCGGCCGTTTCCGTCCCGGCGGAGCGCGCGAAATCGTTCATGACAACGTCGTCATCCAGATCGATACCAAGAGTTGGAAGATGATCGACTACATGGCGATCGGAGACAGCACGCCGGTATGGGTGGCCTTCAGCACTGACGACAAGTTCGCGTATGTCAGCGGGGGACACAGCAGCCAGGTGTTCAAGTACGACCTGACGGCCAAGGGACTCCATGCGCTGAAACCGGTGGCCCACTCGCGCGCCGGGGTCGAGGGCCCATACGGAATCCATTTCGGATGGGATGACAACTTTCTCTGGACGGTCGGAAAGGGCGAAGGATCCCACAACCGGGGCAGGGTGCTCGGCCTCGTTAGCGCGAAGCTGATGGAGAAGACCACGCGTCCGATGGACCAGTTCACGACGAACTGCATCCGCGGCGACCATGGCACGCTCCATCCCGATCCCGAAGTCAACCAGCTCTGGATAAGCTGCAACTCCAGCTTCGAGGTCGTGGTCTTCGACCTCGACGAGAAGAAGGTGGTGGATCGTATTCCCACGCCCAACGGCGGCAGCACTCATTCCGGCGCCTTCGTCCGGTACGATGGCTGGAAGGGTCAGGTCCTGTCAGACCAGAACGGGCTTCATGGCAGCGCCTTGGCGGCGAAGAGGAAAATGCTAGGTCTGCCTCAGGCTCAAAAGGGCCGCTAGGAGGAGGTGCGAGAATGGGTTTCCGTTATTTACTGATGGCCGTCTTGCATTTCGCTTTCGCGGCGGGACCCTTGTGGCCGGGACCCCCCGCCCTCGCGGACGAGCCTTCGAACGATCTGATCGAAAAAGGGCGTGAGGTGTTCCTTACCGTCGCAGGCGTCGGTTGCGCCGAGTGCCATGGTCGCTATGCCGAGGGCGACTTGGGAATCGGGCCGTTCAACCGCGGCGCCACCGAGGCGAATATCCGCGGCGCGCTGCAGAAGGTCGATCCCATGAAAATCATCCGGGACGAGATGACCGATGAGAAAATCGTGCAGGTCGCAGCCTACTTTCGCTGGATGGGGGAGCTGCAGCTTGTCAAGACCATGTACAAACAAGGCCGGTTCATCGCCAATGAGGTCAGCATCTATCCCGGCACGGCGATCCAGCTTGCCGTGCAGAACGCCAGTTTCGAGCCGCATACGTTCGCTAGCGACCCCATGGGAATCAAGCCGTTCCGCGTCAACAGCCGCGATTTCGGCGACCTCACCTGGCGGGCGCCCGACAATGAAGGCGTCTTCGAGCTCCGCTGCACCGATTGTGGGAGCGACGGGAAGCTGACCATCCGAGTGTCTCGATCGGCGAAGCCACATGTTCCATCCCGGCCGGTGTTGAAGTCGCAGGCTGCGACGAGCTCCTCGGAGGGCGGTTGTTGAGGCGGCGTTGGAATTCATCTTCGGCACCCCGCCACGGAACGAAGTAGATGGGAGACATGATGACTACCCAGAGACGAGCTGTCCAGAGCGTGTCCCTTGGAGGACTAGGGACGAGCGTGCGTGAGTGCATCGAGCGTCACCAGGGCATCGTGATGGCAGTCGCGCTGGTCGCCGCCCTGGCGATTTCCTCTGCCTGGCTGGCCTTTCCCCATCTTCTGGAGGGGCGCGGCATCATGTCTGGTGTCGGCTCCCAGGTGCAAGAGGGGCGGCGCGCCAAGGCCCTTAGCATTGGTCAGTTCCTGACCCGCGTTGCGCCTGGGCCCGGGGAAGCCGACGTGGAGGTGCTGTACGCCACGCCGGAGTATTTTCAGGTGGCGGACAAGGCGCGGGTGGTCGCCACTTACCGGCCGGACCGCTATCACGTTTTCGTCATCAACGAGACCACGCATGTCAACGATCTTCCGCCGGAGCTACCCAAGGCGACGTTCTTAGTGGACGGCAAACCCTATGCGTCGGCGGACGTGGAAGGCCCCATCCATGTCACGCACCACCGCAGCACGACCGTGCGGTTTCCCGTCCTCAGTGCCGGGGGTGAAAGGATCATCGGAGGCGCTACCCGGCAATTGGAGTTGCGTTTGACCAGCGCCTGGGATGCAGCTCGCACCCCTCGGTCCGCGGTCTGGGAGCTGCCTTTGAACTACCCGCCTGAGATCCTCCGGGGCGAGCGGTGGACGCCTGTCATGATCCTTGCACTGTCGGCCGGGCTGTTGTCTTTCGTGCTCACCCCCTGC
>JACPSE010000108.1 GCA_016193465.1 Deltaproteobacteria bacterium
AAACAGTCGGGAGATTAAAATGAAAGCTTCTACTATGTCAACTTGGGTTGGCTTCCAGACAGAGAGGGACATTTGCTCCGCCTTGGAGTAATGGAGGCTTAACCTAACTGCGGCAAAGAAGGGTCATTGGGGTTAAGTGTTGAAATCTCCTGTCGTGTTGAAATCTCCTTGACAGGACCTGACGGTAGAACTATTGTGCCTTGGCTCATGATTGCCGTCTCGGCAGGAACCGTAGTGTGGGGTATGGGTTCCTCACGCAGGAGGGCGGGAAGTTATAGGTGGATTCCAATGGCTCCCACGGCAAATTCAGTGACGAGGATGAACATGGGAGTAAAAAATTCGTTGGTCGCAGGCGTTGTCGCGTTCGCCTTTGTTCTGCTCGCGAGCGTTCCCGGGTCGCTTGTCTCCGCCGCCCAGGCCCCAAAGGGGATGACCCTGGAATCTATCATCCAGGGGGCGAAGCGCGAGGGCAGGATCTCCTGGGATGACAGAGATGCAAGCAGGTATCTTCCGGTTTAGCGTGAAAAACGTGCAGGACGAGATCATCAGCAGGTTCCGGGAACTCGGGTTCCTCGTGCCTATTGACTGGCAGGGGCTCTTTGGCATCGACCCCAGAATGGACCATCCTGAAGGCATTGGGGTAGCGATAGGCACTCCTCCGGCGGGTATCATGTACAACAAAAACAAGGTTCCCAAGGACCGTATCCCGAAGCGGTGGGAGGACTGCTACGATCCGTACTTCAAGGGAAGACTGGCAGTGGACGTGCGACCGATAGACATGCTAGCGATCTCGGGTGGCTATGGCAAGGAGTGGACCCTGGACTACGCCAGGAAGCTGGCCGCCAACAATCCCAGGTGGATGAGAGGCCAAGTAGCGGCTAGCCTCCTGGTCGCCGCTGGAGAACTCCTGATCGTGTGCCCCGCGGCTCGGGTTTCATGGTATAGGCAAGCCCGCCAGAAGCCGGATTTTCCTGTGGGATGGGTCTTTCCTGAGGGTCCCATTGTCGCCCGCAACTCCTTTTTGCTGAGCCCTATGAAGGGCGCGCCCAATTTCAATGCCGCCGTGCTGCTGACCGGCTGGATCGGGAGCAAGGGAGTGGCCTATCTGGATATCGGCACCGAGAGCCTCTTTCATCCAGAGACGAAGCTCGGCACGGAAGTCAAGCGGTTGAACAGGAAAATCAAAGTCCTGAGCTGGGATGAGGTCGCTCAGACTGAGCAAAAAATGCAAGAGATTCTCAAGGTCTGGGGATTTCCCAGAGCGTCCAAATAAACGCTCCTTTCTCTATCCTCTATTAGGAGACATCCTGGTTCTGGCGACCTTCCATGGAACGAAAAAATTATGTGGGATGAGACATGGCATAGGTGGCACCCGACGTGCGCGCTCTGACAGATCTCCTTGCCCGTCGGACTAAGAGGTTGACAGTCTCTTGTAAAGTAACAGGCGCTGAGCTCATTGGGGGAAGAAAGGTCAAAGGTGATCTCTCTTAAAGACAACAACATGACGGCGAGGCTCTGTGAATACATCGCGGGAGCGCGGGATCTGGGGTTGCCAGCCCACGTCGTTTTGAAGGCTAAGCAACATATTCTTGACACTTTTGCCGCAATGCTTTCAGGCTCCACGCTCGAAGCAGGAAGGCTCATGATTGGTTACGTTCGCAATCAAGGTGGGATTTCCGAATGCCAGGTTATTGGAAGTTCGATCGTGACCGTAGCGAGTTTTGCGGCACTTGCCAACGGCACCTTGGCACATTCAGACGAAACTGACGATTTCCACGCCGCGTCAGGGACACATCCGGGATGCGCCGTGGTTCCAGCAGCCCTGGCGATCGCCGAGCGTGAAGGATGTGACGGAAGGTCTTTTCTGAGGGCCGTTGTGCTGGGTTATGACGTCGGATGTCGCGTGAGCCGGGCTTTAGGACCGCGCCTTGTCTCTTCGCGGGGCCATAGCAGTCGCAGTATCGGCGGAAACTTTGGGGCTGCGGCCGCGGCCGCATGCCTGGTACGATTAGACAGGACACAAGTCGGCTACGTCTTGTCCTATGCCGCTCAACAGGCCTCTGGCATCGGAAGCTATATAGAGGCCGAGGGGCACGTGGAAAAGGCCTTCGTTCTCGGAGGAATGCCTGCGCGCAATGGCGTGACCGCCGCAACCCTCGTGCAAGCGGGATTCTCCGGCGTGGAGGATGTCTTTCAGGGGCGTCGCAACTTTCTAAAAGCTTACTCTTCCAACCCGAACCCAGCAGAGCTGGTTCGGGGTTTGGGAAGCGACTTCGAGATAACTCAGACCAGCATCAAGAGATTCTGCGTCGGCTCCCCTATCCAGGCGCCTCTCGAGGGTTTGCTGCGGATCATGTCTGAGCACGGGCTGCAGGCGGAGGACGTGCGCTATGTCGTAGTTCGACTTCCGGAAAATAATGCAGCTACTGTCAATGACAGGCACATGCCCGACATTAACCTTCAATACATTCTTGCCGTAGCCTTACTCGATGGCAAGCTAACCTTTGAAGCAGCGCATGCCCACAATCGGATGATGGATCCGCGGGTTCGGGATGTGAAGTTGCGGATTCAACTTCTACCGACCCCAGAACTGGTCAGCAGCGAGCATCCCAGGCAGGCCATTCTGGAAGTATGCACGCGGGACGGAAGAGATCTGAGGGAGCACGTAACCGCCTATCGCGGGATGCCAGAAAACCCCATGACGATGGCCGAGATTGAGGACAAGGCGCGTGACCTTGTCTCGCCTGTCATTGGGAAAGAGAAATGCGAGCAATTGATCAAGATGGTGGAAAATCTAGAAAGGGTGACCGATATGCGCGAGTTTCGCTCTGTCCTTGCACCCGAGGCTTTTGTTATGGAGAGGACCGCTCGAGGGGCATGATCACTTTCCGCTCGTTGACATGATCGGATCAGAATGATTTGATTCACGCGGGAAGTTATAGGTGGATTCCGATGGCTCCCAGTGAGGAGGATAAACATGGGAATAAAAAATTCGTTGGTGGCACGCATTGCCGGGTTCGCCTTTGTTCTGCTCGCGAGCGTTGTCTCCGTGGCTGAGGCCCAGAAGGCGATGACCCTGGAATCGATCATTCAGGGCGCCAAAAAGGAGGGGCAGGTAACGTGGGCGACAAACTGGGACGAGCGCGAAACCGCGGAATTGAACAAGGCCTTCCAAAAGGAGTTCCCCTTCATCAAAAAGGTTGGATACTTCCGGGAGCGGGGAGGGGAGCAGACCGAGCGCTCGCTATCGGAGATGCAGGTCGGCATCTTCTCATATGACATGTCAGACGTGCAGGATGAGATTATCGGGCGCTACCGGCAACTAGGGCTCCTCGTGCCTATTGACTGGCAGGGGCTTTTCGGCGTGGATCCCAGAATGGTCCATCCAGACCGCATCGGGGTGGCGGTAGGGAACAATCCGGCGGGGATTGCCTACAACAAAAACAAGGTTCCCAAGGACCGCATCCCTAAGCGGTGGGAGGATTGCTATGACCCGTACTTCAAAGGAAAGCTGGCGGGGGATGTGCGTCCCATTCACATGGTGTCGCTCACGCTCGGCTATGGCGAGGAGTGGGTTTTAGACTTTGCCAAGAAGCTGCTCGCCAACAATCCAAGGTGGATGAGGGGCCAAACCGCGGCGAACCTTCTGGTCGCCTCCGGCGAGCTTCTGATCTCGTGCCCCGCGAGCCATGGCGCACATTATAGGCAAGCCAGCGTGAAGCCGGATTACCCTGTGGGGTGGGTCTTTCCGGAAGGCCCCATCGTTGGCCAGCACAGTAATTTGCTGAGCCCGATGAAGGGCGCGCCCAATTTCAATGCCGCCGTGCTGCTGACGGGCTGGATCGCGAGCAAGGGAGTGGCCCATCTGGATACGGGTCGCGAGAGCATCTTTCATCCCGGGACCAAGTTGGGCGCGGAATTCAAGCGGATGAACAGGGAAATCAAAGTCTGGAGCTGGGATATGGTCGCTCAAGCTGAGCAAAGGATGCAAAAAGTTCTCAAGGTCTGGGGATTTCCCAGACCGTCCAAATAAACAGTCTCCCACGCACCAGGAGGCCGTTCAGACAAGGAACTATGCGGGATGGGACATGGCATAGATGGCGCCAAGCCCTGAAATGGCGTCCAGAGGCCGTGATCCTGGCTTTAGCCGCGATCGCGGTGATCTGGCTTCTTGTTGTACCGATGATCCTGCTCTTTCTCAACAGCCTACGCACCGGACCACCATCTTTCTTTGGCGGACCGTGGACACTCCGAAATTACATTGTTGCTTTCACGCACGATTTTTTCTATGGGGCCCTGGCCAACACGGTCATCTACTCCGCCGTGGCCACCCTGGGATCTCTCGTCACAGCGGCCATCTTCGCGTGGCTGGTCGAACGCACCGACATGCCCTTTCGCGGAGCTGCCTGGATTGCCATACTGCTGCCGATCGCCATGCCCGGCGTTATCTTCGCCCTGACCTGGATGCTTCTCCTGATGCCTGAGATAGGCATGATCAACGTGGCCCTAAGGTGGTTCCTGGAGTTCTTCGGCCTACACCTGGAGCGCGGGCCGCTGGACATCCAGTCCTTATGGGGCATCATCTTTCTCGGCTGGCTGAGGGGGGTCAGCACGATCTTTCTCATGATCGTGGGAGTCTTCCGCATGATGGATCCGAGCCTGGAGGAGGCCGCCAGCCTGGCGGGCGCGAGCCCCCGGAGGGTGTTCCGCAGAATCACCTTGCCGCTCCTGGCGCCGGCTCTGTTCGCTGCCGGGATCTACTCCTTTGTAGATTCCATGGATTCCTTCGAGGGGCCCCTGGTCCTGGGGCTCGCGGCCGGAATCTTTGTCCTGAGCACGCTGATCTACTTCACAACCCGATTCACCGTCCCGTTCGATTACGGATTGGGCGCCGCCTACTCGGTTTTTTTCATGGCCATTATGACCTTTTTAACTGTCTTCTATCTGCGCATGATCAGACGCGCGGAGCGCTTCGCCGTCATCACAGGCAAGGGATTCCGGCCAACCCGGTACAAGCTAGGCAAATGGCGCTACGCCGCCTTGGGATTATTTGCGCTTTACTTCATTTTAACTATCCTCGCTCCGATCCTCGTCCTGGTATGGGCCTCCCTGCTTCCCTATTATGTCGTGCCATCTTTCGAGGCCCTCAAGATGGTATCTTTGGATAGCTATGTCACCATCATCCAAAATCCGAGGTTTACCCGGGGCCTCATCAATACATTGATCATCGCCATAGCGACAGGCACGCTCACCATGCTGGTCGCATTCCTCATCTCCTGGGTGACGGTGCGCACCAAGTACCGCACCCGCTTCGTCCTCGATGGCCTGACTTTTGTCTCTTTCGCGATCCCAGGAATCGTGGTCGCGCTGGCTCTGGTCTTCGTCTATTTGCAGCCTCCCTTTCGCTATTTTGGAATCTATGGCACAGTGTGGATCATTGTGCTGGGGCTGGCCACTCAATATCTCGCCTTTACCACCCGGGCCACCAACGCCGGTCTCCTCCAGATCCACAAGGAACTGGAAGAGGCCGCACTCATAGCTGGCGCCAGCCGGTTTCGAACCTTATGGAGGATCACGGTCCGCCTGCTGGTCGCCTCGCTGGTGGCGGGATGGGTCTGGGTTGTGGCCCACGCCACAAGGGCCTTTGGCATTCCCCTGGTGCTGTCGGGTAGAGAGAACGAGGTCCTGTCTGTCTGGCTATGGCTCCGCTGGACGGACGGCTTCATCCCTGAGGCCTCCGCTATCGGGGTGATGCTCATCCTGATCACGGCGGTGATGGGCGTTGCGGCAAGACAGTTGTTGGCAAGGGGTCAGCTCTCGGGGACGCGCGCATGATACGGGTTAATAACCTTGTAAAGAAATTCCATACCGAACATGAGAGGGTTGAGGCAGTGCGCGGGGTCTCCTTTGAAGTGGTCGAGGGCGCTTTTTACACCCTTTTGGGTCCGAGCGGTTGCGGCAAGACCACCATACTCCGATGCATTGCCGGTCTGGAGCATCCCGACGCTGGCGAGATCTGGCTTGGGGACACCATCGTCTTGTCCTCCGACAAGCACATCACGGTTCCACCGGAGAGACGCGGCATAGGGATGGTTTTTCAATCCTACGCCATCTGGCCCCACATGAACGTGTTTGACAATGTCGCTTTTCCGCTGCAGGAGGGACCGAAGCGATTGTCCCATGCCGAGATTCGCGAGCGTGTAATGAAGGCGTTGGAGATGGTGCAACTGGAGAGACTGGAAAGGCGTGACGCGACTCAGCTCTCCGGAGGTCAACAACAACGGCTGGCTTTAGCCCGAGCCTTAGTCGGCGAGCCGAAGGTGTTACTCCTGGATGAGCCTCTATCCAACCTGGACGCCAAATTGCGCGGGGAGATGCGCTTGGAACTGAGGGAATTGCAGCGGCGCATCCGTATTACCACTCTATATGTGACGCATGATCAAATCGAGGCCCTCTCCATGTCCAGCAAGATAGCGATTATGCGCGAGGGCAGCATTGTACAGGTAGGTTCTCCTCGTGAAGTCTACCTGCGGCCCTACAACAGTTTTGTAGCCAGTTTTATGGGATCGACAAACTTGATCCCGGGAAGACTTAGTGTGGACCATAACCTTACTTTCGTGGAGACGGAAATAGGGACCTTTAGATGCATTAAAACCACTGACCTACACTCGGGGGATCAGGTCCTGTTGGCAATTCAGCCTGTCAACGTGATAGTTCACGAACAGCTAAAGCAGAATTCCAATGTGGTGAAAGGAACAGTAGAGCTAGCAGTTTTCTCTGGCGACTATCTGGAGTGTGAGTTTAAGGTGGGTCCCTACGCAATTTCCGCTAGGCAGCACTCTTCCTTAGATCTTCGTAGGGGGCAAGAAGTCTACGTGGAGTTGCCCACAGAGCATTGCATAGCCGTGGCCATGGACTTTTAAGAAAGCTCTTCCACGGGGGGTCTGAGGGCCCGACAGATATGGGGGCGTCAATACCAACTCATGCACCTCTTTCCCTACATGGGTCTTCAACCGTCGGTGCCAGATGAAGCATCGGTGCCAGGCA
>JACPSE010000109.1:0-15490 GCA_016193465.1 Deltaproteobacteria bacterium
CGGAGCGGTGACTGATCGTCATTACGACGTACCAGCCTGATCCGGTCCGGTGGGAGGCGGATTTCAAACGGAGGAAAGGTTTATGAAGTGTGTGATCTGTAAGAGCGGCGAAGCGGCACAAGCCCCTGTCCAAACCGAAATCAAAGCCTGTTACGACCACCTGATGGTAACCGTGCAGGCCGAGGCTTGTGCCGAGTGCGGCGAGGCCTATTATTCGGCGGAGACGATGCGGCACCTCGAGCGCCTTAGGGAAGAGTTCACGCGGAAGAAGATCGTCCCGCCCTCGGTGGGCAAGGTGTACCAGATCTCCTGAGAATGCGACAAGCGCCCGCGTCTTAGCCGCTAAGGGATAAAGACGCCCGATCCTTTTTCAGAATGGACTCCTGAGTGGAGCGCCGAATCGGCTCACTGGGCATGTCATCTCTTCAATGATCTGTATCTCGTCTTCCGTCAGGCCGTAAAGTTCATAGACGAGTTGGTCGATCTGGCGGCAGGTGGCGTCGCTCCCGCGCTGACAACGGCTCTTGCACAGGTAAAGATCTGACCCTTCCCCACGAGCGGGAACTTGGTCCGTCTCAAGCCAGATGTTATGTTTCTTTGCTGAAATGTGCCAATTTATGTGCGTGTAGTTCCCAGTTTTTTCCATCGAACGGTTCGATAACCAGTTCCTTGGGCGTGGGTTCCAGGCAGCGAACGTTAACGTCGTATCCATCGGGATTAGATCGCGGGATGTAGAAAGATTTTATGCCGCACGTCTTACAGAATTTGTGCTGAGCGACGCCTGTGTTGAATGTGTAGGTTGTCAGGTTCTTCTCGCCCTTTAAAAGCTTGAACCTTGACTTAGAGATGATCAGATGCAGATAACCCGATTTTGAGCAGATGGAGCAGTTGCAGTCTTGGCACTTTATCCGTTCGGGGGCTTCAACCTCGAATTGTACCGCTCCGCAGTGACAACTGCCTCGATAGATCATGGTGGCCCTTCCCCGGAAGAAGCATAACCGGACGGCTAAGCGGCTGACTTTCAAGCAGTCCGCTTAAGCCGCTTGTTCGGCGTCCGGCGCGCCCGGCGTGTGTGACCGACTGTAGCCTCTGCGGTGTCTGCCAACAGACGTAACGCTCGGTTTACTGACTCTGTATCAGGGAAGACATTTGCCAGGTCTGGTTCAATCAAGACAAGGTTGGTCCCGGCACGTGCCCGCTCGTAGTACTTGCCACGGACTCCACCCTTGAGTTTCGAAAGGTCATATTCCGGCCGCAACTCCTCAGCTTGTTTATTGGTATGTGCCTTCTTCATATTGCCTGCGCTCCTTTCGAGTCGCCCTGCGTGCACTGATGATCCGGATACGATCTGCTCGCGGGCAGTGCGACACAAACACAACCCGATGTTTCGTGGTTAACCCAATGGTGATTTCTCGGTCCTCTTCGTCGGAATGGTCGGGATCGGGAAACGTTATGGCCAAAGAATCCAAGAACACCGTTGCCGCTTCCTCAAAAGAGACGCCGTGCTTACGTAGATTGGCTTTTGCCTTCCTTGGATTCCACTCATAGATCACTGTATCAGCATAGCACGGTCCAGTTAAGAAGCCGAACTATAGAGTCTACTGCCGCAGTTCCGGCAGTGTATTAGGCTAATCCGACAAACGGAAAACTGGAAGTAATATCCCGCGCCTACGAAGAACTTGTCAAGGGGCATTCATTCCTGCAAACGCTGCCAATTTGCTTTGGGACCTCAGCCATAGGATATAAATCTAACTGAGGCGGGGCTTTGGAGGCAAGGGGAATTTTTGTAAGGATCTGGCCTTTGCTCGTGCGGCATTTTTAACTTAGGCCAGTACCTCGAAGCAGATTTTGTTTTCAATAAACGCATGGTATGGTAAGATTAAAAGGTCTTATAGAGGCCAGTCGTGGGGGATCTGATCGAACAATATGGCGCCTACCTGCGGGTCGAGCGCAATCTCTCTCCTCACACCCTGAGAAATTATTTGAGCGATCTCAAGCAGTTTCAGCGGTTTCTACACCACGAGGGGCTGTGCCGGGGTAAGGAAAAAAAGATTACGGTCCATGAGGTGGACCATCACGTGGTGCGCCTTTATCTTGGTTCGCTTGCCAAGGTTTGCCGAAAAAGCTCCATCGGAAGAAAACTTGCTGCCCTCAAGGGATTTTTCCGCTACCTCATCAGAGAACAGAAGATTGCCAGGGATCCCTTGTCTGTGTTCTCCACCCCCAGGCAGGAAAAGCCGTTGCCGGTCTTTCTCTCGGTTGATGACATGTTCCGCCTGCTGGGCAGTGTTCAAGGGATCGGTACTCTAGGGATTCGAGATCGCGCCATCTTGGAGGTTCTTTACTCCACGGGGGTGCGGGTAAGTGAGTTGGTGGGTCTTAGCTGGGGCGATGTTGATTTTCAGTTAGGCATCCTCAGGGTCCTTGGAAAAGGATCCAAGGAACGAATTGTCCCTATCGGTGAGGTGGCGCTTCAGGCACTTCGAGATTACGGCATCGAGCAGGGCAAGAGATGGGGTCGAGTAGCAAAGGGAGAAGTAGCGGTTTTTCTGAACCGTGCGGGCGGCAGGATCACGACTCGAAGCGTTGCGCGAATTGTGGAGAAGCGCCTCCGCGCTACGGGAGTTCCAGTTCGGGTAGGGCCGCACGGGCTGCGTCACACCTTTGCCACGCATCTCCTGAACAGCGGCGCTGACCTGCGGGTGATCCAAGAATTGCTGGGCCATGCCAGTCTCTCCACGACCCAGCGATATACCCACGTGAACCTGGATCAGCTCACAGCGGTTTATGACCGTGCCCATCCAAGGGCATGAAAAAGGCTAGAGGCGATAGGCAATAGGCAACAGAGAAGAAATAAAGATCTATTGACTGTTGCCTCACGCCTGTTGCTTTCTTTGAGCTAGGATATGTTTCAAGGTACCACCATATTGGCGGTTCGTCATAAGGGGAAGGTCGTAGTCGCCGGGGACGGGCAGGTGAGTCTCGGGCAGACCGTACTCAAGCACAGCGCTCGTAAGGTCCGTAAGCTCTACCATGACCGCGTGATCGCTGGCTTTGCTGGCGCGACCGCGGATGCCTTTACGCTCTTCGAGAAGTTCGAGGCGAAACTGGAGCAGTTTAACGGCAACTTGAAACGGGCTGCGGTGGAGCTGGCCAAAGATTGGCGCACGGACCGGGTCCTGAGAAGATTGGATGCCTTGTTGATCGTCGCGGATGCCGAGGATTCCCTGGTGATTTCAGGGAGTGGGGATGTGGTGGAGCCCGATGACGGCGCCATAGCGATCGGCTCCGGCGGGAATTACGCCCTGGCTGCGGCCAGGGTCTTGATGAAGCACACGTCATTGGATGCTCGCGCGATCGCGGAAGAGGCGATGCGTACGGCTGCCGCGATATGTGTTTACACAAATGACCAGTTAACGTTCGAGGAGTTGCCGTAGATTTATGAAAGATCCACGAAGAGAAGAGCTGAGAGAGATGGTATCTCCTCCCTTTCCGGCTCCGGTGATGACGCCGCGCGAGATCGTGTCGGAGCTGGATCGCTATATTGTCGGGCAGAGAGAGGCGAAGCGCGCCGTTGCCATCGCGTTGCGCAACCGCTGGCGCCGGCAACTGGTGCCGGAAGAGCTGCGGGAGGAGATCGCGCCGAAAAACATCATTATGATAGGACCGACCGGCGTGGGTAAAACCGAGATCTCCCGCAGGTTGGCCAGGCTGGCGCAGGCTCCCTTCATCAAGGTGGAGGCCTCCAAGTTCACCGAGGTAGGCTACGTAGGGCGCGACGTGGAATCCATCATCCGGGACCTTACGGACCTGGCCGTGAATATGGTCAAGGAGGAGGAGAAACAAAAGGTAGAGATCAGGGCCAGGGAACTGGCCGAGGAGAGAATATTGGATCTCCTGCTGCCTCCTCTTCAGGCGAGCAAGCCCGGCACGGATGCAGGAGAAGCCGGGAGAATCCAGGGCACAAGGGAGAAGCTCAAGAAGATGCTGCGCGAGGGAAAGCTCAATGAGCGCTTCGTGGATATTGAGATGACGCACGCGGTGATGCCCATGATCGAGGTTCTCACCCCTCAGGGAATGGAAGGGATGGAATTTAATCTTAAAGAGATGTTTTCCAATCTTCTCCCCAAGCGCACCAAGAAAAAAACCGTGAAGATCCCGGAGGCCATAGAGATCCTCACCCAGGAAGAGGCCAGCAAGCTGATCGATATGGATAAGGTCATTGCCGAGGCGACCCGGCGTGTGGAACAATCCGGCATTGTTTTTATCGACGAGATCGATAAGATCGCCGGCCGGGAATCCACGCACGGTCCGGATGTCTCCCGAGAAGGGGTGCAGCGAGACCTGCTCCCGATCGTCGAGGGCTCGACGGTGAATACCAAATACGGGATGATTCGGACCGATCATATTCTCTTTATCGCCTCGGGCGCCTTCCATAGCGCCAAGCCCTCGGATCTGATCCCCGAGTTCCAGGGCCGCTTTCCCATCCGGGTCGAGCTTGGCTCGTTGGGAAAAGAGGAGTTTGTCCGTATTCTAACGGAGCCGAAAAATGCCCTGATCAAACAGTATACGGCCCTGCTAGAGACGGAGGGCGTCCGGCTGGCCTTCCGTGAAGACGCCATTGTCGAGATTGCGCGGATCGCGGCTGAGGTAAACGAGAAGACGGAGAATATCGGAGCGCGCCGGCTCCATACCATCGTGGAAAAGCTGTTGGATGAAGTCTCTTTTAATGCGCCGGAGATGCAGGGGAAAGAGGTCGCCATTGACGCCCAGTATGTCAGAGATCGCCTGAGCCCGATTTTGCAGGACGAGGATTTGTCAAGGTATATTCTATAGGCGGGGTAGAACGATGGAAAAGTTTATCGGCAAGGCTGAAGTCTTGATGGAGGCGCTTCCCTATATTCGTCGTTTCTACGGCAAGACCTTTGTCGTCAAATATGGCGGAAACGCTATGGTGGATGAGGAGCTCAAGGTAAGTTTTGCCCAGGATGTGGTGCTCCTGAAATATGTCGGGATCAACCCGGTGGTGGTCCACGGCGGCGGTCCGCAAATCAACGAAGTGCTAAAAAGGATGGGCACCCCCACCCAATTCGTGCGCGGCATGAGAGTGACGGACCAGGAGACCATGGACATCGTTGAGATGGTCCTCGTGGGTAAAATCAACAAGGAGATTGTAAATCTTATCAACCAGCACGGCGGGATGGCCGTCGGCTTAAGCGGCAAGGATGGCAATCTTATCCGGGCGCGAAAGATGAACGTCACGGTCGCCTCCAATGGAGAACCCCCTGAGATTATCGACATCGGCCTGGTGGGGGAGATTGTTGGGATTAATCCGACGGTGATCAATTCCTTGGACGAGAACAAGTTCATCCCGGTTATCGCTCCTGTCGGCGTGGGGAAAAATGGCGAGACTTATAACATCAACGCGGATCTGGTGGCAGGACAGGTCGCCGAGGCCTTAGGGGCGGAAAAGCTCATTCTCCTCACCGATGTGGAAGGGGTTAAGGACAAAAAAGGCGAGCTGCTGAGCACGCTAAAAATTAACCAAGCGCGCAAACTCATCCAGGAAGGGGTCGTGGGGGAGGGGATGATCCCTAAGGTGGAGTGTTGTATGGAAGCGCTCAAGGGCGGTGTAGGAAAGACGCACATTATTGACGGCCGAGTCAAGCATGCCTGCCTGCTGGAAATATTCACCAAGGAGGGGGTCGGGACCGAGGTGGTGCGGAAGTAAAGCATGAACAATCAACAGATCCTTAAACTTACCGATAAATATGTGGCCCATACGTACGCGCGTTTTCCCATCGCCTTGGTGCGGGGGAAAGGGGCGCGCGTGTGGGACGCCAACGGCAAGGCGTATCTCGACTTTGTCGCCGGCATCGCGGTCAACAGTCTGGGTCACAACCACCCGGCGATAGTTCGAGCCGTTGAACGCCAGGCACGAAAGCTCATCCACGTTTCCAATCTCTATCATATAGGCCCCCAGGCAGAGCTGGCCCGGGAGCTCTGCCGGCATTCGTTTGCGGACAGGCTTTTTTTTTGTAACAGCGGAGCCGAGGCCAACGAGGCAGCGATCAAGCTGGCGCGGCGCTACGGCGGGGAACGCTTAGGCGGAAAGTATGAGGTGCTCTCCACCCATAACTCTTTTCACGGTCGGACACTGGCGACCTTGACCGCGACCGGGCAAGAGAAGGTCCGGGCTGGCTACGATCCTCTGCCGCCGGGCTTCCGCCAAGTCCCTTATAACGATCTAAGCGCCACGGAAGCTGCCATCGACGGGAACACCACCGCGGCCATTCTCGTCGAGCCGATCCAGGGCGAAGGGGGAGTGGTGGTTCCGGATAGAGAATATCTCCGGGGACTGAGAGAGCTGTGCGACAAGAAAAACCTTCTGCTTATTTTTGATGAAGTGCAGGTGGGAATGGGGCGGACAGGAAAGCTCTTTGCTTATGAGCATTGCGGCGTAGAGCCGGATATTATGACCTTGGCTAAGGCGCTGGGGGGTGGGTTGCCGTTGGGCGCCATGCTGGCAAGGGAAGGGGTAGCGCGGAGTTTTGTTCCTGGAACCCATGCCTCAACTTTTGGCGGCAACCCTTTGGCCTGTAGTGTCGGATTGGCTGTGCTAAAAACTCTTCTTCAGGGCGGCGTGCTGAAGAACTGCGTGAAGATGGGAAAGCTCCTCTTTGACGGTCTTCAGGGGCTCAAGGAACGTTTTCCCTTTATCCGTGAGGTTCGGGGAAAAGGACTTATCATAGGCATGGAGCTGGAACGGGAAGGGAGCAAGATCGTGGATGATTGCTTGGGGGAAGGGATGCTGGTTAACTGTACGGCACATAAGGTTTTGCGTTTTCTTCCTCCGTTGATAGTGAGGGAAAAAGATGTCGAGATGGGTTTGGCTATTTTGGAAAAGGTTTTTTCACGCCAGTAGGCTCACAAACCTTCCCTGTGCGCAATGAAGAAAAGAGACCTTCTGAGTTTAAGGGATCTCAGTCGGGACGACATCCAGGGAATCTTTGCGCTGGCCGGCCGGCTTAAGCGTGAGCAGAAGCGAGGGATCGCGCATCGACTTCTGGCCGGGAAGACGCTGGCTCTTGTTTTTGAGAAGCCGAGTTTGAGAACGCGGGCCAGCTTTGAGACCGGTATAGTCCAGCTCGGAGGTCATGCGGTGTTTCTCGGCCCCGCGGAGATCCAGCTCGGGGTGCGCGAGAGTCCGGCGGATTGCGCCCGGAGCCTCAGCCGGTGGGTGGACCTTATCGTTGTGCGGACTTTTTCCCAGAACACGCTCGAAGAGATAGCCCACTACGCGACGGTCCCGGTGATCAATGGCCTCACGGACCTCTTTCACCCGTGCCAGATCCTGGCCGACTGCTTCACGCTGCTGGAGCATAGGGGAAAGCTGGAAGGTTTGAAGATCGCGTTTATCGGCGATGGGAATAACATGGCGCACACATGGATGCAGGCTGCGGAGAAATGGTCGTTTTCCTTTTCGCTCGCCTGTCCGAAAGGATACGAGCCAAGCGCGGAGATCACGCGTGTCGCGAAAGAAAACGGGGGTCGGGTCGTTGTCACTAACGATGTCGCGGAGGCGGTTCGGGGGGTGGATGTGATCTATACCGACGTGTGGATGAGCATGGGACAGGAGGGGGAAAGGGAGATAAGGCGAAAGGCATTCCGGGGATATCAAGTGAACGCGGAAGTGTTGGCGCTGGCCAAGAGGAACGCCTTGGTGATGCATTGCCTCCCGGCGCACCGCGGAGAAGAGATCACGGACGAGACCTTGGAGAGTCCCCACTCGATTGTCTTCGATCAGGCGGAAAATCGTCTCCACGCGCAAAAGGCGATTCTGGTGTGGGCGTTGAAAGGGATGAAGGGTTCAAGGGTTAAAGGGAGGAAGAGGTGATCAATGCAAAATTCAAAATCTAAAATTTGCAATTTGAAATTTTCATTTTGCATTGCCATGGAGGTGGAGAGGCACGAATGAAGGTGAAAAGGGTGGTGCTTGCGTACTCCGGAGGGTTGGATACGTCGGTGATCCTACGCTGGCTGATCGAGACTTATGGGTGCGAGGTGATTGCCTATTGCGCGGATCTTGGCCAGGGAGAAGATCTCACGGCGATCAGGCGGAAGGCGTTGAACACCGGGGCGAGCAAGGTCTTTATTGATGATCTCAAGGAAGAGTTCGTAAAGCATTATGTTTTCCCCATGTTACGGGCCAATGCGGTTTACGAGGGCTCCTATCTTTTAGGGACCTCGATCGCCCGTCCGCTCATCGCCAAGAGGCAAATCGACGTTGCCGTAAGAGAGAAGGCCGATGCGGTGTCCCACGGCGCAACCGGCAAAGGGAATGATCAAGTGCGCTTCGAGCTCACCTACTATGCGCTAAAACCGGATGTGAAAGTGATTGCGCCTTGGCGGCTCTGGGATCTCAACTCGCGCCAGGCCCTGGTGGCCTACGCCAAGCGTCATGGCATTCCCGTGCCTGTAAACAAAAAGAGGCCCTACAGCACCGACCCGAATATCTTTCACATCAGCTATGAGGGCGGGATTTTGGAGGACCCGTGGCGCGAGCCGCCCGCCGATATGTTCCTTTGGACCAGATCCGTGGAGAAGGCGCCGAACCGGCCGGAGTATATCGAGATAGATTTCTCGCGCGGAGATCCGATTGCCCTCAACGGAAAAGTCTATTCCCCTGCGGCTCTCCTTTCGCGTTTGAATGTTTTGGGAGCGAAGCACGGGATCGGAAGAGTGGATCTGGTCGAGAACCGATACGTAGGGATGAAGTCTCGCGGTGTCTACGAAACGCCTGGAGGAACTCTGCTCCACTGCGCGCGACGCGCGCTGGAGTCGATTACGATGGATCGCGAGGTGATGCGGCTTAGGGACTCTCTTATTCCCAAGTACGCGGAACTGGTCTATTATGGCTATTGGTTCGCTCCGGAACGGGAGATCCTGCAGGAGGCGGTCGACGCCTGCCAGAAAAATGTCAGGGGTCGGGTACGGCTTAAGCTCTATAAGGGAAATGCGATCGTGGCAGGGAGAAAGTCGCCGGCTTCTCTTTACGACCCGAAGATAGCGACCTTTGAGGAGGGTGAGGGGTATCGCCAGGCCGACGCGGATGGATTTATCAGGCTCAATGCGCTGAGACTAAAACTCCGCAGGCTGAAGCAATTGAAAAGAGCAAAATAGCGATCAGCCATCAGCATTTAGCTAAGAGCTGACCGCTGAGAGCTGAAAGCTAAAGTTATGGCAAAGGGTTAGGAAAGTGGCAGGGGTTAACAAACTTTGGGGCGGCCGTTTCGCGGCTCACACGGCTGACTCCGTCGAGGCTTTTACGGCCTCTATTGATGTGGACGCGCGGCTTTACCGCCACGACATCGAAGGGAGCATCGCCCATGCGAAGATGCTCGCGCGCCAGCGGATCCTCTCCTCCAGGGAAGCACAGAAAATCGTCCGGGGCCTTAGGGCGATTCAGCGGGAAATAGAAAGCGGAAGATTCCCTTTTTCCCCGGCTGACGAGGATATCCACATGAATATCGAGAGGCGCCTCATCCAAAAGATTGGCCGTGTCGGAGGAAAGCTGCATACCGCGAGAAGCCGCAACGATCAGGTGGCGCTCGATCTGCGTCTTTATCTCAGGGAAGAGCTGGAAAAGATTCTCGGGTCCCTGGAAGGGCTGAAGCTGGAACTGGCGCGGGGCGCGAAGCGCCATCTGAATATCATCATGCCCGGCTACACCCATCTGCAAAAGGCCCAGCCGGTCCTTTTCTCGCATCATCTCCTGGCCTACGTTGAGATGCTGGAGCGTGACCGGGAGCGCATGAGCGGCTGTCTAGAGCGGGTCAACGATCTGCCGTTGGGCTCAGGCGCCTTGGCCGGGACGACCTTTCCGATCGACCGGGCTTACGTGGCGAAGCTGCTCCGTTTTCCGCGGGTTTCCAGGAACAGCATCGATGCGGTGAGCGATCGGGACTTCGTGTTGGAGTTTCTCTCGGCCTCCGCCATTCTCTTCGTCCACCTCAGTCGTCTTGCGGAGGAAATAATCTTATGGTCGAGTCAAGAGTTCGGATTTATCGAACTCCCAGACCGCTATTGCACCGGCAGTTCCATGATGCCGCAAAAGAAAAATCCAGACGTGGCCGAGTTGATCCGCGGCAAGACGGGGCGGGTTTTTGGCCACCTGCACGCTCTGCTTACAGTAATGAAGGGATTACCTCTGGCTTATAACCGCGATCTCCAAGAGGATAAGGTTCCGTTGTTTGACACCGTGGACACGGTTAAGGCGAGCGTGGAAATGATGGGCGAGTTGGTGCGATGGGTGAAGGTTAAAAAAGAGAGAATGCTTGCGGCCGCTCGGGATGGCTTCATGAACGCTACGGACCTGGCGGATTACCTTGTCAACCGGGGGTTGAGTTTTCGTTCGGCCCATGCCCTGGTTGGGAAGGTAGTCCGTTTCTGCTTGGAGCGCCGCTGCAGGATCGAGCAGCTCTCTCTGAATGAACTTAAACGTTTTTCGCCGAAGATTGAGAAGGACGTGTACGCTTATCTTACAGCGGAGGCTGCCGTTCGGCGACGGCGGGCCATCGGAGGAACTGCCTTGACCAACGTGCGCCGCCGTTTGAAGGAGATAGGAGTATGAGTCTTGCCGGATTGCAAAAGTCAAAGTGCAAAATGCAAAATTCGAAATCGTCCCTCAATTTGCAATTTGCAATTTTCATTTTGATATTTTCATTGGCTTCGCTTGTCGGCTGCGGCAAGAAGGGGGATCCGCGCGCGCCCGAACTGGCGACACCGGAGACCATCAGGGATCTCAAGGCCCAGGCCCAGGCCGGTGGTATCTCGCTTACCTGGAGCCGGCCGGTGCGTTATGTGGATGGGAAGGAGATCCGGGATCTTGCGGGTTTTGTCATTTTTCGCAAGGAGATTTCCAAGGCTTGCCCGGATTGCCCGGTACCTTATCGGCAGCTATCCACGGTGAACGTGGAAGATCAAGAAAAGTTTATCAAGAAGAAGCAATTCCGCCTTGTGGACCAAGAGCTTACGCCTCAGACGACGTACCGCTACCGCGTTTTCTCCCGACTCCTGGATGACTCCCTCAGCGATCCCTCCAACGAGGCGGAGGTCGCCTGGAGGCCCTGATGGATTACTTCGAATACCGAAGCGGAGAATTATTTGCCGAGGGAGTTCCAATCCGGCGCATAGCCCGGGAGGTGGGAACCCCCGCCTATGTTTACAGCCTAGCTACTTTGAGGCGCCATTTTCGCGTCTTTGATCAAGCCTTTGCCCAGCTTTCCCACCTTGTCTGCTTTTCCATGAAGGCCAACTCCAACCTGGCTGTGCTCCGGGCCTTCGTCAAGGAGGGAGGCGGCTTTGATATTGTTTCTGCAGGGGAACTCTTTCGCGCCCTCAAGGCGGGCGCAGAGCCGAAAAAAATTGTTTTTTCCGGCGTGGGCAAGAAAAAACAGGAGATCGAGTATGCCCTGTCCGCGGGAATTCTCATGTTCAATGTCGAATCGGAGCAGGAGCTGGCGCTTCTGAATGAAATCGCCCGCGGAGCAGGGAAAAAGGCGCCGATCAGCCTGCGGGTGAATCCTGATGTTGATCCAAAAACCCATCCTTATATTTCCACGGGCATGAAGAAGAACAAGTTCGGCATCGACGTCCAACGTTCGCTGGAGGTCTACAAGAGGGCGCTCTCCTTCTCCCATCTGGAGGTGGTCGGCGTGGACTGCCATATCGGTTCGCAGCTTACTACGATTCCTCCTTTTGTGGATGCCTTATCCAGAGTCAAAGTATTCGTGGAGGCCTTGAGAAAAGAAGGCGCTTGCATCCGCTATCTCGATTTGGGAGGAGGACTGGGAATCCGCTACAAGGACGAAGAACCGCCTCATCCTGAGGAATACGCGGGAGCCTTGATCCAGGGACTGGAGGGGCTAGATGTCACGCTGATCCTGGAGCCGGGTCGTGTCATCGTAGGTAACGCTGGCATCCTGGTGACTGAGGTGCTTTATCTAAAGGAGACCGACGAGAAAAAATTTGTCGTGGTCGATGGGGGAATGAACGATCTTATCCGTCCTGCCCTCTACGGCTCCTATCAGGGGATTCGTCCGGTCGTCGAACGAAAAGGGGAGATGATCGTCGCGGATGTGGTGGGACCGATCTGCGAGAGCGGTGATTTTTTTGCCAAAGATCGGCAGATTCCGAGACCGCAGCCGGGAGATCTACTGGCTGTCATGAGCGCCGGCGCTTACGGCTTTACCATGTCTTCCAATTACAATTCCCATCCGAAGGCGGCCGAGGTCCTGGTGGATGGGGAGAACTTTGACGTCGTTCGGGCAAGAGAGAACTTGGAGGATCTGATCAAAGGAGAAGTGATCCCGCCAGCTTTACAATAAATAGCTGTTAGCCCTCAGCGCTCGGCTATCAGGGTCGAAGCTGGAAGCTGATTGCTGATGGCCGGGGCGGGGGCTTTTGTTGGCGGAGCGGTTACATGGAGCTATCTTTCACCAAGATGCACGGCTGCGGTAACGATTTCATCTTTCTCGATTGTCTCACTGGAGAAATGGTGGATCTGGCTAAGATTGCCAGGCGGCTCTGTGATCGCCGCTTTGGAATCGGGGCAGATCAGCTCCTGACGGTTCACCCGTCCAAGACCGCTGACTTTAAGATGGAGATCTACAATGCCGACGGGGGACAGGTGGAGATGTGCGGCAACGGTATCCGCTGTTTCGCTAAATATGTTTACGATCATGGGCTGACGAAAAAAAAAGAGCTGGAAGTTGAAACCCTGGCGGGGATTATACGTCCGCGTCTGGTTGGAGATCTGGTTGAAGTAGATATGGGAGAGCCCATTCTTGAGGGCAGAAAAATCCCGGTAAATGCCGACGGCAAAATCCTCAACTATCCCTTGGAAGTAGATGGGATCGCCTATCGTGTGAGTTGTGTCTCGATGGGAAATCCACATTGCGTGCTCTACCTGGAAGACCTGGATCATTTGGATGTTGAGAACATCGGTCCGCGCTTTGAGTATCATCCGTTTTTTCCCAAGCGGGTAAATACAGAGTTCGTCCAGATTCTTGGCCCCCGCGAGGTGCGGATGCGCGTTTGGGAACGGGGGGCAGGGGAGACCTGGGCGTGCGGCACGGGCGCCTGCGCGGCGGGTGTTGCCGGATCGTTAATCGGTCAGACGGAGAGAAAAATTACAGTTCATCTTAGAGGCGGCGATCTCTCGATTGAATGGCGGGACAACAATCGCGTCTATATGACCGGCGGGGCGGAAGAAGTTTTTCACGGCACAGTAGAGATTTAGACCGTGTTCGTGATCGTGTTTCGTGTTCGTTACGGGCACGACCCTTCGGCGCGAGCTCAGGGTCGTCCCGAGCGAGGCAAAGTCGAGTCGAAGGACGAGCAACGAGCACGAGCCACGACCAGAGGAGGTGAAAAATGTTTGCTGGCTCTATCGTAGCCATGGTGACGCCGTTTAAGGACGGCAAGGTAGATTGGGAAAGCCTGGAAGGGTTGGTGGAGTTCCACGTCAAGAACGGCACGCACGGTATTGTTCCCTGCGGCACAACGGGCGAGTCCGCCACGCTCAGCCATCAAGAGCATGAAGACGTGATCAAGGCGGTCGTCAAGGCGGTGAAGAAGAGAGTCCCGGTTATCGCCGGGACCGGCTCCAACTCCACGGAAGAGGCGGTCCGGCTCACCCGGGAGGCGGAGAAGTCCGGTGCCGACGGGGCACTACTGATCTCGCCGTATTACAACCGGCCTACGCAAGAGGGGATCTACCAGCACTATAAAAAGGTCGCTGGCAGCGTTGGTATTCCGCTCATCGTCTACAATATCCCCGGGCGCACCGGCTCCAAGATCGAGCCGGAGACGCTGGCGCGTCTTTCCGAGATCAAAAACATCGCCGGCGTGAAAGAGGCGACCGGCTCCGTCGATCAGGCCATAGACGTGATCCGGCTTGCCAATCCCAGGTTTGCAGTCTATTCGGGAGAAGATTCCCTGACATTCTCCCTGATGGCCTTAGGGGGCAAAGGTGTGATCTCCACAGTGGCGAACGTAGCTCCCAAAGAGATGTCCGAGTTGGCTCAAGCCTGCTTAAAGGGTGATTGGGAAAAAGGGAGGAACCTGCAGCTAAAACTCGTTCCTTTGATTCGAGCCGTGTTCATCGAAACCAATCCGATTCCGATCAAGACCGCTCTCTCTCTGATGGGGAAATGCCGGGGAGATTTGCGCCTTCCTTTGACGCCGATGTCCGAGGGCAACCTCAAAAAGCTCAAGCAAGCGATGACTGATTTTGGTCTGATTTGAGGTGAGCATGTTAGGTTTAGTCGTGTGCGGAGCAGCGGGGAGGATGGGAAGCACGGTAGTGCGTCTTATCCACGAGGGCGCCGGCATGCGAGTCGTAGGCGCGGTTGAGTCGCTAAACCATCCCCAAATCAACAAGGACGCAGGAGAAGTCGCCGGTGTAGGGAAAATCGGAGTTCCCATCACCGCTGGACTTGCGCCTCTACTTAAGGGGCAGGTTGTTGTCGTCGAATTCACCGCTCCAGAAGCGACTCTGGAGCACGCAAAAATCGTCGCGCAGAAAAGTGTCCCCATCGTCATCGGCACCACGGGACTCAACCAGAAGCAATTGAATGAGATCAAGCGGCTGTCGCGTCGAACCCGCATCATGATGTCAGCCAATATGAGCCTGGGGGTTAACCTGCTTGTTAGCCTCATGGGCAAGGTGGCCGAGACCCTTGGCGAGGATTATGATGTCGAGATCGTCGAGGCCCACCACCGATTCAAAAAAGATGCCCCGAGCGGGACGGCGTTGGCGCTGGCTCGGCCGATCGCCGAGGCGCTGAAAAGAGACCTGGACAAGGTCGGAGTATGCGGCCGCAAAGGAATCGTCGGTGAGCGGACCAAGAAAGAGATTGGGTTACTGTCCGTTCGAGCTGGCGACATCGTGGGCGAGCACACGGTCATCTTTGGCGGCATGGGGGAGCGGATTGAGTTCATCCATCGCGCCCAAAGCCGCGAGACCTTCGCCCGCGGCGCGCTGCGCGCCGCCCAGTGGCTCGTCAAGCAGAAAAAGGGTCTCTACAGCATGCAGGACGTGCTGGGACTGGCGTAATGGACTTAGGCTGGAGCCACCACATAGCCCTCTATTTAGGCTGCCGTCCCCCGTTCAGTGGCTGATCAAACACAAAACGGCCCCACGCAACGAAAAGCGTATGACTAAGGCACAACTTCGCGCGGTCTGGGAAAAGACAGCTGGTCACTGTCACTTTTGCGGCGATCCGGTGGATTTTCAAAGACGTGGTTACCGCCGTGAAAGAATAGACGGGTCTTGGGAGGTTGATCATGTCGTGCTTGGGTCTCCCAACAAGTCACCGCTGTTGACGCAGGCATCCTATACGTGTAGTCTACGTGTAGAGACTTGAAGGGGACACAATGCAAAAGAAGCTGACCATCACTGTTCACGAAGAGGTCTACGCCGGGC
>JACPSE010000109.1:15554-33781 GCA_016193465.1 Deltaproteobacteria bacterium
CCACGAGGAGGTTTACGCCGGGCTTCGCAAAGTCATTGGTCCGAGGAAGATAAGCCGATTCATCGAGGATTTGGTCCGTCCTCACGTCGTCAAGGCAAAACTGGAGTCCGCTTACAAACGGATGGCTCAAGACGAGGCGCGCGAGGCCCAAGCCCTGGAGTGGTCCGAAGCGACCACTATAAAAACCCAGTTAGATTTAGCGTAGGCAAGCCCAAGAGCAAGGACTTTCGCCTCAGCTAACTGCGTCGTTCTCTCCTTTTTGACACAGCACCCGTCATCTATTACATCGAAGCCTAACACAATTCGACCGTTGAATTTTATTTTCTATCGGTATACAAATACCGATAAGGGGAGGTGAGCCCATGGCAGTCGAAAAAGTCACCTTTACATTGCCCAAAGAGTTGGTTCGAAGGCTGGAAAAAGTGCCGGCGGGGAAGAGGAGTATGCTTGTTAAGAAAGCCGTCGAGAGGGAGTTGGATCGGGAAGTTGCAGTTGCGGCATTGAAGAGAATGAAAGGCAAGACTATTTGGAAAGAGAAGTATCACCCCAATTTGCTTCGAGCTAAAGATTTTGCATCCTTCCGGCCGCTGAAAAGCCGCCTCACCGGATGAATTATCTCCTAGACACCAATTTCCTCATCGGCCTCTTACGTGGAGCGCAGCCCTACTGGGACTACCTTGAATCGCTCTCAGAGACCATCCTTCCCTCGATCTCAGCAATCACCCGTGCTGAAATTTATGCGGGATGTCATCCAACGGAAGAAATGGAAACGGGACGACTTTTGGATTGTTTTAGGGTAGTGCCTATTGGCACTGCCGTTGCGGACCTGGCGGGTAGTTACGTTTACCGGTTTGCTCGGCGAGGTGTAACTCTCCATTTAGAGGACGCGTTAATTGGGGCTACGGCAGTCCATGAGGAGTTCGTTCTGGTTACCCAAAACGTGGGTCATTTCCCGATGCTTTCTCTAAGCAAAAATCTCGTCCGCTTCCCAACCTTTTAGAAAGATTAAGATAATGCCACCACTGACTGCACATCGAACAAGGATGTAATCATGGTAAACATGGACACGATCGTGTCGCTGTGCAAGCGGCGCGGGTTTATTTTCCAGTCGAGCGAGATCTATGGCGGCACCGGCTCCTGCTGGGATTACGGCCCGCTGGGAGTGGAGCTTAAGGGCAACGTCAAGCGCCTGTGGTGGCGCGACAACGTGCAGCACCGGCCGGACATGGTGGGGCTGGACGCCTCGATCCTCATGCATGCCGCGGTCTGGAAGGCGAGCGGCCACCTCGACCACTTCACCGACCCTATGGTGGACTGCAAGGCCTGCCAGCGCCGGTTCCGTGCCGACAAGCTCGACGAGGAAGCATGGATCCACTACTGCCCGGCCACGAAGGGAAACAAGTTTGTGGTTCCGGGCGGCGAGCCCTGCAAACACTGTAGCGCCCGGCGGGCACTCTGTCCCGTTTGCGGCAAGGGTGAGTTGACCGAGGCCCGCCAGTTCAACCTGATGTTCAAAACCTTTATGGGACCTGTCGAAGACGATGCCGCGGTCACCTACCTGCGGCCCGAGACCGCCCAGGGCATCTTTGTGAACTTTGACAACGTCCTCCAATCCATGCGGCTCAAGCTTCCCTTTGGCATAGCGCAGGTCGGTAAGGCCTTTAGGAATGAAATCACTCCCGGAAACTTTACTTTCCGAACGCGGGAGTTCGAGCAGATGGAGATAGAGTACTTCGTAATGCCGGGGGACGATGAGGACTGGCACCAGCGGTGGATCGATGAGCGTTTCGCGTGGTACCAGAGATGCGGTATCCGGAAAGAAAACATCCGCCTGCGCGAGCACGAAAAGGACGAGCTTGCCCACTATGCCAAGCGCTGCGTGGACATCGAGTATCTCTTTCCGATGGGATGGAGTGAGCTAGAAGGCATCGCAAACCGGACGGACTACGACCTGAAGCAGCATTCGCAGTTCAGCGGTAAAACCCTGGACTACTTTGACGAGGAGACCAAGGAGCGAGTCGTTCCGTACGTCATCGAACCGTCTGCCGGCGCAGACCGTTCTGCTTTGGCTTTTCTCATTGATGCCTACTACCAGGAAGAGGTGAGGGGGGAAAAGCGCGTGGTGCTTAAGTTTCACCCGGAACTCGCGCCTATCAAGATCGCGGTTCTGCCGCTGCTCAAGAAAAACAGTCAGATTGTCGAGACCGCTAAGAAAATCTGCGCCGATTTACGCAAGCGCTGGCACTCCGTTTACGACGATACCGCTGCAATCGGCCGGCTATACCGCCGCCAGGACGAGATCGGCACCCCTTTCTGCGTGACCGTGGATGTCCAGACCGTAGGAGACGGAAAGAGTCTGGCCGATGAGAAGGTCACTATCCGCGACCGCGACACCATGCAGCAGATTCGAGTTCCCATCTCCAGCCTCGGACCTGCGATGGCTGATCTCATGGCGGGGAAATGGGCTGAGGTGGCTGCTCAGGGGCTCTACCAAAACGTCGCCTCAGAGAATCATAAAAGCTAGCCTTGTTGCTTGTCAGGGTCGGAGTGGCGCCGCTCCCTCCGCTCCCTAAACCGCTGCTGCCTTTGCTGGCGCAGCTCTTCAAGCTTTGCCCTCTGTTCCGAGGTCAATACGCCAAGCGCTTCATTCATCAGCCTAGCTCGCTGGACTATCATCTCCGTTTCAACGCTCGACAGTTCTTGGGCCAGAGATCTTACGCGCTCTTCGTCAAAGGAACTGGCCGCCGTGGCCTCTCTCAAAGCCGCGCGTTTTTCCTGAAGCTGCTGGTGCAGGGGGCGAATGCTCTCACGGCTGTTGGCGAAGATGTCTTTAATCTGCGCTTTTTGATCGTCGGATAGCTGTAACGCAGACCAGAGATGGCCTCGACCTTTTCCATCGCCGTGACGAAATCCCTGATTGGCTGGCGCAGGACTTGCCAGCAGTGACGCTAGAATCAAGCCGCCAAAAACGGCTGCAATCTGTTTCCTAGTCATTTTTTCCACCTCCTTCTTGGTTGTTTGCACGATAGCTATGCCTACATCGGTTAAGCGATAAGTCCCGGAGGCCGCGAGGGAAACTTGTACCCCGGAAAGACTTTGCTTAGATTTTTCTGTCCCATGTGGCGCGAGAGGATCTCTCCGCACACCGCACGGAAATCCGTGGTGAGATCGAGATCGCGCCCTTCGTAGAGGACTTCAGGCTCCAGGCCGGGCCAGCGGCCGTAGACGATGCCGCCTTTCACTCTCCCTCCGAGCACAAACATTACATTCGCATGTCCGTGGTCCGTGCCCCGGTTGCCGTTTTCCCTGACGGTCCGGCCGAACTCCGAGAGCGTGATCAACACCACGTCCTCCATTCGATCTCCGAGGTCTCGATAAAATGCCGAGAGCCCTTCAGCCAGCTCCTTCAGCCGGTTCGCCATAATTCCCGAGGCTCCCCCTTGATTGGCGTGAGTGTCCCATCCCTCGATCTCGGCGAAGGCTATTTCCAGACCTACATTGGCTTTGATGAGCCGGCTGATCTCTCTCAAAGAGCCCCCGAAGCGGCCCGCGGGATAGCCCCCCGTTGCCGAGGGTACGCTGGCCGCGACCTGCTTCATGACTTCCATTCCGTCAAAAAGACTCCTGCTGCCCTGCTGAAGAAACGGGTCTTGCGCGGTGGCGTAGAGTCTCTGCAGCGCCGCAGCGAAAGATTCGTTGCGCAGACGGAATTCCTCGGCAGCGGTCATGGTAAGCGCAGGGGTGCTCCCTGCAAGGATGCGCGGCAGTCTAGAGGTGAGCGCGACGGCCCGGAAGGGGGTCAGATCCTGATGGCCCCTTGCCAGGCAACGGTTCAGCCAGCCGTCGGGCGTATTCTTTACTCCGGGAGTGCCGATCTCCATGTAGTCCTGCGCGTCGAAGTGGGAGCGGGTGTTGTCAGGGGAGCCAGCCGCGTGAATGATCGCAAGGCGGCCCTGGTCGAACAGCCCCTTCAGCGGAGCGAGCGCAGGGTGGAGGGCGTAAAAACCGTCCAGGTCAACGGCTCTCTCGTCGCCTGACGCCGGCTCGGCGATGGCGATGCTGGGACGCAAGGAGTAGTAGCCCTTCTCCCTGAAAGGAATCACGGCATTGAGGCCATCCATCCCGCCGCGCTGGAAGACGACCACTAAGATCTTGCCGCGATTTTTCTCCTCTCCTTGCGCGGCGCGAAGGACAAACGCGGGGGGCAGCCCCAGGGCCAGGAGTCCTAGACCCGCATTCTTGATAAAAATCCGGCGCGAGAAGGTCATTTTTACCTCCTGTGAAATTCGGGTCCAGCTAAAACAAGGGGGTCCACGTTGCGCCTCGCCTGGGTGCCGCGAATCCGGTTTGCGGTGAGGTCGAGAGCGAAGTTTATCCGGGTAAGGAGCGTGTCCGGACTGATCCAAGATGAACCCACGTCCGGATAGCCGGTCGGAGGCTGGGAAAGAAAAAGGGGCTCTCCCATCCGGGCAAGGTAACGGAGCACCGGCGGGCCGCCGTCGGTTTCGGCATCAACGGCGCGCAGCGCGCTGGCGACAAACTCAAGCGGTTTTTTAACCTTGGCCCGGTAGGCGTCGGTTGAATAAAACTCCGGCGCGCTCACGATCGCGCGCAGCACCGATCTGATATCGCCGTCGCTCCGCTGAAATGCGTCTGCGGTCTGTTTTATAAGCGAGGCGGGAGGGTCGTCCGCGACGAAGCGTCGAGCAAGTTTGGTCGCGATAAAGCGGGCGGTCGCCGGGTGGCGCGCCAGCAGGTCGATCACCTGCATGCCGTCTTCGATTCCTTCGCCTGCGGAGATTTTGGTGCCAAGGACTACCTTCTCGCCGCGATCATGGAGCCTCGAATTGAACTGGAACTCCGCCTCGCCCCTAGGACGCCGGATCGTCCAGCCGGTAAAGCAGCGCGCTACCTCCTCCACATCCTTCTGGGTATAGCCGCCGTCGACTCCGAGGGTATGAAGCTCCATAAGCTCGCGGGCGTAATTCTCGTTGATTCCCCGCCTTATCGACGGGTTCCCGCTGGCGCTCCGTGATCTTATCGCCAGCTCCGGACTCACGCTCAGCCAGTTGTCCAAATAGAAGAGCATGGCCGGGCTTTGCGCCGTGGCGAGCAGGAGATCTTTGAACTTTCCGAAAGCGTGCGGGCGGATGGTATCCCGATCGTAGGAAGTTACCAGCCACCTGTCAGCCCCCTTGGCGGCGAAGACGTTGAAGTGATTGCTCCAGAAGTCGACCATGATTTCGTAGAGCTGTCTTTGGCTATAGACTGCGCGCAGGAGCCGTGCCTGCTGCAGCTCGAAGATCACGTACCTCGGTCCCTGCATCCGGGAGGAGATCGTGATCCCTTGCTTCTTGGCTTGATTGGGCGGCGGATAGAGCTCGAAGAGCTCCTTGCTGCTCAGCCGGACCGTTTTCAGCTCTTTGAGCCTCTCTTCCACCAGGCGGTCCGCGATCCTTTCCGGTTGGAGCTGCTCTTCCAGGTATGCCGAGCTCCCCGCGCGCATGACCCTGTCCGCCTCCTCTGGAGTCGCTCCGAAGCTGGTGCGACTCAGGAGATGGGTGATCTTTTGTCCCTGCGTCAGTCCCGTGCTCACGGTCTACTCCCGCGCTTTCTGCCGTTGCTGCTGCCTCTCTCTCCGCTGCTTTCGTAAGTTATTCTTCTCCTCGGGAGAAAGTCGCTGCCGCTCCTTAAACTTTTCCAGCAGTTGACGCCGCTCCTCCGGCGGAAGCTGGCGCAGCCCTTCCAAGCGCTGCTTGAGCAGTTCGCGCCGCTCGGGCGGCATCTCGCGCCAGCGCTGCCAGCGTTGGCGTAAGCGCTCCTGTTGTTCCGGCGTGAGATTTCGCCAGCGCTGGAAGTTTCTTCGGATCGCAGCCTTCTCTTCCGGCTGGAGCTTCTGCCAAGTGTCCAGTTTCTTTCTGAGCTGGCTCTTTTCATCAGGGGAAAGAGACTTCCAGCGCTCGTAGCGCTCTCTGAGTTCCTGTTTTTCCCGGGGGCTCATCTGGCGCCAGCGCTCCAGGGCCGCTTTCTCGTCGTCCGGGCCCCCCTGGGCCCAGGCGACCAAAGGGAGGGATAAGAAGAAGAAAAGAGCTATGTGCCGAATGACCTGCTTCACTTTTGTCTGTCCTTTGTATTTCGTCGCTGGCTGCCCTGAGAGGCCGGCTCCGTCCCAGGCTCTGCCATCGGCTCTAATTGGTCCATTTGCCTCATCAGGTCGAGGTTCTTGATCATGTCCCAGTCCCTCAGGAGCTCCATGAGCTTCAGCACCTCCCGGTCCGGCAGCTCCTCCTGTTTGGTGCCGGCGAAACAGTAGGAGTAAAAAAGCAGCAGAAAGAAAATCCATGCGACCCTCCTCACTTTTCTTCTCCCTCTCAAGCAGCGCCGCTACCCGGACCTCCGCCGGCTTCGAGAAAATCCAAAGAGTCCAGCAACTCCATGGCTTTGAAAAACTCCAGGTTCTCCGCCATAGGCAGGATCTCCATCATCCCTTCTTCCTCGGGTGGAAGGTCCGGCGCGCGCCAAACTTTTTTGCCAAAGGTCAGGGTCAGCGCCAGGATGAAGACCAACGCTGTTGCCAGCGCCGGTACCGGCCAGGGACGGAAAATAGAGGCGAGATCTCTCCACCAGCCACTTCTTTGCTGCGCCGTTGCGAGCTTACTCCTTATCTCCCTGGAATAGCTTTCCCAGAAAATCTGAGGCGGCTCATCCGGCTTAATAGTCAGGGGAAGGAGATGGCCGAGATCTGCCAGAAGTTGCTGGCACGGTCTGCAAGTCTCGATGTGTTTCTCCACCCTGCTCCGTTCCGCCGGCGCGCACTCGCCGTAATAGTAAAGGACCAGTTCCTCCTCGAACTCTTTACAGCCCCCCCGAAGTGCATGGTCACGGTGAACCATATAACGTTCTTCTCCTAAACAAGTTCTGCCAACCTCTGCCGCAAAGTCATTGCAGCGCGGTGAAGGTGCACCTTAACGGTCCCCTCAGCGGCCTGCATTACCCTGGCTATCTCTTGGATCGAGAGCCCTTGGTGGTTTTTCAGAATAAAGGCCGTGCGTTGCTTCGCGGGCAATGCCTGTAAGGCTTCTCCTACCCGACGGGATATTTCGCCGCTCATCGCCTCTCGATCAGGGGAAGAGCTTGCGCCCGCCGTCTCGCTCTGCCCGTCGGCCATGTGGGTTTTTTCGTCAAACGACTCCCATGCGATCCGTCCCCTGCGCCGGCGGTAGTCCAGACAGAGGTTCACCAGAATACGGTAAAACCAGGTATAAAAGCCCGCCCGCAGATCGAAACTCTGCAGGTGGGTAAAGGCCCGCAAGAGTGCCTCCTGGGAAAGATCTTTGGCCTCTTCGCGGTCCCGCGTGAAGTCGAACGCGATGCGGTAGGCCTTTTGTTTGTAACGTTCCACCAGTACCTCGAATGCTTCGCTCTGACCTTTCTGGGCCAGGATTACAAGCTCTTCATCCCCGAACTCTGCAGGTCGGCTCGTCGTCATGGAAGAATCAGTTGGCCTGTAAAAGTAAGGGGATGAAGCCAGCAGGCCTGTCCGCCAGTCTCCTGACGGACAGGCCGTAGGCCTAAGAGTTAGTTCCCTGAAACCCCTTCTTTGAGATCATGGCGCAGTTCGCGACGGTCCTGGTAGAGTTCGCGCCGATCCCGCTCAAGCTCCTGATAGTCCTGTCGCAACTCCTTCTTGTCTCCAGCGATCTCCTTCAGATCGTCACGGATCTCCTGCCGGTCTCGGGCAATCTCCTCCTTGCTTGCGCCGCTGCGAATGTCCTTACGCAGCTCTAGGCGATCGTTTCGCAGTTCCTTAACATCCTGCCGCAATTCTCTCCGATCTCCCAGAATTTCTCTCCTGTCGTCACGGATCTCCTTTCGGTCGCCGCGAATCTCCCGGGCGTCGCGGCGGATCTCTCCGCTTCTCGTGTACTGTCCTTTCCCTGGGAAGCGGCTGTGCCGGTCGCGCCAAAGCTCACGTCGATCCTGTCGCCGTTCACGCAGGTCTTGTCCGAGCTCCCTTCGATCTCCTCTGAGTTCCTTTACGTTCCCCCGGATCTCCTTTCTGTCGTGGGCAATTTCCCGTCGGCTGGCACCACTCCTTTTGTCCTGTCGTAGCTCGCGAACATCCTGATGTAATTCCTTCCGGTCGTGGCGGACTTCTTTCCGATCGTTGCGTATCTCCCCGCGATCATGTCGCAGTTCACGCCGATCATGTCGCACCTCTGCGGCCACCGGCCCGGCCAAAATCAGCAGGGAGCCGGCGATAAAACCTCCCAAAACCACTGTTCTGAATCTGTCCATAAAACCCTCCTTTTTTTTCAGCCTTTAACCCGTTAGACGTCTCTGGGGTTAGAAGGTTTACTAAACTGAGATTCAGCGCTTATGGTTGGCGCCTGATCCTGCCCTCCACAACATGAGAAATCTCTTTGTTTTCCTTTAGATAGTCCAGGATCAGGTCGCGCACGAGAAAGGGCTGTAAAAGGCGATTCCTGCCCTTTTGAAAGTGGCTGTAGCCGTCTCCTCCAGCGAGCATAAAGTCGGTGATGGCAATGCTGTAATAACGGTCCCGCTGCAGTGGGTTGCCTTGAATGCGGATATCAGTAGGTCCGGATGGCCCGATGACAAGGCTAAGTCCGGAGAGTTGAAGAAATCCCCCGCTAAGACCTGGGCCCAAACTTACGGAGTGATTGAGAACGTCCTTGATCTGGCTACCGGTCAGCTCCACGCGGGCGGCTTGACTGTCGTAGGGAAAAACGCGCCAGATATCTTCCAGCGTGATGGCTCCTTCCTCGATGCTTCCCCGTATGCTCCCTCCGTTGACCAGGGCGATGTCCGTAAGCCCAGCCTTGCGCATGACATCGGCCACCAGGTTTCCCAGGTTGGTTTCCATCCGCCTTATCTTTTCCGGCTCACCGACTAGGCGTACCCTTGTCTTGCCCACGATCTCCTTGAGTTTATGCTCGAATTTGCTGCGATAAGAGGAGACCATTGCTTTTACCTCTCGATCCTCCTCCAACTCCTCTGTGACAGGGATGAGCGTGCCGCCAACTTTTACGGCCTTTTTTCCCTCGATTTTGAGGTCGAGGCGACCGAGAAAGAGGCCTCGGTTTTGCGCCTGACAGATCCACACTTCTCCAATCTTGAGAGGGTCGGGCAGAGCGATGTGGTCGTGACCCCCGATGATCACATCGAGACCCCGGACCTCCCGGGCGAGCCTCTTATCGATCTCCACGCCGGTATGCGTGAGGCCGATGAAGATGTCGCTCCCGCGCCTGATCTCCACGGCGAGTTTATTTGCTTCCGCTACCGGATCGCTGAAAGTGATTCCTGCAATGTTGTTGGGATGCGCAAGCTGAGCGGTGTCCGGTGTTATCAAGCCCAGGATTCCCACCCGAAGGCGGCCGCCCAAATCTTTAAATACAACCGGGGGAAAAAGTCTCTCTTGACCGCGATAGATGTTGGCGCTCACTACCGGGAACGCAGCTTGCCGGACTCTTTCCAGGAGAACTTGCATGCCGAAGTCAAACTCGTGGTTTCCCAAAGTCATAGCATCAGGACGGACCCGGTTCAGAAACTTAAGCTCTCCCTCTCCTTTATAAAGGGCAGAGAGGGACGAACCTAAGAAGAGGTCACCGGCCACCAAAAAGAGCGTGTGGCGTCCAAGGCGCCCGTTCTCCGCGCGTATGCGTTCCACGAGGGTGGCCAAGCGAGCGGCCCCACCCACCATCTTTCCTTCGTCCGCGCTAAACGGCTCTAATTGGCCGTGAAGATCATTCGAGTAAAGAATGGTCAGGTGCTCGGCATCGCCCGGCCGGGAGTGACTTGGGGGCAAGACGCAGGATAAAAGGACGGAAAGGAGAAGGGAAAAAGGGACAAAGCAAACGAGAAAAATCTTAACCTGTCGTATCTTTTTCACTGGGACAAAACTAACCTATTTTACAACGTTTTTACCGGATAACAACAAATTTTCTCGGCAGAGGATCGCCTAAGAATCAGCTTGACAAAGATCAGCGTTAAATCTAAACTTAAACATGAAATTTCTGGCATTGTAGATTCATGGCTCTCGACAATCTCGAACAGCTAGAGGCGAGGATCAATCAACTGCTGGAAAGGCACGAGAAGGTAAAGAAGGAAAAAGAGCTGGCGGAAAAACGGTTGCAGCAAAAAGAGGGTGAATCGCACCAGTTGAAAGGTCAGCTCCGCCAGTATGAGCGGGAGCGGAGCGAGATTCGCGAGAAGCTGGAAAAGATTTTGGGCCATTTCGACCGTTTGGATCTTCCTTAAGCCGGCAGAGGCCTTATGAAAAAGGCTGTGGATGTAGAGATCATGGGAGAAAAATTTACCGTCCGCAGCGACGCAGACGAGAGTTACGTGCGCAAGGTGGCCGGATACGTCGATGGGAAGATGCAAGAAGTCATGAAGACGACGCGGCCCGTTGCCAAGTCGAGCGTGGCTATGCTGGCGGCGCTCAATATTGCCGATGAGTACCAGCGATTAAAAGATAATTATGACGCGATATTACAGAGGTTGAATCATTTGTCCAAGAGACTTTCGACCACTTTAACTGAGGAGGGCTAAATAACTTTAGGTGATCCTTTTCCCCTGCTGTGTCCGTGATCAGTTGAGGCAACTTAGAACCAACAAAGAGAGAAGGGAAGCTGTCCCTTGCCGCGGCCGTCATGCCCCCAGCCGGGGGGAAGACCCAAACGGTAATATGGCGTCCACCTGGTTTACCAGGTTCAAGTTGATCGCCTGACACGGCACAAAGCGGGGGAAACCCGAATAAAGGGGGGGGTGGAAGGATGAAGGTTTGGGGAATTAGTTTTCA
The DNA here is from genome assembly GCA_016193465.1 of Deltaproteobacteria bacterium. Classification (GTDB taxonomy): domain Bacteria; phylum Desulfobacterota; class Binatia; order UBA9968; family UBA9968; genus UBA9968. The sequence goes on from JACPSE010000109.1 coordinate 26,380, forward strand.
AGGAAGGCTCTGATCTATTGGTTTTCGCATCTGTGGACTTAAGAAGGTATTGGCAACCCACTATAATTGGCTCGGAGATTGGCACCGGAATTTTGCTTAGCGTCGGTCGTAGTAATTGGCAGCGGGCTCCTTCTCCGAGGAGCGAAGGCGGGGGCATTCGCGACCCGCTGATGTAGATCAGGCTTTAGCAGTCGCCTTCCTATCCCCATTTTCACCGTCTCTCTCCCCACCATCGAGAGGCTTACCGGTGCGGCGGTTTATGGGGGAGAAAAAGCAAACACTACGCGCTACGGCTCTTCGGCGACGCGACTCTCTCGCTCCCTCTGAGCTCAGGTTTTGGAGCCACCTGATTCAACAGAGGGTCCTTAATTTTTCTCCCTATCTTCTTTGTCGCTCGGTCGCGCTTTATAGCCCTATTGGGAACGAGGTGGCCACGGAGGAAATCCGTGATCATGCTTTGCAGTCCCGGAAGAAGCTCTTCTACCCTAAGCTAGGAAGCGGGCAGGATTTGGCTTTGGTTCGCGTGGAATCGACGGAGGAATTGAAGCCCGGGTGTTATGGTATCCTCGAGCCGACAGGCGGAAAAATCATAACAAAGGAAGATCAGGAACGATTGGTGGTATTTGTCCCCGGTGTGGCTTTCGATCTTCAAGGAAATCGCCTGGGGAGAGGCCAGGGCTGGTATGACCGAGCGTTGGCGTTGTTGGGAGAAAGGGTGACTTTGGTGGCCCTAGCCTTTGAATTCCAGATTGTGGATGGGGTACCGGCTGAGAGGTGGGATCTAAAAGTGCATCACATCATTACTGAGAAGAGAATCATTGCCTGCGGGGATACTCAATCCCCGTCGGGCCCGATTCCCTAAATCTATTCAGGTGCAAAGGGGGTGTTATCGTTGGAACTCAATATGCTGGTTGGAATTGCCGGATTCTTGGTGGGACTTCTGTTAGCTCTGGGTGTCGCGTGGTTGCGGCGCAAGCAACGCCAGAGCCAGATGGAGCTGGCGCAGAGTACTGCGGCCCGAATCATCGAGGAGGCAAAGAAAGAGGCCAATGCGATTAAAAAAGAAGCGGAGATACAGGCCCGAGATAGCGTCTTACAGGCCAAAGTGGATTTTGAGAAGGAGGTTCGCGAGGCCCGCAGGGAGCTGCAAGCATTAGAGAAGAGGCTGATCAACAAAGAGGAGAATCTCGATAAGCGAATCGAGACGATTGAGAAGCGTGAGGCTGAACTGGGCCGGCGCGAGGCATCGGTCAAAGCGAGAGAAAAGTCAGTCGAAGAGAAGGCGGCGGAATGCGCCCGTTTGGGCGACGAAGCGAAGCGGCAGTTGGAGCACGTCGCGGGAATGACGCGGGAAGAGGCGAAAAAGAGTCTGATCGACCAGATGGTCGAGGAGGCCAAGCACGAGTCGGCCAAACGGATACGCATCATCGAAGAAGAGGCCAAAGAGGAAGCTGTCCGCAAGGGACAAAAAATCGTGGCCCTGGCAATCGAGAGATTGGCGGGCGATTTTGTCGCGGAGCGGACGGTCACGGTCGTACCTTTACCCAGCGACGATCTAAAAGGGAGGATCATCGGTCGGGAAGGGCGCAATATCCGCGCCCTAGAGGCGGCCACGGGAATCGACCTGATCGTCGATGATACGCCGGAGTCAGTGATTATTTCGGGACATAATCCTATCCGTCGTGAAATAGCGCGGCTATCGCTGGAGAAGCTCATTTCCGATGGGCGTATCCATCCAGGGAGGATCGAGGAGGTGGTGCGCAAGGCGGAGCAAGAAGTGGAAGAAGCGATCCGGGAAGCAGGACAAAAGGCTATATTTGACGTTGGAGTGCACGGTATTCATCCTGAGCTCGTGAAGCTCCTCGGACGGCTCAAATTCCGTTATAGCTACGCGCAGAATGTGCTGCTGCATTCTATTGAGGCGTCCTTCATTTGCGGCATGATGGCCGCGGAGTTGGGGTTGAACGAGAAGCAGGCGCGGCGCGCCGCCTTGCTGCATGACATCGGCAAAGCGGTGGATCATGAGGTGGAAGGGTCCCATGCTATCATCGGGGCAGAGCTGGCACGCAAATATGGGGAGTCTCCCAAGATCGTCAACGCGATCGCGGCGCACCACGAAGACGTGAAAGCTGAGACGATCCTGGCGCCCCTGGTGGATGCCGCAGATGCCCTCTCTGGAGCGCGTCCCGGGGCGCGCCGGGAGATGCTGGAGACGTACGTGCGGCGGCTGGAGGAGCTGGAACGGATAACGAATTCTTTCAAGGGTGTGGAGAAGTCGTACGCGGTCCAGGCCGGCAGGGAGATCCGGATCATCGTGCAGCATGACCTTGTCTCGGATCAGGAAGCTGCGCTGATGGCTCGCGAGGTCGCACGCAAGATCGAGAGCGAAATGACCTATCCCGGCCAGATCAAAGTGACTGTGATCCGGGAAGTGCGATCGGTAGAGTACGCCAGATAAAGCAGTTTTGAGTTTTGAGTGGTGAGTTTTGAGTTGGAAGAACGGGGTTAACTCAAAACTAAAAACTAACAACTAAAAACTTTTCAGTTATGCGTGTTCTTATTTTAGGTGATGTGGTGGGACGTCCGGGGCGCAGGGCGATCCGGGATATGGTCCCGTCCTTGGTGAAGGCTGAGAAGATTGATCTGGTGATCGCCAATGCAGAGAACGCAGCGGGAGGCATGGGCGTGGATGTGAAGAGTGCCGAGGAACTCTTCACGGCAGGCGTCCATGTTCTCACCTCGGGAAACCACATCTGGAAAAAGAAAGAGATCTATTCCTACCTGGAGACCCGTCCCTGTCTAATTCGGCCGGCAAACTATCCCAACGGGGCGCCGGGCCGCGGCTGGGTGGAATGGCAGGGCCAGAGCGGGCAACGCGCTCTCATTGTTAACTTGCAGGGAAGGGTCTTCATGCCCGGCAATCTCGACGACCCCTTTCGCTGTGTGGATGCTATCCTAAAGGAACACGGCCATCTTGCCAGTGTGGTGATCGTCGATATGCACGCAGAGGCGACCTCGGAGAAAAACGCTATGGGATGGTTTTTGGATGGGAGGGTATCTGTGGTTTTTGGAACCCATACTCATGTTCAGACGGCCGATGAGCGGATTCTTCCCAAGGGCACGGCTTACATTACAGACCTCGGCATGTGTGGCCCCATGGATTCGGTCATAGGGATTGAGAGAGAAATCGTGATTCAAGGTTTTTTGAGCCAGCTGCCCCGCTCGTTTGATGTCGCCAAGCAGAATGTGGCTCTCCAGGGGATTGTCCTGGAGGTGGACGAGAATTCAGGCAGGGCTCTGGATATCCGCCGTATCCGCGTTCCCTGGAAGAGTTTGGACGTATGAAGGTAGATCCTCAAGAGCAGTTGCGGGTTATCAAGCGGGGAGCCGTGGAGATCCTTCTCGAGGAGGAGCTTCTGAAAAAGCTCAAGCGGGGAAAGTCCCTACGGATAAAGGCGGGGTTTGACCCGACGGCGCCGGACCTCCATCTGGGCCATACGGTGCTGATCCAGAAGATGAAGCAATTTCAGGATCTCGGTCACGAAGTGATTTTCCTGATCGGGGATTTTACCGGCATGATCGGCGACCCTTCAGGGAAATCTGAAACTCGGAAGCAACTTGGCCGGGCTGAAGTTCTAAAGAATGCGGAGACCTATAAGGAGCAGATTTTCAAGATCCTTGATCCTAAGAAGACGGTTATTGATTTCAACAGTCGGTGGATGAAGAAAATGGACGCCGCCGCGCTCGTCGAGTTGAGCGCTAGATATACGGTGGCGCGGATGCTCGAGCGGGAGGATTTTAAGCAGCGCTACCAGAAACAGCAGACGATCAGCATTCATGAGTTCCTCTATCCGCTGATCCAGGGTTATGACTCGGTGGTGCTCAAGGCCGACGTCGAGTTGGGCGGGACCGACCAGCGCTTCAATCTGCTCGTCGGCAGGGAGCTTCAGCGCGGGTACGGCCAGGAGCCCCAGGTGGTGTTGACCATGCCGTTACTCGAGGGGACGGACGGCGTCAACAAGATGAGCAAGTCATTAAATAATTACATCGGCATAAACGAAGCTCCCGAAGATATTTTCGGCAAGATGATGTCGATCTCCGACGAGCTGATGTGGCGCTACGCAGAGCTGTTAAGCGATCGGGACCTTGAAGAGGTCAGGAAAACTCGTGACCAAGTCGCTCACGGATCGGTTCATCCCATGGATTTTAAAAAGTCACTCGCCTATGAGATCGTTTCCCGCTTCCGTGGTCCGGTTGCCGCGGCATCGGCGCAGGATTATTTTGAGACCAGATACCAAAAACGTTCTGTTCCGAGGGGAGTGAGCAAGCAATTTTCCCCGCCCGATCGGATCTGGATTTGTCAATTGCTCGTTGATCTTCAATTTGCCAAGTCCAAAGGCGAGGCCCGAAGACTCATCGGCCAGAAGGCGGTCAAAGTCGACGGCCAGATCGTCTCGGATGTCGATTTCGAGTTTCGGGGAGGCGTGCACCGTCTCGTGGAGGTCGGGAAGACCCGCATCGCCCAGGCGTCGGACGGGGCGTGAGTGGATTTTTGCCCGTTTCTCTCTGGCGGACTGATGAGCTTGCCAAACACTCAAATCTTACTCCTGACCCCTTGAAAGTGCTATATCTTTACTTCGCTAAATTGTTGAGTCGCAGAAGTTTGAGTCTGGGCTGTGACCCTTGAATCGTTGCGATACCGGCGCTAGGATAATGTCATGTTAGATTGGTCTTTTTGCCCAGCGGTCGAGCGTGACCCACAGCGCGTAAGCGGCGCATGGGTGTTTCGTGGCACGCGTGTCCCGGTCTCAGCTCTCTTTGAGAACCTCGAAGATGGGGTCCAGATTACTCAGTTTGTGGAGTGGTTCCCGGGTGTCACCATCGAGCAGGTGCGTGCAGTTCTCGACCACGCAGCCAAGAGCTTGGCTTTACCTCAGGTCGCCTAAGTGCGCATTCTCTTCGACCAGGGGACGCCAGTACCCCTGCGCCAGATCCTAACCTCTCGTCAAGTGGAAACCGCTTTTGAGCGTGGCTGGAGTCCCCTGAGCAACGGCGACCTGCTGGCAGCAGCAGAGCAAGAGGGTTTTGAGGTTTTTGTCACCACCGACAAGAACCTCCGCGACCAACAAAACTTGGGTGGGCTGAGAATCGCCATCGTCGTGCTGTCATCCACTAGTTGGCCTCGCATTCAAAAGGCTGCTGTGGCAGTCAAACAAGCCATTGATGCCGCTTTGCCGGGGAGTTTCAAGGAAGTGGGTACTCCCTAGACCCTCCAACATTGACCTAGCGAAAACCACGGGACATTTTCTCATTTTCGCAATTGCGAAAACGTGCTAAACATCTCTCGTGGAAGAAAGAAGCTACAGGCAATCGCGGGTGTGTCGGCTGCTGGGAAACCCCGTAGCCTTCGCGGTCGTTCATCTGTTGGCGGAAAGCAGGCAGATGAGCCCCAGCGAAATCGCCAAAGCCGTTGGCTGGAGCGTGTTGCGGATCAGTAATGTTCTGGCGGCATTGAGGCTTGCTGACGTGGTGCGGTATGATACCGAGGGAAGGCAGGCCCGATACAGGCTCAAGCATCCGCACGAGGCGCGCAAGGTTCTCGACGCCCTTTCCGGCTTTGTGAAGATCGCCTCCGTGGTTCAGCGCTAACCGCACCGGTTGACAGCAGGATCGGATACTTTCTCACTTTCGCAATTGAGAAAACGTGGAAGTTGAGTCTGGGAGACTGAATTCAAGTGCGAGAAACGGAAATTTTGCCAAGTCCAAAGGCGAGGCGCGCAGGCTCATCGGCCAGAAGGCGGTCAAAGTTGATGGTCAAATCGTCTCGGACGTAGATTTCGAGTTCCAGGGGGGGAGTTCACCGTCTCGTGGAGGTAGGCAAAACCCGCATCGCCCAGGCCGCTAGCGAGTGAAAGGCCATTTTTTCCGCTTGACGGCTGCCCGACAATTGGAATAAAAAAGCCTCAATTATTGAGCCCATAGGTTTCGATGGGGTCATTCGACCAGCTTGGATCAGGAATTGCTTTATGTTAACCCGGCTTGGGTTTCCCCATCCGGGCTTTTTGCTTTTGATCGGAGCGGGGGAGAAATTAGGGAGGTTACTCAAGTCTGACCGGGCCATGACGCTGCGCTGAGCCGATTGGCAAGCAGGCCTTGATACAAGAAACAAGACCTGACCCTTCTGCTGCTTCTGCTGTGACCTCCTGCTGTGCTAAACGCATCGGCTGACAACAGAATCGGATACTTTCTCACTTTCGCAATTGCGAAAACGTGGAAATTTCAGCAAGAGGTCCAAAAAAACAGAATCACCCTTTTCCTCGGAATTCGTCGACTCCGCTTCACCCTCCCGCTAATAGTTGCGGATTTGCGCAATTGAGCAAACATGACAGGTTTGCCAGGACCCTTTGGTCTCGACGTTTCGCTGTTTCCAGAATTGTCGAAATGTTAGATTGCCAAGAAAGAAAAAACCCCGCCGCCACAAGTCCAACGGAGAGGCGCGGAGGCTCATCGGCCAGAAAGCGGTCAAGGTCGATGGCTAGGTCATGCCCGATTGACTTTGACTGAACATATTGACAATTCTGCAGATGAGTTGTACAAGTAAAACATGGAAATTGTCTCGGATGCAAGCGTTTTCCTTGCCGTGGCCCTCAACGAGACTGATCGTGAGTGGATCGTTGGGAAAACCGCCGGATGCAGCGTTATTTCGCCGGAAGTTTTACCCTATGAAATCGGCAATGCATTGATCGCTGTTAAAAGAAAGGGGCGTCTCAACGACCGGGAGATTCTTCGGGCGTTCGACATATCGCAGAGAATAGCCGTCAGATTGGTCCCTGTAAGAATACGTGATGCGATGAAGCTGGCGTTTCGTTTTAATATATATGCCTACGATGCTTACTATTTACAGTGCTGTGTTGAAAACAAAATGCCTCTTCTTACCCTTGATGGCCGCATGGGTGATATTGCAAGAGGCCTGGGAATAAAGGTGGTGGAGTAAGTTATGAAAATCTACACATACTCGAAGGCCCGCGAAAAGCTGGCAGACATTCTTGAAGAAGCTAAAAAGGAAGAAGTTGTCATTCGGCGTCGCAAAGGAGATTTATATTCCATTGTGCCAAAATCTCCCACTCGCCGTTCTCCATTCGATGTGTCTGGTCTGCGCAAACAAATTAGCCGGAAGGAAATACTCGAGGCAATCCGCGAATCAAGAGAGCGCGCCAAGCCCGCATAAGGCATCCGTTGTCAAGGGCGCGGAGGCTCATCGGCCAGAAGGCGGTCAAGGTCGACGGTCAGGTCGTCTCGGATGTCGATTTCGAGTTCCGCGGCGGCGTCCACCGCTTAATTGAGGTGGGCAAGACCCGCATCGCCCAGGCGGCAGGAGAGTAAGAAGCGTATTCCCGTAGAC
>JACPSE010000110.1 GCA_016193465.1 Deltaproteobacteria bacterium
GAAGGCAACCCATAAGAATAATCGGTCTGGAGTCATAAAATCTGCCTATCGGCGCAAAGTAAAATACAGGATGACCGTCACAAGGCCCAAAGCCGTCATTAGCCCAGACGGCATGAACTCGCCGCCTTGTACAAGGCGATAGCCGAAAAACATGGTAAGGAGCACGGTTAAAATGGGGGCCATCAGAAACCCCATATCTTTGCCTCTAAGCACCCCCACACCACTGGCCAAGAGCCCAAGCCCAAACACCCCACCGGCTATAAGGGACGCCATGCTTTCGGCTGTGGTGTAACCGACAATTCCGCCAACAAGCACAAGAAGCCCGTAGACCAAAATAACTATGCCTGGCGCCCTCACGATCTCCCGCTTCCCATCTTCTCAAGCCGCCTGATCCGCTCTTCTATGGGCGGATGGGTGCTAAAGAGAGTCATAAGGCCGCCGCCCGTTAAAGGATTCACGATAAACATGTGAGCCGTGGCAGGGTTGGCCTCCATCGGAACTCGTTCGGCGGCTTGTTGAAGCTTTCTCAGAGCATTTGCCAGACTTAAGGGATCACCAGATATGGCCGCGCCGGTAGCGTCAGCGCCAAATTCGCGGCTGCGAGAGATGGCCATTTGAACTAGCAGGGCAGCAAGCGGTGCGATAATGATCATGGCCAGGGCAACGATGGGATGACCTCCTTCCCGATCATCGTTGCCCCTTCCTCCGAAAATCATCCCCCAATGAGCAATATTGGCCAACATGGAAATGGCCCCGGCCATGGCGGCTGCGATGGTCCCAACGAGGATATCGCGATTCTTTATGTGGGAGAGCTCATGGGCCAGCACGCCCTGCAGCTCCCTTTCATCTAAGATTCGGAGAATACCTTCTGTAACAGCCACAGCAGCATGGTTCTCATCTCGGCCTGTAGCAAATGCATTCGGGGCCTCCTGCGGAATGAGATAGAGTTTGGGCATGACCATTTTCGCCCGCAACGTCAGCTCTTGCACCATCCGATGGAGCTTCGGGGCTTCGTCTGGCCCAATTTCCTTCGCCCCGTACATGCGTAGAACAATCTTGTCACTAAACCAGTAACTGACACCGTTCATGACCAGGGCAAAGACAAAGGCCATCACCATGCCCCCTTCACCTCCCAGCGCCCCACCGGCTGTGACCAGAAGAACCGTCAAAAGCGCCATTAAGAAAGTGGTTTTCAATGTATTCATTTCACCCTCCTTTTTCCCTTAATAAGAAAACAGCGACCAAAGATATGCCGCTCCACCGGCAATAACCAACAGGACGGGTATCCATTTTTCCAAGGCGTCTTGCTTGCGGTCCACGGGTGCTCTGTGTTCACTGCTTAACCTTATCGCTCATGGTGAACAGATAGACCTTCTCCCGCCGTGCTGCGAACAAGCCGACGCAGATATCAACGAGACGCCGGCCTGTAATCTCGCGAAGAAGCCTGCCCACGTCAGGCTTAAGCTCTTGGCACAGCCTCTCGTTGACCTCCTGGAGGAGCAATCGCCCAGCTCTCAGAGTACTTAAATTGACTTCTGATAGAGAAAGGGCCTCCTTGCACCGAAGGATAATCAAGTCATCAACAATCTTGACATCCATTTCCATGTGTCCGCGCATTCGCTCAGCGAAGAACTCTCGCAGAGCATGACAGAGATCTTGCTTAAATCTGCCTCTCCCCACCATCGGTGTTGTCAAGGCTCCTTTCTGACCGGCATTCCCTTGAGACAGTACAAATGATCAAAGACAGCTACCGGTGGCGTTTCTTCATCTTGCCATTCAAAAATTCGATGAACAAAAGCAGGACAAAAAGGGCTATACCACCTCCAACAATCCAAAAAATGGGCATCCACTTTTCCATTGTGCCCTCCAAAACAAAAAGGCCAGCATCAACCAAAAATGGCTGCGCTGGCCTGCCTCTAAGCTAGTCGCCCCAAAAGGGCTACTTTCTAACCGGCCTACCGCTTACTTTTTATTCAACAAAAAAGCCGACCGGGTGTGTCCACCTCTCAGTCGGCCTATGCCCCAACTGACTGCTCTTGCGCTGGAAAACAGCCCCTTGGGTTATCTGCAAACCAACGCCACGCTAGTAAAAGAGACGGCTAAAGTCAAGAGGTTTTCTTGCGCGGCAGGGTTTTCTCCAAGTCGCGGTCTAGGGTGAAGACAATGACCCGTTCACCGGAAACCGTGCTGATATCCGTATGGAGACCTAGAACTTTCGTTCCAGTCATATCAGCTAACACTTGAGAGAGGTGAGCCTTGGCGTTCTCGATGAGGGTTGATCGCATCTTCTTGATTAACTCCATACCGTCCTTGCTCTTAATTAGCTGTTGTTCCGCCGGGGTTAAAACTCCTTTAAGCCGGACCAGCACCATGTCCTCAATGATATAGGTGCGGGCCTCCTTCGGCCCGCGTCCCATATACTCGATCTCAAACCGGACCATGGCGTCGCTGATTTCCGCCTCAATTTCGCCTTTGGTCTTCATGGCTGGAACGCCCCAGTTCCCTCTACTAAGGCATGGAATCGGCTAATGACACAAGTTTTTAAAGCCAAAAAAAGAGGTGGCCTCGGCCTCTACCGGAAAGCCACCTCTTGAGCTAGATATAAAGGAAAGGCTATGCTGCCGCCCCTACCTTGGGCCGCCACTTATCGAACTTACTTTCCAGCCTGGTCAGCAGCTCCATAGATATCATCCCGGTTATGGCAAAGATCAGGACGCCGACAAAGACCTTGTCTGTCTGGAAGGTCGCGCCCGCAACCGTGATCATGAAACCTATCCCGGCGGTAGCGGCATAAAGCTCTCCGACCATGACGCCGATCAGGGCCCTCCCGACTCCCAGTCTTAAACCCGTCAGGATAAAAGGAACGGTTGAAGGAAGCACTACGCTTTTAAAGATCTGCCATTCTGAAGCGCCGAAGCTCCTGGCGGCAGTGAGGAGGCTGTAAGGTGTGGTCTTCACCCCGTCGCGCGTATTGATCAATATGGGAAAGACGGCGCCGAGAAAGATAATGCCGACCTTGGAGAGAATGCCGATACCCAGCCAGATAATGACCAGGGGCAAAAGGGCGACGCGCGGGGTGGCGTTCATCGCATTGATGAAGGGATCAAAGATGTAGCTCATTCTTCTATACCAACCTACCATGATGCCAAAGGGAACGGCGAAGATAACCGAAAGGAAATATCCCCAGGCGAACTCGACGCCACTGACGTAGAGATCATTATAAATCTCGCCCGACACGAACAACTGAACAGCGGCCTTCCAGATGATCGAAGGGGCGCTCATAAACATCGGGTTGATGAGCTGGAGTACCCCTCCTACTAATTCCCAGATGGTAAGGAAAACTGATACCGCGGCGATGCCCAGGATCTTCTTCTCCTGGTTGAGGTAAAATTTGTAGAGTCTGGACGCTTCGGCTACTCTAACGTCTAGGAGCACCTCTTCTTCAGCCGTCATATTCTGTTCGGCCATAGGTTTGACCTCCCGATTCTTTCGGCCCAAGACCAAGGATCTGCTGAACCCGTAGCAAAAGGCCCAAACAATGTCAATAACAAAAGTGATTATAAAAAAGTCGGGGTTAGAGCAGCACCCCTTGTTCCACCAATTGCTTGATTTTTGCCGGGGACATCCCCAAAAGCCCGCCGAAGACGGCCTCATTGTCCTGGCCGGGGGCATGGGCTTGGTGCCTCACTGAGCCTGGGCTCTCTGATAGCCGCACCGCCGGCCCTACCTGCGTCATCCACCCCGCTTGCGGATGGTAAACCTCCCGAGCGAAGCCTCGCTCCCGTAGATGGGGATCGCGATACAGATCCTCCGCTGTCTGTACCACTCCTGCAGCGACCCCTTCCCGCTGGAGCATCAACATCACCTGGTGTGGCGTCAGCTGCGTCGTCCACGACTCGACCAAGGTATCCAGTTCCTTCCGGTGAGCCATCCGGCCAGCCAGATCGCTGAAGCGGGGGTCTGAGGCCCAACCGGAATGGCCTGCGACCTGACAGAAGCGCAGCCATTCCGCCTGGCTCTGGACGGAGATGACGCACCAGCGGTCGTCCCCTTTGCAGCGATAGCAGCCGTGAGGGGCAGCCCGCAGGCTCAAATTGCCCTGCGGCTGGGGCTCGCGATGGTTAATGAGCCACTCCAGGTATGCCGGGCCGAGCATCGAGGCGGCAGCTTCGGCCTGAGAGAGATCAATATACTGGCCTTTGCCGGTCCGTGCCCGATAGTGAAGCGCCACCAAAATGGCAAGGGCGCCGTAGGACGGAGCGACGTAGTCGGGAAAAGCGGTCTGGCAGGCGGCGCCTGGCCGCTCCAACTCCGGGTCGCGCCAGAGATAGATCATTCCGGAGAAGCACATGAGGATAGGGCCGAAGCTTACGTAGTCGCGCCGGGGCCCTGTGTGACCAAAGGCCTGGAGGCTTGCCATAATGATGTCCGGGCGGATCTTACGCATCTGGGGATAATCGAGCCCCCAGCTCTCCATGACCCTGGCGCTGAAATTTTCAGTCACCACGTCTGAGACCGCAATAAGCCGCTTCGCGATCTCCCGCCCTTCGGGACTTTTCATGTTGATGGTGACGCGTTTCTTGTTGCGGTTGTTCTCGGCGTCGAAGGCCGTCTCGAACCCCTGGCCGCGCCGAGGGCTGTGACGGCCTGTCCCGGCGGACTCGATGGCGATGACCTCCGCGCCGTGATCGGCCAGCAAACGCGTCAGGCATGGGCCAACCACGCCGGTTGGAAAAGTCACGACCCGCACGCCCTCAAAGGGCAGCGGGCTCGCCGCCAGTGCCGGAGCGGGCTCCATGGGCTCCTCTAACCACGGGGAGGGACGGGACAGCTCTCGCGCGGCAGCCTGCTGGCGCTCCCCAAGGAGAGGGGCGCCGTGTTCCACGCGCCACGGGCTTTCCGAAAGCTTGTAGGGGTCACCCGGGAAGCGGTGCCGCCCCAGGTACGGGTGGTCCACCTCGGCCACGTAACCTCTATACGTAGTCTGCTCATCTTGCAAAAACTCGCCGGGCGAGTAGATAGGCGACACGGCCAGGTGGAGGGACTGCAGCTCCATGAAAAATGCCTTCTTCTCGTAGTGAATCGTGCGCTCCTCGATGAGCCGGTCGAGCAGAGGCCGAAGCGGGAAACGGTTCTGCACATTCTCCAGCTTCGGGTCCATGAGCTCCGGAGGGTTACCCAGCCATTCCACAAAGCGTCTCCAGTGGTCCGCCTGATTTACGAAAACACGTACATACCCGTCCTTACACTTGTAGGTGTCAGCGACCGTCGTGCCCTGGCTGTGCCCGGTACGCTGCTGGATCTCTCCTGTAACACTGAAGCGGGTAATGAGGCGCAGGAAGGGATCGGCCACCAGGACATCCTGGAGAGAAATCTCCACGTGTTGCCCACGGCCGGAGCCCCGCCGGTTGTAGAGGGCGATGAGAGTACCAAAGGCAGCGTGAATGGAGCCTAAATGGCAGGCAATGTCACAAGGGCCAACCAGCGGCGCCCGTCCCGGGTGACCACAGAGGGCCATCAAACCACCCATCGCGAAGGCAACGATATCCGGGGCTTTAAAATCACCATGCGGGCCTGAGAGGCCAAACCCCGTGATGGAGGTCATCACCAGGGAGGGGTTGATAGGTCGAAGGGCCTCGTAGGCTAGCCCAATGCGATCCAGATATCCGCGCGGATGGTCCTCGATCAGAACGTCAGCGTGACGCACGAGGTCCCGGAATATTTGGCGCCCTTCCTCGACTTCCAGGTCGAGGACAATGGCACGTTTGTTGGTGTGATAAGCAACAAAGGAGAGGCTCCCCTCCGGATGGGGCACGTCGTCTTTGAAGGGCCCCTCGCGTCGCATCGGGTGGCCTCCGGGAGGCTCGATGAGAAAAACGTCTGCGCCAACATTGGCGAGAAGCATGCCGCAGTAACCTCCCATGCGACCGGTCAGGTCCAGGACCCTCAAACCGGCCAGCGCGCCGGATGACTCCGGCCGATCAGATTCACCAGACATCTGGCCTCCTTAAATGAAATGACTTGCTCGGCTTTCTCATCGTTCGTTCTTCTCTGGCTTGGTATAACCCAAACTCCCCCCACCTTTGTGGGATTTTAAATGGCCCTCCACATTTCAATCTTGCAGACCATGACGTCGAGCCAAAAATTGAAACATGGTTCCCACAAGCACGGTGCCGACCGTAATAACGAGACTGAAGGCCGCCAGTTCACCTATATGACCGTTCTCCCACAGTTCCCAAATCGTGACAGCCACGACCTGTGAGCCAGGTGAATAAAGGAGGAGGGCTATGGATAGCTCCTTGAACGTGATGAGGAAGACATAGATCCAGCCGGCGAACAAGGCAGGAAGAATCAGAGGAACCACAACGTGACGAACCATCTGGAGCCAGCTAGCGCCGCTTACCATAGCAACTTCTTCGAGCTCACGGTGGACGCCAAGCAGCGCAGAGTGGCTAAAACGCATCCCATACGGCAAATAGCGTCCGACAAAAGCCAAAACAAGAATCCAGATCGTTCCGTAGACCGGCACAGGAATAGTCAGGTACATCTTTAAAATGGCGATGCCCATCACGATCCCCGGAAATACCAAAGGCAACATGGCCAGTTGATCCAGGACCCAGCGTGCTCGCATCGAAGCGCGCACAACCAGCCAGGCAGCAAAAAAGGTAACGGCGATGGCGCCTGAGGCCGCGGTCACGCTGACCGTCAAACTATTGACAACGGAGCGGAGAATGCCGCTGTCCGAGAAAACCGACCAGTAGTTATTAAGACTGATTAATGCAAGCGCGCTTTTGGACGGAGCTTGAGCGAACGGCAGGAGGGAAGACCAGGCTATAGCGATGATCGGGAAAAACTGCAGAAGAGGCAAAACGAGCAAAAGGCAACCACCAAGCCATTTCCATTGTCCCAGGCCGATGCGATGCGGACGATACGCCTTGCCGCTGATGGTTGTGAACCTGTAGGTTTTACTGGTGATGCGATAGTAAGGGACAAGCCCCAGGGCTACGATGATAATGAGGATAAGCGAATACGCGCTGGCGTCGCCGTACTTCGGCAGAAATCCCCCCCTGATTTGCAGATAGATCTTGGTCGTGAGGACTTCGATCCCCGCGGGGATGCCGATCAGGGCCGGGATTTCGAAGGCCTCGAGGGACCGGATAAAAGTCAAGATCAAGACGGCAAGAACGCTGGGCAAGGCAAGCGGCAGAGTCACCCGCTTAAAAACCTCCCAGCCGCTGCTCCCCGCGATGGTAGCGGCTTCTTCGAGAGAAGGGTCCATGGATCGAAACGGAGTGGCCATGAGCAAGAAGACCAAAGGTATCCAGAGAAAGCTCTCTACCAGGATCATCCCTCCCATGGAGAAAATGTCGAAAAGCGGCGCGCCTGTAATGGCGACGACGGCTGTATTGAGGATCCCTGCTTTCGGGCCGAGCATCACGATCCAACCAATAACTTTGATGATGCCTGGGATGGCAAACGATACGTACGCCGAAACGTAAGCCAGAGTGCGAAATGGGGCGTCGGTCCGCTCCGCCAGCCAGGCCAGAAGGGTTCCGTATAGGAGGGCGATGGCCGCGCTGCCAAGTGAGAAAATGAGAGAATTACCGAGCAAGGTCTGAACATCGGAGAGGGACTCAAGGATAGTCGCGAAGTGCTGCGTGGTGAAATGGCCCGCCTGGAGTCCCCTATCAACCACCAGGCTGGTATGGAGGATGAAAAAGAACGGGGGCAGAACAAGGTAGGCCAGCGCGAGACCTGTCAGAAAAAACAACCATCGTGCGGGGCTCGTCACCAATATGGATGCTCACTTCTGGGTGATTTCCTTAACCAGCTTTTCCCACTTCGCGTTCTCTTTCTCGTACTCGTCGATCGTCATCCCGGCATCTGAATACCAGCGCTTGAAACCGTAATTGGCGGAAGGGTGGCCGTAATTAAACTTCTCCAACACTTTTCGCCCATCACCGAGAAGAAAGTCAACCAAGAGCAGCCCGGCATGTGGGCGCGGCGGCTGGGCGGCAAGAGCGACGGCGCCTGTGTTCGTGGGAACGACCTCCATCGGTATCCAGTTCACAGGAGAACCTTTTCCCATTGAAACCATCGCGTGGTTGCGAAAAATGTGCGGCGAAGCGCCTACCTCGCCGGAGGCAATCAAGTCTACCAGCGCTGCGCTACTGACCGTGTAGAGCTTAATCTGCTGTGACTTAAGCCTTTTAACAAACTGTTCACCTTTGACCTTCAACATGGCCCCGATGACCTGATCCAGACTCTGCCCGAGCGCTATTCCAAGCTTCCCTTTGAGCTCGGGATTTAACAGACCCTCAAAGCCTTTAGGAACCCCGCCGGGAGATATTCGAGTCTTGTTGTATCCAAAGCCGAGGTAAGACTCCCGATCCGCCGCCCAAAAAACAAGCCCTCTGTCACCCTTTTCCTTCGCCTCTTCCGGATACCTGGCTAAATGGGGCGAATAGTAAGGGCGAAGAAGAGCGTTGTCCCGCGAAATCATCAACGAATCGTGCGTCGTCTCCAAGGCATCGAAACTCCTGCGCCCCGCCTTAGCCTCCTCCACCATCCGAACGGTCAGATCGCTCCCGCCTGTGCGAAAGGCTTCGACTGTAACTCCGGGGTACTTGGCCTCGAAGACCCGTACCATCTCCTTGTAGGAGCCGCCCGCCAGAGAGGTGTACCACACAACCTTGCCCTCAGCCTTTGCTCCAGCATAAAGCACCTGCTCCCGATCGGCTCCGCTATAGGTGATAAGCTCCGCTATCGAAGCGGGCTTCCGGCTTTGCGCCCACGCCTCTGACGGTAGAAGCAAAAGCACCAATACAGTAAGAGCTAAGTTTTTCATTTTCTCTACTTTCCTCTCTGGCGCGGGCGCCGCTCCGTTAGTCGGCTAATCCGATCTCCGCCAAATCGATCTCTACGCCAAGCCCCGGTTTTTCGGGTGGCTTGAGATAGCCGTTTTCAATCTCCAATCCTGAGCACGGGTCGTTGAGATAGCGCTCAAACTCCCCGAGCTCGCAAGGGAGAGTCAGCCCTTTGAGGCTAGCGGCGAGATGGATATTCGCGGCGCCCGACAGCCGGTTGCCCGGTGCAGTGCCCACAAGATACTGAATGTCAGCCGCCTCACAAACGGCAGCAACCTTCCTGCATTTGAACAATCCGCCCATCTTGGGAAACTTCAGGCTGATGACATCTGCCGCCCCGCTTTCGATCACGCGCAAGGCTTCGGCAGGCGTGTTGACACATTCATCCGCCATGATGAGAGGCCCCACATGCCGCCTAACCAATGCCATTCCCTTGAAATCTTCCTTTCTTACCGGTTGCTCCACAAGAGTTAAATGGAAGGGCTCCATTTTGTTGATTCGCTCAATAGCTTCCTTGGGGGTGCATGCTTGATTGAAGTCGATCGTTATGATTACGCCGGGCCCAACCGCTTCGCGAACTCTCTGAACTCGCTCTACGTCTTCCTCTAAAGTCGTCCCCACCTTTAACTTAAGAGCTGAGTAACCCTGTTGCACTATGGCCTTCGTTCTCTCCGCCATTTCCTTAGGTTCATAAAGCCCCATCAGGCGAGTGACGCGAACGGAGCCGTTAACCACCCCCCCGATCAGCTTATTGGCCGGAACCTTGAGAGCTTTACCCATGAGGTCGTAAAGCGCAAGGTCAATTCCGGCCTTGGCACGCTCCGCTTTGGCTGCCGCCGCATCAAGGCTTAGGTGAATACTTTCAATTTCAAAAGGATCCGCCCCGACTATGGCAGGTGCTAAGACGTTCTTGATCAGATCTAGATGGTAGGCCTCGGTCTCGCCGCTAACTACCATCAAGCCCGGACTTGAAACTCCAATCCCACACAGACCCTCATCCGTATCGACCCTTACGAATATGACGGACGTCGTGTCGTGAGGGCGTCGAGCCCCTAAGGATATTTTCCAACCTGGCGTGGTGGTCTGCAACTTGTGGTACGCGACCGCGCGAACTCTCGTGATTTTCATATCACCTCTCGCTCCCTGTGAAGCCTTTCGAGTTACGGAGACGATTTAAACCGGAGACATGCTGTCCCCATACTACGGGTGAAGAAAACCTGTCAACGGGATTTCAATATAATGTCGCACGGCGTTTTTATTTATGGATGCTTGACAATTACTTCACTATTAAATATTTTATGTACAAACATTTTAGACCTTGAGGGAGATAGCGTGAACCTTCTTTTTATAACTCCGCCGATGGGTAACTGGGCCCCGTGGGGCGAGCGGCACCTGGCGTGCAATTCGCTCTACACCCAACTTGCGGCCTTCATCCGCGAGAAAAAGAGCGCTGACGTGGAAGTTCTCGACTGCCGTGCTCTTGGTCTCAACAGCAGCCAGATGTTGGACGAGGTAAGCAGGAGAAAGCCTGATGTGGTCTTCTTCGGCAGCGTTATCCCGGCTGCAGGAGGGGCGGCCCAACTGAACCGCTTTCACGAGGCAATGAAGGTCATCAAAGAGATCGCGCCGCAGACGGTTACAGTAGGCGGAGGACTGATGTACACGGCCATTCCCAGAGAGATCATGCAGGCGAACCCCCAGCTTGATTTTGCCATCGTGGGAGTCTTCGGCGACAACGAGTACACCCTGCGGGAGCTTTTAGAAGAGCTCAAGAGCCCCGCTCCGAAGCCCGGCGAGATCAAAGGACTTGTCTACCGCCAAGGCGGCGAGATTGTCCTGAACCCTCCTAGGGCGACGATTGCCAACCTAGACGAGCTTCCCATGCCCGCCTATGACCTTTTTCCTATGGATCGCTATTACGGATATTCTGTGATCCCCAATTACAACGAGGCCGTAACCTCGCGCGGGTGCGAAGGGGCATGCCATTTTTGCTACGAGTGGTGGCTGGTTGACCAGCGCAACCCGCGTGACTTTACTTCCCACAGGACCCGCGGCGGCAAAAAGGTCGCGGATGAAATGGAGCTGTTAAACAAGCAATACGGCGTAAAAGCCCTCACCTTCATGGACGATGATTTCAACTCTGACAGGAAAAAAATGGTCGATCTGGTGGAGGAGCTGGAAAAGAGAAGACTCGATCTGAGCTGGTTTTGCCTGGGACGGGCGCAAAACTTTATCCGCGATGCCGATCTCATTCCCCGCCTGCGCAAGCTCGGGCTATACCAGGTGCTGATCGGCATCGACGGCGGAACGGACGAGGAGATCGCCGAGGCACGCAAGGGAGCGATGAAAGTCGGCGTCAAAGAATTGACGGAATTGATCCGCTACCTGCGCCAAAATGATATCTCCACGATTGCCACTTATCTCAACGGCTTCTGGGAAGATGACGAAGCCAAAATCCGCCAGCGATTCCGCGCTGTCGATGAGATCGACCCGGATATCGTCATGATCCAACTCCTCAACCCAATCCCGGGCTCGCCGATCTATAAGCGGGCCGTCAAGGAGAACCTGGTCGAGATCAAGGACCTGAGCTTCTACGACCTGGAGCATTGCATCATGCCGACGAGGCATCTAACGCGCCAACAGCTCGGCGAGTTAACCGGCTGGGCCTTTCAGGCCCTTTATAGCAAGCCCGGGCGGATGGAGAGAATCCTGAACGGCTACACCTCCCCCTACGTCCGCATGAAGTTCCTCTCCTTCAAAAAAAACGCAGCCAAGTACGAAAAGGGCGCTGCCGAAGACGCCGTAGCAATATAAGGACGCGGCGAGGAACCAAGATGGAGCACAAGAGACACAGGCCGCTTACGGGCAAGGTTATTCTCATTACGGGGGCGAGCCGAGGCATTGGCGCGGCCGCTGCGAAGAGGCTGGCCCGATTGGGCGCCTCTCTGGCTATTAACTACAACCAGAGGCGAGATCGCGCCCTGGCCGTTCTCGATGAGATCGAAAAGGCAGGTGGAGAGGGAATGGTTTTTCAGGCCGATGTAACCCAAAAAAAACAAGTCGATGAGATGGTAGGTGCGGTGCGGGACAAATTTTCAGCGGTGGATGTCCTCGTTAATAATGCTTATTTCCCATTTGAGGTCAGTCCCCTCCATCAAATTTCTTGGGACGGGCTTGCCGAGGCAACCCGGCGAGAGATTTCGGCATTGTATAACTGTACTCAGGCCTCTGTCCCGGGTATGATCGAAAAGAAGAAGGGGAAGATCGTCGTGATCAGCAGCCGGTTGGCACAGCAGCCCTTGCCCAGGATGGGGGCTTACGCCGCGGCAAAAGCGGCTCTGGAAGCCATGGCGAACACCATGGCGATCGAGCTGGGTCCCCTGGGAATCACGGTCAATGTGGTCACTCCGGCCTTTACCTTGACCGACGCCTCCTCGATCATGCCTGACGATTTCAAAGAAAGAATACGCCAATCTAGACCTCTAAGAAAGCATCTCTACCCTGAAGATGTGGCGGGGACCATTGCCTTCCTCGCCAGCGATGCTGCCGATATGCTAACGGGAAGTAACGTTCTGGTCACCGGCGGAAGCCATTTCCAGATTTAGCCGGCATGGTAGCCTTCGGCGGTCAGCTTTCAGCATTTGATTGGTGGCCGAAGGCTGAGTGCTGAGAGCTTATGATGCTTACCTTGGACAACATTGTTTCGAAGCTCAAAGAGATCGTTGGCCCGCGCTTTGTCTCTACCAATCCGATCGACAAGATCAACTATCAACACTCGCTCGCCTACGGCGCCTATAAGGCGTTGCCGGATGTTATTGTCCGCGTAGAGTCCGATGAGAACGGCAACCATTCCCTTGCCGAGATCCTGGCTTTTGCCAATGAGCACAAGATTCCGATCGTCGCGAAAGGCGGCGTCGGTATGGGTATCAGCTCCCCCCTCAAAGGCGGCATTCTCCTGGACATGCTCGGGATGGACAAAGTCCTTACGGTGAACCCCAAACTCCAGCACGTCATCGCTGAAGGAGGAGCCAGTGTTTACTCCATTCACCACGCTCTGAGGCAGCACGGATTGATGCTGCCCAACTACGGAACTTACGGACCGTCGGTTGTCATCGGCGCCATGGTCACCAAAGGAGGGATCGGCTACGGCATGACGCGCTACGGCTGGATAGCCGACCTGGTAATCGGTTTGGAGGTGATCCTGCCGGGCGGCACGGTCGTGCGTCTTGGCGCCTTGGCCAACCAAGGCACAGACTTCGGACCGTTTCAGAAATGGATTCACCTGCCAGATCTCCTCGGCCTCTTTACTCTTTCGGCAGGGGCGCTGGGGATCATCAGTAGAGTTTGCCTTCGCGCCATTGAGGGAAAAAGGGAATGGCTGCACGATTATTGCTATACCTTCCGGCGCAATCAGCTTGAAAACGTCCAAGAGAGCATGCTCCAGCTCGTCAAGGGTGAGATTGTTTATGATATCCATTTCACCGATCGCTGGCAGTACTACTGGCCCATGGCAGAGGGGCTTTGCGACAAAACCAAGATGCCTGAAGACGCCTGGTTTTTCTTGAAGACCATGCTCTTCGCGCGCGACTCGGAGGAACTCGCCTACAAAGAGAAGAGAATGAGGAAGATCTATGAGGAGCAGGGGGGCGTCGAGGTCCAGGAGATCGCGGCGAAGGCGATGGGGGCGAGGGCCCAAGAGCACGGGCTTCATGGCTGGCCCGACTTTCACATCATGGGGCCGGACGGCTGGTGCAGCTCGATTGTGCGCCATGCAGGTATGTTCGCCGTCACTTCTAAGATGTATCCGATCACCTTTTTAAGGGAGATGTACGATCTTGACGAGGCGGCCAAGCGGGAATGTGGCCTATGGGACCCGGAGCACTCTCCCCAGCATGACAGCTACGTAACCAGGGACCTTGCGATTAAAGAGGAGTACTTTGTTTTTTACAATCCTTACGATGAGGAGGATATCGCAAAACTGCGCCGCTGGATGGGCAAGGTGCAGGAGTTCAGCAATAAGAGGGGTGTCGTCTGGACCGCGCCTACGCTGAGCACCAAAGGACCTTATCCCTATGAGCGGCTCACGAACCTCTATGATTTCGTCAAAGAGATCAAGCGTCTCGTGGACCCCAACAACATCTTGAACCCAGGCACGCTATATTAACAGAAGGTTAAAGGGTTGTAAGAAAGTGTAACGGGCGAATAGCTGATCGCTGGCAGCGATTCAGGAGACGGAGAATGACCGCAACAAATAAAAAAGATTATTTTGGCAAAAAACTCACGCCCAAAGAGGCTGAGGCGGTGGTGGCGGAATTGAGAGAGATGATGCTTGGCTTGGTGGACCGGTGGCTCTTCAAAGGGCGCTTCCACAAGGAGCTCGCTCAGGGAACCCTTCCTATGGAGGCGATCCGGGTCTTCTGGCAGAACTGGTACTGCTTTGTCGCGGAGATCAATAACCTCCACGGCTGCGCCTACCAGCGCCACCTCCCCTTTTTTAAGCGCCATCCTGAACTCCAGGGCCACTTCGCAGCGCACGTGGCTGATGAGATGATCCATCCAAAGCCGCCGGGCCATATCCAAATCGTCCTGGAGCAGGGAAGAAACTTCGGTCTCAGAGACGAAGAGATGATCGAGTATGAGATGCTCCCCGAATGCCGCGCCTTTCTGGAGTACTACCGCGGGACGCTTTATGAAGGGACCATGGCGGAATGGTGGGCCTCTTTCTGTGTCGAGGAAGGGGTCGGGCACTGGGCGCGCTTCTTCGGCAATGCGCTGCGCAAAGCCTATCATATGACCGACAAGCAGATAGTTTACTTCTCGGTGCACTCCGAGGCGGATTTGGAGGTTCATGGGGATGGAGTGATGGGTCACGGAGACCTCGACTGGCTTGTGCTAAGGAAGATTTTAGAAGATGGCCGCGCTGACACCCGGCCGGGCTTCAGCTTGGACTACTGTTTGCGCACAGGCACGGCCTATTTCGCCTGGTTCTTCGAGGGCGTCTATCAGTTCGTCAACAAGGAAGGTCTTTATAGCGCATGAGCAGCCAACAGCGAGGCTCAAAAGAGGCTCTTTCCCCTCGGCCATTGATGCGCCTGCTCGGGGATTTCGGCAACAGCCGAATCCTCGACGCCGCTATCGAATATGATTTCTTCACTTTGATCCACCGTGGCTTTCGTTTTTACGAAGAGATCGCGCGCGAGGCCGGCACAGTCCCGCGCGCCACGCGAATCGTTCTGGACAGCCTCATCGCCTTCGCTCTGGTGGAAAAGCGAGAAAGAAAATATTTCCTCACGCCCATCAGCGAGGCCTTTTTAGTCCGTGGCAAACCTTCTTACATCGGAGATTTCCGTCATGTGGCGCTGGCGCTCTGGGACGGTATGGCCCAGCTCAAAGAAACACTCAAAAGCGGCAGACCGCTTAGCCGTATGGACACGAGCGGCGAGCTTGAGGTGTGGGAAAAACTCGTCGTCGGGATTATTCCCATAGCCCAACCGGTAGCCAAAGCGCTCTGCGATCTCTTAGGGATCGGCGTCGAGAGAAAGGGACTTCGTGTCCTGGACATCGCCGGTGGCTCCAGCATATTCGGGATGACTATCCTCACACGGGACCCCACGGCTCAGGTAACCCAACTGGACTGGCCTAACGTGAATGCGGTGGCGAAGAGGCTCAACCGTGAGCAAGGCTTGGATGGGAGGATCCGCTTTGTCGATGGCGAGTTTCGCTCGGCGGCCGTCGAGCAAGAACACTACGATCTTGTCATCGCAAGCAACTTTTGCCGCTTTGAGTCACCCGGTGGGAATCAGGAGCTATTTCGCAAGGCCTACCACGCCCTCAGCCCCGGCGGACTCTTCGCGGTCAATGACTTTCTCCCCAACGAGGAGCGCACCGGCCCCACTTTCACGCTGCGCTTCTCAGTCTATGCCTTGACCCACACCCCCGAAGGAGAATGCTGGACACTATCGGAATATACGAGCTGGCTCGAACAGGCTGGCTTCGCCTCCGTTCGAAGCCATGGTGACATTCCCAATACTATGCCAGGCACTACGCTGATTCTGGCCGAGAAAAATTAAAGGGGCCCTTACCTGCTAGTTGCAGGCCGTCCCGGTAACTGTCCCGGAGGTGCTGGCAAACGACCAGATCCCTGTATTGGCAGAACAACCGGCCGCTGCTGTTGCCGTGATGACAAAGTCAGTCACGGTCGCCGCCAAACCAACATTAATATTGGCGCTCTGCTTAAAACCCTTGGCGTTTATGTCTGCAAGAGTAGCAGTGTAGGTGTTCTTGTCCGTGAAGTACGCCTCCTCTGAGGTGGCTGCGTTCTTGACGTTGGACTTCGCGTCAGAGTCGTAACCCCGGCGCCGGTAAGCCGCAAACTGCGGGATCGCTATCGCGGCCAAA
>JACPSE010000111.1 GCA_016193465.1 Deltaproteobacteria bacterium
GACGCCTCAGCGAAGCGAGGTTTGAGGGTCAAATCTTTCACTGTGACATTGACGCCTCAGCGAATGTCAAAGGTCAACAGTCTGGCAAGACCTGAACCCTCTATCACTTGTAGTCGATGGTCGGTGATTCGCCTCCGGTATGGAGGTTTCTAGACAGCCTGGACTAATGTAAAACGATAGAGATTAACATAAAACTGTTATGAAAACTCTGACACTTATATCATTATACCTATACCATAATGCAGGAGGTGGACCATGAAAATCGATTCTTTTGCATTGTTCCTAACCTTTATTCTTCTGTCCCTTGCGTCTTGGGTGACAGATTCGAGCATCCTTGCCGCAGTATCAGATCCTGCAATTCTTCAGGCCAAGAAGGAGGCTGAAGTTAAAGGTCACGTCTTTTTTACCACACACGACGAGATTGTGGCCATGGCAAAAAAGGAGGGAAAACTCAGGGTAATGACTGGTCTGGAGAAACCGAATTTCAAGCCGTTGATGAATGCATTTAAGCAAAAATATCCTTTTTTGACTGATATTCATGTTGAGGATATCCAAGGCACGGAGGCTGACCAGAGGTTTATCCTGGAGATGAAGTCAGGACAAGCTAAGGGGTGGGACATCACCCATATACCCCTAGACTTGGCTAATGAGTACATGCCTTATCTAATGAGGCATGACATCCTGGGCATGGCCAAGCATGGGGTGCTTAAAATCGATCCCCGGATGATACACCCCGGTGAGAGGAACATAGTAAGCGTTACAACCAACATAAGACTCGTCGCTTACAACAGGAAGCTTATCTCGGAAGATAAGGTCCCTGCTAAATGGGAGGATTTTTTGGGCCTGGAAAGAACGCTGGATTTCGCCCGTAAGCTGGCCGCGCAGCAGCCCGTGTGGGGTAGAGGCGCGGCCAGAATTATCACCGCCATAGCTGCCGGAGAGTATTCCCTCTTCCCGGGCGCTAGCTTCAATTTGCTTAAGACGGCTATGGGCAAGGACCAGACAGGGAGCCTTAACTACAAGATCATTGAGCCTGTCCCTACCAGGATTATTGAGGATGGCGTCGCTATCCTCAATACGGCCGATCACCCCCATGTCGCTCTCTTATGGTTGGAGTTCCTTACCTCTCCTGAGGGTCAGGAGATCATAGATAAATACGAGCCCTTTGCAGCCTCAGTGTTTACTCCTGGCTCAGTGCTGGAGCAAGTGACCCGGGGGAAGAAGCTATCTGTGATAGACTGGGATCATTTCACCAAGTTTCAGGAATATCAGGAGAAGATATTTGCTGCCTACGGTTTCCCAAAAGCGGGTAAATAAAGGAGAAAGAAATCGTTTGTGGCGACGCCCTTACACGGCTTCGGCTCTACTGCGAAAAGTGTGGTGCCACTAAGGTGAACCTGTTGATTCAGCAAGCACATAAGTGAGTTTTACAAGAGAATACGTGGTCGAGGAGGGCTGAGAGGGCTCCCTGAGCGTAACATGGACGGAGCAGCGGGGTAACCCACCGAGGACTTGCGCAGGATGAAAGCCGGAACTGACCGAAGGGAATTCCGAAAGCTTCGTCCAAGCAAGTCCCGGAAGGGTCGCTGCGGGAGGCCGTGGAGCGAGGGAAGTCCCGATGCCCTCTGGCGCTAACGATACAATGTAAAACCGCCAACTTTCTCTTGTCAGACAAAGACTTAAGCAAATTCTCACCACACTTTCCAACGGGGAGCCCTGGGAGGGTAGCCTTAGGTAGGGATGGACATTTACCACCGGTTGCGGTAAGGAGGCCATTAAATAACCTGGCTGTAGGACGGATCGAAGGTAATCTCTTTTAAGGCTCTCAGCTTCAGGCAGTAACGCGAAAACCGCCGTAGCTGGCTTATTGCATGCCGTAGAGCGCGGCGATGAATCCGCTCCGCTCGATCTCTCTTAGAAAGCGGTCTTCCACAAAGCGGCTGGCGTCCGCGGTTGCTGCGGCGGGCAGCTCGTCGGCCAGCACGCGGAGCGTCGTTGCCAATGCGCTGGTAACGGGGTAGGGGACGCGCGGCATCCCGGGGCGGGTGATGTCGTAGGTCTCTTGAGCGATCGAGGGGTCTGAAATCTCACTGTACTCCTGCTGGACCTTGACGGCAAAGGCGCGGTCGGTGTGATATCGGTGCATGCCGGCTACATAGGCTTTGATAAACCTGTTCGCGATCTCCGGGTTCTGGTCGATGTAGCTGCGCCGCGCCGCGATGCCGCCAAGCGCGAAATTCAGTCCATAATCGGCAAAGTCGACAAGAATACTGCAACCCTGTCGTTTGGCTTCGATGGCCAGCGGCGGCGAAAAGATAGCGGCGTCGCACTTGGCTTGCAGCAGGTGGTTGACGCGCTCCCGGTCTTTTCCCTCCTGAGGCGTCGACCCAACGCCATGGATTCCCGCGCGGTCCAACTCTTCGGTTACGAAGTGCACGAGGAGATCGTTCACGCCGCGGTCGCCTGCGAGCGCAATTTTTCCGCCTGCGAGCTGTTTCCGCTCGGTAATGCCCGGCCTGCCCATCAAGAACTGCTGGTTGATTCCGCCGGTCAAGTAAACGACATCCGATCCTTCCGTCAATCCGGCGCGAAGGAGAGCGGGAGCGGCGAGGTTTCCGAACTGAAGCTCGCCGGCCATTAGAGCTTTGACCACGGATACGGCGCCGCGCAATAGCGGGGTTTCCACGTCCAGCCCGTGCCGGGCAAAGAGACCCGCCCTTGCTGTAAGTATCATCGGGCCCGCGCCCTGGCCTATGCCGGCAAACCCTGCAATGATTTTCGTGTTTGCCATAGAGATAACTCTCTGGGATACGCTCGTTTTAGTTAGCTGTGGGGAATCCCATAGCTGCAGCGATATTTTTCAGGTAATCGTTTAATTTCCCGTAATGATTCCAGTCGATGATGGACAACGTCTTTCCCCGCGCCAGTTGCTCCTGCACCGAGCCGGGAGACGAGACGGAAGCCCCCAGAGGCCAGTGGTCATCCATGATTTTCAGGCCTTCCGGTGACGCTGTAAACTCGAGCCACAAAAGCCCGCTGTAGGGGTAAGCGGCGTTATGGAGCACGCCGTTCCCTTCGTGAAGGCGGATGGGAACGGGCTCGACGATTTTGACGCCGAGCACGCCTATCGGGTCTTTGTCCTGTGCTCTTTTGAGAGCTCCGAGGTTAGGGCCGAAAACCATGGCGTATTCACCCGCGACGACGGAGCTGAGCATGCGCGTCACACCACGGCCCCAAACGGGCTCTTGTGTGGCCAACCTGCGGGCGAAGTCAAGGGTTCTCTCAAGGCCCCAGCCAGGGACCAGCGCGGCTAGAGGAAGAGGGCGAATGTCGGTGGTGAATTTCCTGCCCTTGAACTCAGGTTTGAGAAAGTCTTCCCACCTGTCCGGGGCTCTCTCAACCGGAAGGAGTTTCTTGTTGTAGCCGATCACGTTCATGTTGCTGCTGATCATGACGACGTTGCGTGTCCGGGGATCTATGAGTTTAGGGGGGATTTGAAGGACCTTGTGTTCCGCCATGCCGAGGATGTCGAATTTCTTTTGGAAGGGCAGAAACTCTTCGTAAAAATCGGTATACGCGCGGTCAACGTCCCAGTCTTTGACGGTGCCTGCTTTCAGTTCCAGAAGGAATCGTTGATTTTCGTCCACCGATCCAAGCTCCGCGACGTGGATATCGATGAAGGGATACTTCTTCTTAAACGCGTCCCGCAGGGCCTTCAAGGCGGCGGGCTCGATCGTGCTCAGGACACGAACCCTGCCTTCTTTTCTGGCCTTAGCCAGAATCTCGTCCTGGCTCGCCTCGAAGATATAGCCTCTAGCCTCGGCATTGGCCTTGGCTTGCAATAAGCCGGGAGGCGCCGGCGATGCGGCTAGGGCGGCGGATCCGCCGGCGCAGAAGCCCCAAAATAGGAGGGTTGCTGAAACAGGGAGGAATCGGCGAAAGGCCGTGTCCAAAGCTTCTTCTATTAAACGGCGTGTCCTTTTAATCGTCATGAATAAAGCTGGCGCGGATATTAGACCAAGTGGGCCTCATTACGCAACCACACCGGGGTCACCGGTGATGTATCAGTCTGTGTGTAAATTCGGTGGGGGGAAGGGAGTTGAGGGAGAAAATGGCTTTCATATTTGGCCGAGAAAAGAAGATTTCAAGGTGGTTAAGGGAAAGGCCTAGGTCATTTTTGGATTGGGAAAAAACAG
>JACPSE010000112.1 GCA_016193465.1 Deltaproteobacteria bacterium
AACGCCCCAGCCATGGCCAACTCATCAACGCCGAACGGAAAAGGCGCCACGGTAGCGGCATAAATAACCGGATCCATCCCTAACACAATCGCCACAGGCAAGGAGCGCCCCTGAGCATGGGCCTTTTCAAAGTGATGGCGAACATGCCTGTAAGGAGCAGCCAAGATCCCCACCGTCTTCTCATCATGCAGCATCGTCCGATACATGCCCGCATTGCGCACGCCAGTCTCAGGATCCCTGCTGATGTAACAAGGAAACGTAATGTAGCGGCCCCCGTCCCTATCATTCCATAAAGGGATGGGGAGCTGAAACAGGTCCACCTCTTTGCCAACGCGAACCACCTCCTTGCAAGGCCCATCCTTAACAATACTCGGCTCGATAGAACTCTGCGTGCGGCGAATCCACTCCCGGTGAACCTCGTCCGGGTTGCACTCCAGCGCCAGGCAGAACCTTTTGCGGGTAGATAAAAGATTCACCAGTAGAGGATGCGGGTGACCCTTGGGACGAGAAAAATAGAGCGCCTTGTTCCGCTCTGTGCCTCCTCGATCAAGAGCAAGACGACAGACCGCCCCGATCTCATACGTCAGATCCACCTCCGCTTCCACTCTCAAAAGCTCTCCCTCTCCCTCCAACCGCTCCAAAAATGCCCTCAAGTCACGGTAAGGCATAAAGACCTCCTGCTCATCTAATGCCGAACGGCTTAAACGATTTAAACGGCTTGAACTGCTCCCAGGGTTCAAAACGTTCAAACGGTTCGAGACGGTCCGGGCCTGACGGAATCTGCACGCTCCTGTTCCCGATACACGGAAAATTCATTCTCACAGTACGGGCAGTGACAATAGGCCCCCGCGATAGAAAAGAACTCCGGGCCTACACAGAATTTCCCCTGGCATTGAGGACAGGCCACGTAACTTAGCTGGGCCATGTTTATGGTTTGAAACGTTCAAGATGTTCAAGACGATTTGAACGTCTTGAACGCCTTGCGCTGTTTGAACGTCCGCTCCTGTCTAAAAGTTTTCCTCTGGGATCTTCTCCCAGGGAAGCGCTTGGAGAATATCCTTTAACTGTTTTCTCTCCTTGACCTCATCGGGAACATCCACCTTTTTGGCAAATGGCTGGCCCAGCGGCTTGGTGCAGTCAAACCCCACCTTGGCCCCTACCACGCCGGCAGCGCTCGGATCCAGGGCCGGACCCGTCAGGCCCGGCAGAACCAGCAGATCCCTGTCCCCCTGAAAGCGAGTTGCCAGGGCATGGAGAACTTCCCTTTCATCAAAGATGTCAACATCCTCGTCAAAAACAAAGGCGTGTTTGATAAGATAATGAGACATTAGACCTGCCACAAGCGCTGCCCGGCTCGATCCCTCAACCGAGTTCTTGATCTGGATGTAGAGATGAAAAACGCCGCAACCTGACATCGGCACATAAACACTCTGCACCGTAGGGACCACCCTATGGATTGCCTCAAAAGCCATTCCTTCCCTGGCTACTGACGAAAGCCAGTGGGTATGGCCCACAGGGATGCTCTCCCAGTACGCCTCTCGCCTGTGGGTTATGGCCGTAACCCTTATAAACGGATTCCACTTTTGCGGTCCTGAGTAGCGGGTGTATTCCCCGAATGGCCCCTCTGGCTTCCTCTGTCCATGAGGAATGATGCCTTCGATCACCACCTCGGCATCTGCCGGAACCAAGAAATCCTTTCCCAGTGTCTCAGAGGAGGTCAGGCGCAACGGCTCTCCGATAAAACCTCCGGCAGTCGCATAGTGGCTGTCCCCATATGGAATCGCTGCCTCGCAGCCCAGTACAACCAGAGGATGATGGCCAATCCAGTAAGCCGCCTTCATATCCTGCCCTCGTTCCTCATGCTTGGCAAAGATGAGGGCATTGTGGGTGGCGGGCGTCATATAGACGCGGATTTCATCTCTCCCCCTGATCCATCCCCGGTGAATGGCGGAATTTTCTATTCCGGTGTCCGGGTCATAGCAGGTGAGAAAGCCGGCGGTGATATAAGGCCCCGGATCCATCGCATGATGGATCGGCGCAGGAAAGATGTTGAGGTCCACCTCTGCCCCGGTCTTGATTATCTGTTTAACCGGGGCCTTTTCCTTCGGCGCCACAACCGGCTGAATTCTCTTTTGCAGGCGATCGTTATAAGCATTTCCGATGCGCTGGGGGACCGTGTCTAAAAGAGCGGCGATTCGCCTTCGACTCGAATGAATAAAAGTGATTAGGTTGAAAGGAAATCTCGTGCCATCACTGCAAACATTATCAAAGATGATGACGGGAAACCTATTTGCCCTCTCCATCTCGCCGCTAAAGGCGGTGATCTCGTACGCCCGCTCTATCCGTTGCTTGACGCGAACTACCTCCCCAGGAGAAGAGGCTTCATAGGCTTCAAGGAAACTTCCCAGGTCCGCCATTTCATTTTCTCGACGAAGCTCAAATATCGCCTTGGATAAAACGAAGCAATAAACGGGCCAGACTAAGAACGGCCATTTGAGCTTATCTATCAGCCGTATGCCCGAAGCAAGCACTGAACTTTGATGGCTCATTGCTATCCAACGATTGGGTATTGGCAGTCTCTTTTTCCCATATTTGGGAAAACTGAACTATATGGCAGTTCACCACATCTTCGTAATGCGCCCGGCTCCTCGGAAAAAAAGAGACAAATGGATTGGCATTTAACTTGCACAAATATACTAGCTAAAACTAATATCTGGAGTTGCTTATGGAAGATTATCGCGACAGGATCCAGGGGCTCCTACAGGGTAAGGAGTCGATGCTGATCAGAGGAGAATGGGCCAAAAGTCGATCCGGCCAATGCTTGTCGACGGATAACCCGGCCACGGAGGAGAAGCTCTGCGAGGTCTCCCTGGCATCGGAGGAAGATGTCGAGTTGGCCGTTGACGCCGCTGCCAGAGCTTTTCCTGGATGGCGTCAGGTTGATCCTTTCGAAAGGGCACAGAGAGTTTCAGCCCTGGCCAACGCGCTACGGCAGCATGCCGAGGATTTTGCCTTGCTTGATGCGATAGACTCCGGCAATCCTCTAACGGCTATGAAGGGGGATGTTCTGATGACCGCCGGGATCATGGACTATTTCGCAGCGCTTGCCGGCGAGCTTAAAGGACAGATCCTGCCTGGCAAACCCGGGATGCTGCACACTGTTTTCCAAGAGCCTTACGGAGTCGTGGTGCGGATCATTCCCTTCAATCACCCGATTTTTTTCGCCGCCTGCAAGATCGCGGCGCCGCTTGTTGCCGGCAACACAGTGATCCTCAAGCCCGCCGAGCAGACCCCCCTCTCCGCTCTGGAGATGGGAAAGTATGTCAAGGAATTTTTTCCTCCTGGAGTGGTGAACATCGTCACCGGCGATGGCCCAATAACCGGGTCTGCTTTGGTGCGGCATCCCAAGACCAGGCGCATCGCCCTCACCGGCGGAGTAGACACTGGCCGCGCGGTGCTGAAGCTCGCGGCGGAGGGGGGCATCAAAAATGTGACCTTGGAATTGGGCGGCAAAAACCCCATGATCGTTTTCCCGGACGCGGACATGGAAAAGGCAGTGGAGTCCGCGGTCGTGGGAATGAACTTTCATTGGTGCCAGGGGCAATCCTGCGGTTCGACCTCGCGCCTCTTCCTCCACAAGAAGATCCACGACGAGTTTCTCGACCGTTTGATTCAGCGCACCGGCCGCATAAGAATCGGTCTTCCCCTTGATTCCCGGACTGAGATGGGCTGTCTCGTCTCCAAAGATCAGTACGATAAGACCTTCCGATATATTGAACTGGGTAAAAAAGAGGGGGCTAAGCTGGTAGCCGGCGGTTCCAGGCCAGAGGGTGAGATCTTTTCAAAGGGGTACTTTGTCAAGCCCACGATCTTCGATCGCGTGGAGATGTCCATGCGCATTGCCCGCGAGGAGATCTTTGGCCCGGTGCTTTCCGTTCTTGTCTGGGAGGACTATGAAGAGGTCGTCGAGAAGGCCAATAGCGTTGACTACGGACTCACCGCCAGCGTCTGGAGCCGAGACCTCCGGCTGGCCTATCAAACAGCGGAACGCTTGGAGGCAGGATATCTGTGGATCAACGGTTCGAGCCGCCATTTTCTGGGTGTGCCCTTTGGCGGGTTCAAGCAAAGCGGGATTGGCCGCGAGGAATCCGTCGAAGAGCTCTTAAGTTATACTCAGGTGAAGGCGGTGAATACGGCCCTTTAGAAACAGCCGGCAGTTCGAGCGCCTAGCCCTGAGCAAAAAAAGAAGGAGCTTATGGCAAGAGGAAGATACGTTTTCGCTTTTTCGATCTATCTCCCCGTGATTCTAGCTCTCTTGTTGATTGCCGCTCCCAACTCAAACGGTCAACTCCAAACCCTGCGGCTGGCCATTCCGCAGAAGGGACTCTTCGACACGACCCTCCCCACTCTTATGGCCGACAAAAAAGGATTTTTGAGAGAAGAAGGGATCCAAGCGGAAATATTCTGGACCAGCGGGGGCGCGGAGACCGTTCGGGTGGTCACGGCCGGGAGCGCTGACATAGGACTTGCCACCGGCACCGAGTCGGTCGTCACAGCGTTCATGAAAGGCTCCCCTGTGAAAATTGTATCTGCCGAGATCACTGGCTCGCCCGATCTATTCTGGATTGTCCGCGCTGATTCGCCATATAAAACTATCAAGGACTTAGATGGCAAGTCCGTAGGTTACAGCAGGGCAGGGTCATCGACCCACATGATCATTCAGCTTGCGACGGAGCACTACAAGATCAAGCCAAACCTCGTCGCAGTGGGCGGCGTCCCTGATTCTTTTACTGCGGTCATGACGAAACAGGTCGACGCCGGGTGGTCGTCGCCGCCAAATTTCCTCGACAGGATTGAAAAGGGAGAAATTAGGATAGTTTTTAAGGCTGCCGAACTGGAAACCACAAAAGATGTAACTCTACGGGTGAACTTTGCCAATGCTGTTTTCTATGAGAAAAATGCGAGATTGGTCAGGGGCTTTGTTCGAGCGCTGAAGAAAGTCCTCGATTACATGTATAACAATCCAAGGGAGACCATTGCATTTTTTGCCGAGGTTAATAAATTCCCCCTTTCGATGGCAGAGGCGGGATTTAAATTTTTTCCGAAGGAATCGTTGGTCCTGTCTCCCTTGAGCAGGGTTGATTTTTCCGTTGATCTTGCGCTAAAGCTGAAAATGATAACCAAAGCTCCGACCCCGGAAGAGCTGAAAAAGCTCATCGCTGTGGAGTGAGCCGTCTTGAAAGGTTTGCCGGAGAAAATCCTAAGATGGATTTTTATAGCCACCGTTCTTACAACTATTGAAGTCCTAGTCAGATTTAACCTCGTTGACAGGATATTTCTAACATCGCCATCTCTGATTGCCGCGGCGGCATGGCAGAGCCTTTTTGCCGGCGACCTGATAAGCCTGTCTTTGAAAACCGTCTCTGCGGTCGGAATGGCCTTTGTGATCGCCGCCGGTATTGGATTATCTGCCGGCTATGTCTTATGGAGATATCCCCTGTTCGGAAGAGCCTACGATGAGCTCCTAGGCGCTCTTTTTGCCTCCCCCTTAATCCTCCTCTACCCTATCTCCCTCGTCATTTTGGGCAGGGGGATAAACGCCATTATAGCCATGGCCTTCCTCCCTGGAATGATTCCCATCGCGCTGAATACTCATCAGGGCCTAAGGGACGTCAATCCGACCTACCTCAAGGCGGGAAGAGGCATGAGACTGACCGAGCGGCAGATCATGAGGCATGTCCTCCTCCCCGCGGCCTCGCCCCTCATATTCGGCGGTTTGAAGCTGGGGCTCACTTATATCCTCATTTCTGTTATTGCTCTTGAGTTTTTGGTCGAAATAGGTGGCATAGGCACCCTCGCCTCCAAGGGATATTTCTGGTTCAACACGGAGGAGCTTTACGTGGGCGTAGCCGGCGCTATCTTTCTGTCGATTATCTTCGTTTATTTATTAGGCAAGGCTGAGTCACGGCTCTTTAGCTCATGAACAGGGTC
Organism: Deltaproteobacteria bacterium; assembly: GCA_016193465.1. Classification (GTDB taxonomy): domain Bacteria; phylum Desulfobacterota; class Binatia; order UBA9968; family UBA9968; genus UBA9968. The sequence goes on from JACPSE010000112.1 coordinate 5,992, forward strand.
ACGAAACCTTTTCTGATCCAGGCAGGCACCGTGCTGCTCTGCATGATGATCTGGGAGGCAATCGTAGAGAGCAGGCTTCTCTTCGAAGGAATCGTGCCAAGCATCTTTGAGATTATGAAGGCGGCTTGGTTGCAGATTTCAACGGGCTTCATATTCCCGCACCTCCTCGTGACGATGTATGAGGCCTTTGTCGGGTTTGCGTTGGCCGCGTGTCTGGGAATAGCCATAGGCATCGCCCTTGGCGTGGAGCCGTTTTTAAGGAGGGTTTTCGAACCGCTGATTCTCTATTTTGCGGCGACGCCAAAAATCATCCTGTACCCAATTTTTCTCATGATGCTCGGCGCCAAGTTCGAATCGAAGATGGCAATGGCCGGGGTATCAGCCTTTTTCCCGATCGTGATCAATGCCACCGTAGCAGCGGCAGGTATCGACAGGATTTTTATCAAGGTAGCCAAATCGGTCGGCGCCTCAAGCTTCCAGACCTTTACGAGGGTCTACCTGCCATCTACGTTGCTGCCGGTATTCACAGGAATGAGACTCGGAATGGGCGCCGCCTTCGTGGGCGCCATTCTCGGCGAACTCAAGGTCTCGAATGCAGGACTCGGGTTCATCATTATCCAGGCATTCAATCACTTTAGAATCCCTGAGATGTATGCCAGCATCCTGCTGACATTTTTTCTTGCCGCTTCCGTCAATTTTGCTATGACGCTGATGTCGGCGCGCTTGAGAAGATTTGCCTACTAGCCAGCACCCCTCTCATGAAAGACTCCGCGCCGATTCTTGAGATCAGAAACATCTCCAAAGAGTACCCGGGTGTCACAGCTATCGACAACGTGAGCCTGAAGGTTCATCAGCATGAATTTGTCTCCATCATCGGGCCAAGCGGATGCGGCAAATCGACCCTCCTTGAAATCATAGCTGGCCTCCTCGCCAAGACATCCGGGGAGGTGTTCATCAAAGGTCATGCCGTAAAGAATACCCACGCATCAATAGGCATCGTATTTCAGCAGGAATCGATTTTCCCTTGGCGCAGCACTCTGGAGAACATAGAATTCGGCTTGGAGATGCACGGCGTATCCAAACAGGAGCGGCGAAACAAATCACGCCGGATGATCGAGATCGTAGGTCTCCAGGGCTTTGAGGATCGCTATCCCGGTGAGCTCTCCGGCGGGATGAAGCAGAGGGTGGCCATCGCCCGCGCCCTCGTGATGGAGCCGGAAATCCTCCTCATGGACGAACCCTTCGGCGCCCTTGACGAGCAGACAAGGATCATATTAGGCGAGGAGCTCTTGAGGATTCAGCAGGAGATAGGTCAGACCATATTATTCGTCACCCACAACATCCATGAGGCTGTCCAGCTATCGGATAGGGTCGTGGTCATAACTGCCAGACCGGGCAAGATCAAGGCTACGATCAGCGTAGACATTGAGCGCCCACGAACCTCAGAAGTTATCGCTTTGGAAAAATTCGGCAAGCTCGTCGGCAAGATATGGATGTTGCTTCGAGAGGAATCGCTCAAGGGCTTCAAACAGACAGCGCTGTAAGGCTCTCTCGCCAAAGACGCCCTTTGCTCAATCGAGGAGTGCATGTCCAATCGTGAATCCTATGGTTTGAAGTGACAAGGTAGCCAGCCGACCGTCCTCGCCGTTTCCAATATTTGGGAATTTACCGCTAACTCTTTATACGATTTAGGAAACGATCCCATTTTTTCCCTGGCCCTTGCCTACCTAGGTAAAGCCTCTGTCGGTCCCTTAAGGCGTTTTCTGCCGGAGCTCTCCGGATATCTTTCAATTAGGCTGGCATATATCTTGCTGCCCCGACTTGTTATGTCGAAACTCAAATCGAAAGGTTATCGTTGGCTTCCTCTCAGGGAGGCATGGGAGTCGCTCCCTGAGATCGATACTGCCGAGTTTAATGAACTCTCTCCTGGCTACGAAGGAGTCTGGTGCCGTTACCTTTGGACCACCACCTACTTCCAGCAATTCTTTCGTGACGTGGTCGTTGTCACGCATGGCCCGCTTTCGTGTGTTGCGGCCGTAAAGAACTTTAAGCAGACCCATTACTCTCTTCACTCGGCCCTTCCTTTTGCCCATTCCCCTTGCAGCAACATGGATGAGAATGCCGTCATCATGGGGGGAACCGACATTTTGGCCGATACCTTGAGGCGGGTGGACCGGGAGTACCGTCCTAAGCTCATTATCATTACGGATACGTGCGCCTCGTACATGATTCACGATGACGTCGACGCGGTGATTGTAGAGATTACCCCTGAGGTCGACGCAAAAATCGTTTATACCCCAAGCCCAGGCTTCGCCGGGGTACAGTGCGGCAAGGCGGTGGAGGCGATGGGTCCCTTGGTGGCCTCGCTTATGGATCCGCCCGGCGAAGTCGACCCAGAGGGGGTCAACGTGCTGGGCCTCTACTATGATACCCGCTTCACAGAAGCTGAGGGACGGAAGCACGGGGGCAACACTGAAGCTTATCGCCATTTGATCGAGGGTATCGGCCTCAAACTCCACCGGATTATGAACGCGGGTGACCACGATTATCTGCGCACTGCCCCAAATGCCCGGGTCAATGCAATTCATACCGCCATGTGGGGCTATCCGGTGGCGCGGGCGATGGAGGAACAATTCGGCACTCCTTGGCTCAAAAGGCAACTCCCTATGGGACTTGACGGAATCCGGGCCTGGGTCATGGAGTTGGCTGAGTTCATGGGCCGGGAAGAAGAAGCAGAGAAGTTTGTCCGATCCGAGGAGGACAAGCTCACTTCCCTGTTTGAAGAGACCAAGAAATGGGTAGAGGGAAAATTCCTTCTCGTGGAATGTTCCAGAAATTCTCAGGCAAAGTATGGGGAGATGGTCGCTTACGCTCGTCTTGGCGAAGAGCTAGGGATGAAGCCTTATGTCTATAGCCTCCATCCCATGGAGTTTAAGTCCCAGACGGATGATCTGTTCGCCGTTGCTGACGTGGAGGGTTTTAACCCACCGGTTTTGGTCGGCCCCTATCCATACCACGAACCAGTCAACGTAGAAGACGTGATGGCGGATCTCGGAGTGGATCAGGATCAATGTCTCTATATTTACGACGATGTATTCCCATATGCCAAGAGCGGTAGCTTCGACCCATGTAATGTCCCCCGTTACACGACCTCGTCACAGATGAAGCGTGTCAAGGGATCATCCTTTCTCGGAGTGGGCTATGCCGGCACGGCAGCCACCTATCGAGGGTTTATAGAAGCCGTGAAGGTATCACGGCGAAAATCGAGCCCAACCTTCTATGGCCGGGTATGGTCCTCCACCCCATTTGAATTCCAGTTCGCCAGCCAAAAGGAGAGAACCGCCTCATGATGGAAGTTGTTCCGCTCGCAAGCGACACAAAAATGCGCGACCAGTTTCAACCGGGAGCATTTATCGGCTCCATCTTCATCACCAGCGGTATTCTCGACACGGTCAATGTGTATCACGGCGTCTCAGGCTGCAATGCCATGGCGCAGCATTTCCGCGGCGACCTGGTGCCTAACGGGGGTTATGTCCCAATTGTCGCAACCGGGTTTTTGGAGACCGAGGCGATCATGGGAGGGGCCACCAAACTGGAGAAGACCCTCAGAGACATAGTGGATGGCAAGTTAGGGAGAAAGCTGCCCCAATGTATCTGGATCTCCATGAGCGACTGCCCGGCTATAGGCGGGGAAGATATTGAAGGCGTAGCGCGGGGAATCGCGGCAGAAACAGGAACAAGAATCGTCGCCATCGAAAATGCCGGATTCAAGGGAGGGTTGGCGCGCGGGGCGGAGCTGGCCCTGTGCAAGATCCTCGATGAGGTGGTCGAACCCTACGACGGGAAGCGGCAAGGGATCAACATGATTGCCCCCTTTCTGATGGGAAGCGCCAATTGGCCTTTTGACATCGATCACATGGTGGAACTCCTGCAAGCAGCGGGTGTGAAGGTTAATCTCGTCCTCTCACGCAACATGTCGTTTTCCGATCTGCAGCGTTTCCCCGCCGCCGAGGCTAACCTGCTCCTCACCTATGACGAGATGCCGGACTTCCAAAAGAGGAGCGAGTCTCTCGGTGTGCCCACCATAACGGATGACCCGGTATTGCCCTATGGGATCGGTAATACCGAAAAATGGCTCCTTAATCTCGCGGAGCGTTTTGGCGACGCAGAGAAGGCGAAGCGCTATTTGGTCGAAGCGATGGGCGATGTGAAGAGAATCCTCTACCGCAACTTCAATTTTAGCTGGATGGCAAGCTTCCTGAGCGACAAATACGCGGCGGTTTGCGGCTATGCCCCCTTTGCCGTGGCCATGACCCGCTACCTCTTCCACGACCTCAATATCAGGGTCAAGGTCGTAGGCTTGTGGAGCGAGACCGAGGCCGGGCTCAAGAAAGGCGTGAGCCTGCTGGAGCCTCTTGGAGATTCGCTGGACTTTACCGTTTTGGAAAATCCTACTTACTTCCAGTTGGGCGAGGCAGTCAAAGAGGCGAAGGTCGACTTCGTCATCGGCTCCATGCAGGATAAACCCCTTTTCAAGGGTCTCGGCGCGGCCCATCTGAATCTGGCTGGCTTCTACTACTTTAATAACTACAACTTCGTGCCCTGGCCTTTAGTGGGAGTCAAAGGCTCGCTCAGACTCTTCTCTGAGATCTCCAGGGTGGTGGAGGATGCTTTCTATGAGAGCGAGGCGTGGAAGAAACTAGCCTTTATTCCGGGAGACGGAAGGGTTTGAGCAGGATATGGAAAAGGTTGGCATTATCGGCAGCGGACTCATGGGCACTGGAATCGCCTTTGTGGTGGCGCGGCAGATAGAAGGCGAGACCGTAGTCGTCGACGTGGATGAAAAGATCCTGGAGAAGAGCCGGCGCACGGTGGAAGGCCTTGCCGCTCGCGCGGTGGAGAAAGGCCAGGCCACGCAGGAGGAGGCCGGAAAATGGCTCAAGCGGCTCAACCACACGACCGACAGAAGCGACCTCAAGGGCGCCGCGTTCATCATTGAGGCGGTGCCCGAAGATCTGGCGCTCAAGTGCCGGCTTTTTACGGAACTCAGCGAAATCTGCGCGCAGGAAACCATCCTCGCCAGCAATACCAGTGGACTTCCAATAACCCAGATAGCCGCGGGCGCGCGCCATCCTGAGCGGGTTATCGGCACCCACTTTTTCAATCCCGCCCCGGTGATGAAACTGGTGGAGATCGTGCGTGGCTACGCCACCAGCGAAACAACCATCCAAAAGACGAGAGGGTTTTGTTCTCGCCTGGGAAAAGAGTCCATCCTCGTGGAGAAAGACTACCCAGGCTTCATTACCACGCGAATCGGGAACGGTTACCTGGCAGAGGCCCTGCGCTGCCTTGAAGAAGGCGTGGGCTCAGCCGGAGATATCGACAAGGGTTGTCGGCTAGCCTACAACTACCCCATGGGGCCGTTTGAGCTGATGGATCTGGTCGGCCTGGATACGGTCTTACGGGTCTTCGAATCTCTCCATCAGGTGTACGGAGAGAGATTTCGCCCCTCCCCCCTGCTCCGTCAGATGGTGTCTGCAGGTCGGCTGGGCAGGAAATCCGGCTCAGGCTTCTACAATTACGCTAAAAAGGAGAAAGGCGCCTGATGGAACAGCCGAGTCGTCAACGTTATCTCATTGTCTATGGCAAGGGGGGTATCGGAAAGACTTCAGTAGCAACCAATCTCGGTGAGGCGCTTGCCCACGAGCAAGGGCGAAAGGTCATGCTTGTTGGCTGTTCGCCCAAGACCAGTCTCATTGACCTTTACGACCTCACCGGCAACGTCCTCCCCATCCTCGATCTGAAGCGCAAAGAAGGGGTCAGCGGCCAAAATATCGGCAAGGCGGTATGGCATAGTCCCGAAGGAATTATTTTAACGGAGACCGGCGGACCGGAGCCGGGCATCGGCTGTGCCGGCGTGGGTTTGCCAACCGCTTTTGGCGAGATAAAGAAATACAAAGGACAGATCGAAGACTTCGATAAGGTGGAGTACAGCATTTATGACCTCATTGGTGATGTGGTCTGCGGCGGATTTTCCACTCCGCTGCGCGGCGGGGGGCGAGAGGTGCTCATTATCATCAGCGGTGAGTTGATGGCCATCTACGCCGGCAACAATATCCTCAGGGCAGTGAAGGCGGTGGGCGGCGACCTGAGGGTTTTGGGATACGTTGTCAACATGCGCGGCGTCCATCGCGAGCAAGAAATCGTTGACGCCTTTGCCGCCAGAACGGGAGTGCCCATTCTGGCCTCTATCAAACGGGATCCCATCACTTTCAAAGAGGCCGAGCGGCTCGGCGGACCCGTGGTCCGCACCGTTTCTGACTCAGAGATCGCCGCCACGTTTCGCGAGCTCGCGCAAAAGGTGGAGCAAGGTCCACCCAAGACGGATCCCCGTCCCATCGACAGCTATGATGATCTGTTCCATATGTTCCTAAGTTTTCAGAGCCTCCAGGAAGAGGCGGGAAAAGAGGGGCGGAAAGCCTACAAAAGCAACATCCCGACCAAGCCTGTAGAACGGGAAAAGTCGCTCAGGATCTCCGTCTATGGGACAGGCGGCATCGGCAAATCGACTGTCTCCGCCAATGTGAGCGCCGCTCTGGTACTGATGGGAGAAAAGGTCTTTCAGATCGGCTGCGACCCGAAACATGATTCCATTGCCAATCTCTGCGGCGGGCTGAAGCCCACGATCTTGGACGAGATTCAAAAGCGGGGAGGCGCGCGGGCCATGAACCGCGAGATCCTCAAGCAGTTGATTTTCCCCGGCGTCAACCACAACAGCCATCTCTTTGGGAGTGAGTGCGGCGGCCCGGTGCCCGGCAAGGGGTGCGCGGGAAAGGGCGTGGATCTGGCCTTAAAGCTGTTTGAAGATCACGGGATCATGGAGGAGTATCAGTTCACGCTTATCCTCTACGACGTCCTGGGAGACACTGTCTGCGGCGGATTTGCCCGTCCGTTGAAGTACACCCCGCAGGCTTACATTGTCGCCAACGGGGAGGCGGCCTCTCTGACTCAGGCAATGAAGATCGCTCAGAGCATCCAGGCGGCAGGCCGGCGTGGTGTGGACGTCGGCATTGGCGGGGTCATCAACAACATGCGCGGCGTTCCACATGAAGAGGCGATAGTGGAGGAGGCCTTTGGCGCGGTCGGTGTCCCGGTCATCCATCATATTCCCCGCTCCGAGTTGGTCCAGACGGCGGAAAACTTGAGAACCACGGTGGTGGAGTCCTTTCCAGAGTCCGAGCAGGCGCAACGCTATATAGAGCTGGCTCGAAAGCTGCGCGAGAACACGCAACGGCACTCCCTCACCCGCGACGTTCTTTCAAGCCGGGAGATTGTGGCGATTGTGAATAAATACACTTAAGAGCCGAAGGCAGAATGCAAAATTAAAAACTTTGCATTTTGCAATCTGCAATTTGCACTTTGCAATGAGATCTGAGGGGAGAAACCATGGAGCCGGCAAAAAAAGTTGCAGGCGAGAGAAAAGAGCTTTTCATTGATGGCCAGTGGGTGAAACCCGCTACCGGCCAATACTTCACGCCGATCAACCCGGCAACGGAGGAGGGCATTACAGAGGTGCCCTTGGCGGGCGAGCGGGAAACGGATCTGGCGGTCACGGCGGCCCGGCGGGCCTTCGAAGAGGGACCCTGGTCCACGATAAAACCGCTGGAGCGGGGCAAGAAAATCTTCCGCATCGCCGAGGTCATGGAACAGCAGGCAGAGGAGCTGAGCCTGATCGAAAGCCTGGATACGGGAAAACCGCTTTCCTTTACCCGCACGCGAGACGTGCCGTTTGCAATTGATCTACTGCGTTATTACGCCGGCTGGGCCAACAAGGTTTACGGAACGACCCTTCCTACAGATGAAACCGCTCTTGCCTGCACCGTGAGAGAGCCGGTCGGTGTGGTGGCTATCATCACTCCCTGGAACTCTCCTCTCATTCTCTCTTTGATGAAGATCGCACCCGCCCTGGCGATGGGTAACACGCTTATCCACAAGCCGGCCAGTTGGACTCCGCTTTCGGCCCTGAAGTTTGCCGAGATCTGTCAGGCAGCGGAGTTGCCGGAAGGTGTCTACAATGTGATCACTGGTCCGGGCGATACAGTGGGAACCCGGCTGGTCACCCATTCTGACGTAAACAAAGTCTCCTTTACCGGCGAGACCGTGACCGGCAAGGTGATCATGGAAAAGGCCGCCGGGACGCTCAAACGGGTCTCCTTAGAGCTGGGCGGCAAGTCTCCCCACATCGTCTTCGCCGATGGGGATTTGGAGGCGGCAGCCACCTTTGCCGCCAAAGGGTTCTGTCTAAACCAGGGCCAGATCTGCTGGGCCGGCTCGCGCCTATTCGTGGATGAAAAGGTTCACGAGCAGTTCCTTGACAAGCTTCTCCGCCATGTCCGGGAAGACTGGACCGTGGGAGATCCTATGGACGCGAACACGCGCGTCGGGCCATTGATCTCTCGCTCTCACCTCCAGCAGGTTCTCGGCTACATCGAAGACGGGAAAAAAGAGGGGGCGAAACTGATTTTGGGCGGCGACCGTCCTCCCATGAAGAAAGGTTACTATTTAAATCCGACGGTCTTTGATCAGGTGGACAATCGCATGAAGATCGCCCGGGAAGAGATCTTTGGACCGGTCCTGGCCGTGATCCCTTTTAAAGAATTCGGTGAAGTTATAGAGAAAGCGAATGATAGCTTCTACGGCCTGGCCGCCGGCATCTGGACCAAGGACATGAAAAAGGGCTACCAGGCGGCCCGGCGCCTCAAGGCAGGAAGCGTTTGGATCAACTGTTACGGCGCCCTGGATATTATGGCGCCGTTTGGAGGTTTTAAGCAAAGCGGCTTCGGCCGCGAATTCGGCCAGGAGGTGCTTCCTCTCTTTACCGAGACGAAAACGGTATGGTTCCAGATGTAAGAAGTCTCCGGCAAGAACCGTTCAAGCTGTTCAAACTGTTTAAAACGTTTTGAACTATTTGAACGATTTGAACCACGGAGCGAGCGATAGCCGATTACCGAAGACCAAAATATGATCCGACCCGTTTACAGCCAAAGGGCCATGAAAAGCCCCTATTGGAACGAGGCATTGGAGACGATGCCCCGGCAAGAGCTAGATGCCCTGCATCTCAGGCGGCTACAGTCGCTCATCAAATACGCCTACCAGAATATCCCGATGTACCGGGAAATTTATGATGAAGCTGGCGTCCGACCTGAAGAGATCCGCACCCTGGACGATTACGTTGAAAAACTCCCCGCTATCGACAAACAGCATGTGCTGAAATACCAGCTCCAGGCAAAAGCGGCAGTTCCTGGAGCCGAGGAGTACATCTCCTTTCTCTACCAAACTTCCGGAACCACGGGGAAGCCCCTTATGGAGCCAGGACACTTCCCGGACATCATCAACATGTGGACCTACCAATGGTGGGCACATGGAATCCGGCCTCGGGATGTTTTTTACTTCGCCTTTCCCTTCGGGACTTTCATGGCTTTCTGGTCCGCCTATTTCGACGCCCATCTTTTGGGGGCTCAGGTAATCAGCGGCGGCGGCGTGGACAGCAAAGCGCGCATTTATCAGATCCAACAGTTCCGCCCCACGGTGCTGATCTCCACCCCAACCTACGCCTTAAGGCTGGCAGAAGTGGCGACGGAAATGGGGGCCGATAGTCGCGCCACTTCCATTCGGTTCATCAGCACTGCCGGAGAGCCCGGCTCCATGGTGCCTGGACTCCGAAGGGCCATGGAGCAGGCCTGGAATGCCAAGGCAATCGATCTCTACGGCATCTCCGAGCTATGGGGCTCTACCAGTTGGGAATGCCCCCTGCATACAGACCGGATGCATCTCGGTGAAAGCACTGCTCATGGCATCGTGGTGGATGACAAGGGGAGGCTTGTGCCGAACGGTGGAAAAGGGGAGTTTGTCCTTACCAACTATGAGGCGACCATCCAGCCTCTCATCAAGTACCGCACTCACGATGTGGTGGAATGGCACAAGGAGCCCTGCGACTGCGGCCGGAGTTGGCTCTGGCTGAGGGGAGGCGTCCTGGCGCGCACCGATCAGATGGTGACGATCAAAGGAACCAACGTTTATCCCACCTCGGTTCAAGCGTTGCTTGGAGAGGTCAAAGGACTATCAGAACGAATGGAGATTCATATTGACCGGGAGGAGGGAAACGGCGTCTTTGATCGAGTCTGTGTAAAGGTCGAACCTTCTCCTGAGGTAGACGCCGGGAAATGTTCCGCGCTCAAGGTCGAAGCCGAGGGGCTGCTGCGGGCAAGAGTCGGTGTGAGTATTCCGGTCGAGGTCGTGCCCCCCATGAGCCTGCCACGCTATGAGTTGAAAGCGAAGCTAGTCTTCGACCACCGCTCAAAGGGGGTCGGCTAAATTGAATAGAAAAGAGCGAGAAGCGGTGCTGCAAGATCTGGCCACGATTCGGAAGCTCGCCGGCAAGCTCCGAGAGCGCTCTGGAATCCCGGTTGTCGAAAGCTGCGCCAGATGGTGTGAGACCTATACCCAGGTAGCCCAATGGTCTCTTGGCGAGGGGGAGCGCTTTGAATTCATGCCCGCTCAGGAGGAGACAGCGATGGAAACAAATAAAAAGACGGTCGCCGGCAAAAACGGCCGGCCTCCCAGGTGGGGGATGGTGATAGATCTAAAGCGCTGCATTGGCTGTCAAAGCTGCACGATAGCTTGTAAGGTAGAGAACGGCACTCCCCCCGGCATCTTCTGGATGAGGGTCTTGGAGAAGGAGGAGGGGAAATATCCTCTAGCGCGCAAGCTCTTTTTGCCTGTCCGCTGCAATCATTGCAGCGATCCGCCCTGTGTCCCCGTCTGTCCGACAGGGGCAAGCTATAAGCGAGAAAAAGACAACCTCGTGTTGATCAATCAGGATAAATGCATCGGCTGTCGCGCCTGTATTGTAGCCTGCCCGTACCAGGTTCGTTTCCTTGCGGAAGACTCCAACGGATACTACGGTGAAGAGCTCACTCCCTACGAGGCCAAAAGCTACCAGAAATGGCAGCCCCGGACCGTGCAAAAGTGCACCTTCTGTGTCGACCGAATTGACGGCGGCTTGGAGCCCGCGTGTGTTCAGACCTGCCCGACCAGGGCGCTGGTCTTCGGCGATCTTAATGATCCAGAGAGTGAGCTGTCCAAGCTCGTGAGAGAGAGATCCCACTTTCAGCCGCGCGCTGAACTGGGGACGGATCCCTCTCTCTACTATGTCACGTAATATGAAAGCTTTCAGCGGTCAGCTTCCTAGCTTCCCAGCCTTCCAGCCGGGCTAGGACGCTAGAAGGCTAGGAGGCAGAAAGGCCTGGTGCTGTATGATGCATGAGTTCAACATGGAGCTGAGCAGCCAAGAGGAGTGGTCTTGGCTTGTGGCGATCGACCTATTTCTCGGCGGCCTGGGTGGAGGCCTTTTCCTGCTCTTTCAAAATCTTGACCTCCCACCTGTTACTGGCCTTTTGTCCCTCGGGCTGGTGATCCTTGGAGGCCTGGTCCTGTTAGCCGAGTTAGGACATCCCTTGAGGGCGTGGCGCGCCCTGGCGAGGCCGCAGACCTCCTGGATTAGCCGGGGGATGATCTCTGTTTTTGTCTTTATCATTGCCGGGCTTCTCTATATTGCCCCATCGTTTTCTGTTTTCTCTTGGTTGCCGTGGAGCCCCACCAGTTCGGGCGGGAGGGCCCTCGGGGTCGTTGCGGGAATCTGCGCCTTCCTAGTTACTCTTTATCCGGGTTTTGTCCTTTCCGCCTCGCCCTCTATACCCTTCTGGAACAGCCCGCTGTTGCCGGTGCTATTTTTCTCCCAATCCCTTCTAGGGGCAAGCGGCTTAGTGCTTTTGCTTTCTCCATTCGGGTTTGACGGCCAGGCTCTTCAGGGCTTTTTCTCCCTGGCGGCGCTTCTCATAGTAGCCAATTTCATCTTGATGACGATTCATCTTTGGACTTTGAAGCGCTCAGGACTTGCAGCCCGGGAAGCGGTAAGTCTTTTCAATCGCGGTTCGTTTGGCTGGACCTTCAGGGCTGGAGTCGTTCTGATAGGAATGATTCTTCCCTTCATAGTAGTAGTATGGGTTCCATCCGCGGTGGTGTTAGCCGGCGCTTTCATTCTCGTCGGCAGCCTCCTGTTCCGCTACTGCGTGTTGAAGGCCGGGGTCTATGTTCCCTTTGCCTTAATATGAGCGGCGATGGCGCAGCCAAACCAGGAAGAGAACTTCATGGAAGAGGGCAACGTAGCCATCATTAACGTCAAGTTCATGGGCGATCTGCGGGCTCTGCTCCAGCAGAGGGCCATCACGCTTGCTTTGCCTCCGGGAAGCACCGTGGGAGACCTCTTCGCATCGCTCTGCAACAGCTATGGTGAACCCTTCACCAGCCGGGTCTTCAGCGGCTCAGGAGCGCTCCAACACTATATTCTTGTTTTCCTAGACGGTCAGAATATTAAAGAGCTGGGTGGCCTGGGGGCAAGGCTGGGAAATGGCGAGGTAGAGATCGTCATGCTCCCCATGTTTGAAGGAGGATAACTATGGCCTCAAAATGGGTTCCGACAGCCTGCGGCATGTGTTACGTGGGATGCGGCATTCGGGTTCTAGTGGAAGATGGCGTAGCGGTAAGCATCGAGGGCGATCCGAATAACCCGCAGAATCAGGGGGTGATGTGCGCCAAGGGGAAGGCTGGGATCATGAACCTCTATAACCCGCATCGGATCAAGGTGCCCCTCAAGCGCACCAACCCGAAAAGGGGACTCCACGAAGATCCCGGCTGGAAAGAGATCTCGTGGGACGAAGCGCTAACCACGATAGCAGCGAAGCTCGACGGTATCCGCGACGACCCCAAGAAACTCTACGTCCAGGCGTGGGAGGTAACAGGTGATTGTTTCTATTGGCTATTAGCCTTGGGCAGCGCCTTCGGCACTCCCCATCTCATGGGGAATGCCTCGGCCACGTGCGGCAAGGTGATCCATCCGGTGGAGTTTTTCTCCGGCGGTGGTTTTCATCAGCAACCCGACCTCCATTATTGCAACTACTGTATTTTGATAGGAACCCAATTTGGCCTTGGAGCCAGGGGCGCCTTCAACCACATTACCCTGGACATGGCTGAGGCCCGCGCGCGCGGCATGAAAGTCGTGGTCATTGACCCGGTGGGCTCTTACGCCGCCAGCAAGGCTAATGAATGGATCCCTATCCGGCCGGGAACTGACACGGCCTTTGCATTGAGCATGCTCCACGTTCTTTTGAACGAGCTAGGAATTTACGACGCCAGGTTCCTCAAACACAAAACCAACGCCCCCTATCTGGTCGGATCCAACGGCCGATACATCCGAGAGCCCGGCTCTGGCAAGCCATTGGTCTTCGATGCGACAGACCAAAGGGTCAAAACCCACGACGATCCAACTGCCAGTGATCCAGCGATCACTGGAGCCGGCGAAGGTGGACGTCCGGCCTTTGAGCTCCTTAGGGAACATGTCGCTAAATATCCGCCCGAGAAGACCGAAGAGATCACTACCATCCCTGCCGCAACTCTCAGACGGCTGGCACAGGAATTCGGCGAGGCGGCCAGCGTGGGCGCTACCATGACGATTGATGGTGTGACGCTCCCCTATCGGCCCGCATGCGTTGATTGGGCCAAAGGGCCGCAGGGCCACAAGCACGGCTTTCACCAGTCCTGGCCTCTCAAGCTTCTGAATATAGTAATGGGAGCCGTCAATGTTCCTGGAGGAATCCTGAGCACGGCGGCGGCGGGCAAAAGACCGCACCGCTGGTGGCCTGAAGGGGGCACTGACGGCCTGCTGGAAGAAGGGGGACACGTATTACCCCTGCCCCACCCCAAGGCTTTTCCCGGCCGCACTCCAACCAAACCCTTTCGCATGGATCTCGCGGAGCTTTTCCCCCTGGCCCCGCATTTTCACACTCTGTTGCCCATCACATGCCAGGATCGGGAGCGCTACGGCCTTTCTTATGGAATTGAAATGATGCTCCACGCCCCCACCAACTCTCTTCTCGGCTCCTTTGGCGATCTTAAGATGGTGGAGAGCTTCTACCAATCGATACCTTTCATCGCCGGCTTCGCGGTGGAAATCAACGAGACAAACCTCTTCGACGATATCGTCCTTCCCTTTCCCAGCTATCTGGAGCGGTCCGATTTTGTGGCCGGGACCAACCTGCTTATCCCGCACTGCGGCAAAGACGACTGGCTCTGGCAGATAAGACAGTCTGTGGTGGAGCCCCCGGCCGGGATGAGACAGCCCCAGGAGGTCATCATGGAGATCGCCGATAGGTTGGGCCTCCTGGGCGATTTCTACCGCCTCCTCAACCACGCTTTCCGGCTCAAAGAGCCCTATGCTTTACAGCCAGGCCAGCGCTACCCCATCACCGAGGTCATAGACCGGATGGCTCGCTCCTGGTTTGGCGAGGAGCATGACTTGGGGTGGTTCCGAGAGCACGGCGTGATCCGAATCCCTAGAGACGTGGAGGAAGCCTATATAGGCCCCTTCCTCGAGGCCAGACTCCCTATCTATCTCGAGCATTTTCTCCAGCGCGGGGAGGAGCTGAAAGAGGTGATCAGCCAGATGGGGCTGGAGTGGGATCTCTCGGACTATAGGCCACTTTCTGACTGGATGCCCTGCCCTTCATACAACGCGATTCGGAACGGGAGATACGACCTGATCGCGGTCCACTACAAACTGCCTTATGTTTACGGCAGCTTCGGCAACGAAAACCCCTGGATCAATGAAATCTGCGAGCGCACGCCTTACGCCTATAATGTCCTCGTCAACGAAGACGTGGCCAAAGCGAAGGGGATTAGCGATGGTGACGAGGTGTGGCTGGAATCACCGGCAACTAAGGTGCGGGCGAAGGCCAAGCTTACCCAGTGCATTCACCCCCAGGTGGTGGGCGTGGCGGGCCACTTCGGTCATTGGTCACCAGGCATGCCCATTGCTCGGGGAAAGGGGATAAATTTCAATTCCCTCTTACCTACGGACCTTGAGCACATCGACAAGATCTCCACGGCCCTGGATCATTGCGTCGAGGTGAGGCTGTATAAATGAGGCACTTAGGACATCACAGGATGCAAAGCTAAATCCTCTACGAGTTAAACGGATATGAAGATCCCTCAGAGACTAAAAGATTTTGTTTCTCGCCGCGATGTGGCCAAGGTGCTGGCCACAGTGAACTCGGACGGCTCCCCAAACGTGGGACCCAAGGCCTCGACGCAGGTCTTTGACGACGAGAGCCTTGTTTACGGAGAGTTCGTTGGAAAGCGCCACTTCGAGAACGTGCAGCGGGAGCAACGCATCTCTATTGCAGTTATGGATTGGGAGAAAAGAGAGGGCTATCGCTTCGTGGGGCAGGCGGAAGTGCACAAATCGGGTCCAACCTATGAAAACGTCGTGGCACGGCTGCCCGGCCCGCCCAGGGCCGTTGTCCGTCTCCTTGTGGAGCGCATCGATATCCTCTCGCCGAAACAAGCGGGAGAGACACTTCCACCCGAATAAGCAATACGTGCCATATCAGGGACGAGCTAAGCTTACCCCCATGAGTTGACAGGTCTTACCGTGCCTGTTAAAGCTCACCTTCAGGATTTTCCCCGTTGGGAAAGAAAGGAAAAAGACGATGAGAAAAAAAATAATTTTTCAATTTATTCTTGGAGCCCTCGGCCTATTGGTGATTCTGCCATCGCTTTCCAGCGCGAAAACCGTGGAAGAGATTCTGGCCGATATCAACAAACTTCCCCCGGCAGAGAGAAACAAGCAGCTCGAGGCAGGGGCCAAAAAAGAAGGGGTGCTGAAGTTCGCCTCCAACGAGAATATAGAGCTTATCACGCTATACCATAACGCCTTTGCGGCTAAGTATCCCTTTCTCAAAGTGGAGTCATGGAGGGCAAGTGGGGCCAAGGGAGTGGAAAGGGTCGTCATGGAGCATCGGGCAGGAAAGCTCGACACCGATGTGGTTGCCGTTCCCTTTGAGATTGTTGGATATGTCAAGAAACAAGGGGTCTGGGGCCGTTATCTTTCCCCTGAGCTCAACCACTATTCAGACCAGTTTAAGGACAGGGACGGTTACTGGGCCACCAACCACTACAACATCGCCGTCATCGGCTACAACACAAATTTGGTCAAGACCGGCGAAGCCCCAAAGGACTATCCGGATCTCCTCAACCCCAAGTGGAAAGGCGAGATCTCCATCGATGTGGAGCCGGATCGAGCGGTTCAGGGCTGGCTCATTGCCTGGGGAGAAGAAAGGACACGTGAGTACATGAAGGCCCTCATGCACAATGGGGCTACGGTCCGGCGCGGGCACACCCTCCAGACTCAGCTTCTCTGTAGTGGGGAGCTTAAAGTCGCGGTCGAGGTTTATGCCTACCGAGTCGCCCAGTTAAGGCATGAAAAAAATTGTCCCTTGGGTATGAGTTTCCCTAATCCTACCCCGGGATCTACGGGGAGCGAGATCGGTGTCAACAAAAACGCCCCCCATCCCCATGCCGCGGCCCTCTTTGTCGACTTCGTTCTGGGTACGGAAGGCTCTAAGATCCTAGCCGGCACGGGAAGAATCCCGGCACGCAGGGGAGTCAAGGGGCTCTATGAGGAAGTCTCTAACCTGGAAGAGAAAGGGGTCAATCTCCTTATGATCCCGGTGGAGCAGGCAGGGCGTTTAGACCCTCTAGCCAAAAAATTGATCGAGGAGATTCTCATCCGCAGGCAGTTTTGAGGCACCGCATGCGAAAAGAGAGCTTTTTCTTTCTCATCATCGTCGCCCTCGTTGCCTACTTAACCTTGGTCCCGCTGGCGATGCTGCTTTATGGGAGTTTTAAGAGCACTCCCCCAGGAGTCGCGGGTCCCTTGACTCTGGCCCACTACGCGGAGCTTTTTAAAGGATGGGAGATGGCCATCTCCTTTAAAAACTCCCTGATTTTCAGTTTCTGGTCCAGCCTCTTAGCCTTTCTCGGAGGAGTCTATTTAGCCTGGATGACGGAACGAACTAACATGGCCTCTAAGAGGCTGGTCTATGCCTGCATCGTCGTGCCCCTGATTGTGCCGGGGATTCTCACTACGGTCGGCTGGATCATGCTTTTTGGCCGGCGCACGGGAATCATCAACCTCCTCGCCCGTAACGTTTTCGGCATCGAACAGCCGATAGACATCTACAATATGCCCGGGATGATCTGGGTCTTCGGATCGGATCACATCGCTCTGTCATTTCTCCTTCTTGTAGCCGCCTTTCGCTCCATGGATCCTGCTCTGGAAGAGGCAGCCATTGTCGCAGGGGCAGGTATTATTCGGACCACACGCAACATAACTCTCAGGATTCTTCTGCCCGCGACCCTGGCGGTATGGATCATCAATTTCGTCCGCGCCATAGAGAACTTCGAGGTTCCAGCGCTGATCGGTATCCCTGCGGGGATTTTGGTTTTTGCCACGGAGGTCTACCTGGCGACTCATAAGGTCCCAACGGATTTTGGCCAGGCGAGCACTTTCGCCACAGTCTATCTGATCCTAACCGCCGTAGGAGTCTCCATCTATCTGAAGGCGACGGCTGCCTCCGAGCGCTTCACCACGATCACGGGCAAGGGCTACCGCCCTGCAGCCTTTGACTTAGGGGGCTGGAAATACCTTCTATCGCTTCTCACGTTGCTCGTCTGCTTTGTGATCTTTATCCTTCCTGTCTTGACCGTCATCTGGTCCTCTTTTCTCCCCTTTTATATGGCCCCTTCGTTAGAGGCATTGCAGAGCCTCACCTTAGATAACTACAAGTCGCTTTACAGCTTGCCCCTGATCAAACGGGCCTTTTGGAACAGTTTTATTCTGGGGATCAGCAGCTCCACCATTGTGATGATCCTCACGGCCGTAGCGGCCTGGATAGTCGTGCGGACCCGTTGGCGTGGCAAAGGGCTCCTCGATTTTCTTGCTTTTAGCCCTATCGCCGTACCTGGACTGGTCCTCGGCATGGCCA
Organism: Deltaproteobacteria bacterium; assembly: GCA_016193465.1. Lineage (GTDB taxonomy): Bacteria > Desulfobacterota > Binatia > UBA9968 > UBA9968 > UBA9968. The sequence goes on from JACPSE010000112.1 coordinate 23,934, forward strand.
TGATATGGACTTATCTCACCCTTCCCATCCCCATCTATGGCACGATCTGGATTTTGCTCATAGCCTATACCATCAAATACCTTCCTTACGGCATGCGGGCCAGCTCTTTTTCCATGCATCAAATCCACAAGGAATTGGAGGAGGCATCCGAGACCTGCGGTTCTTCCTGGTCCACCACCTTCTTCCGCATCGTCCTTCCCCTCCTGCTTCCGGGCTTCGTCGCTGGATGGATCTATGTGATCACCCATTCCTTCAGAGAGCTTTCCACCTCGATTCTCCTCTACCGCAGCGGGACAGAGGTCCTTTCTGTGGTCATCTTCGAGCTCTGGGATGCGGGACGATACCCGGAACTCAGCGCTCTAGGCATGACCCTGGTTGCGGTCCTGATAACTATCAGCGGGCTGGCCAAATGGGTGGGAGGCAGGTTTGCCGTGCAGACGGTATAAGAGATTCGGAACAAAAGGGAGGGTTTTATGACTCGCCAAGTTAAATATCTCTGGAGCGATGGCGTGGTAGGCGAACGGCTGGGGCCTGAGATCCCTGAGGAGGGGGATCGTTCAAGACCGGCCTCCGACTCCTTTTGGTGCGGAGTGGAGACTCTTTCCCTCGAACGATTAAAGGAGATCCAGCTCCACAGGTTGAGGTTTCTCCTTTCTTTTACCTACGAGCGCTCCCGGTTTTACCGCCAGCTATGGGATAGCAAGAAGGTCCGGCCCTCGGACGTGAAGAGCTTGGAGGATCTGCCCAAGCTTCCCATCGTGACCAAGTACGATTTTGAAAAGGACCAGGCGGCCCATCCTCCCTTTGGCACGGCTCCTACGAGGCCTCCCAACCAGCAGCTTAAATACTGGCAGACCTCCGGCACGACAGCGCGGCCCAGGATCTGGATGGAAACGCGACAGGACTGGGAAAACGGCATCCTGCTCTACACTCGCTCCCTTTATGGCCACGGCGTGCGCCCCGGGTGGCGCGGCTTTTTTGCCTTTGGCTTCCCGCCGTTCATCGGTTTCTGGCTGTGCTTCGCGGCCACAGAGGCCATGGGCTGTCAGGTGGTGCCCAAGGGAACGCTCCCCACAACGGCCTGGATTCAGCTCATGCGGCACATTGCGGGGACCGCGCCTTCTTTTCTTTGCTCCACTCCGACCTATGCCATCCGTCAGATGGAGGCGGCGAAGGAGCTGGGGATTGATCCCACCGCTCTTGGAATGAACATCCTAACGCTTGCCGCCGAGCCGGGGGCCTGCGTGCCGGCCACCAATCGTCTCTTGTCCCAGGGCTGGAATGCGAAGATTCACGATATTCTGGGTGTTACTGAGACTAGCGGCCCGATCCTCTTTAGCTGCAACCGGCAGGCTGAGATGACCCCGGTCTCGGACCACATCAACATCGACTATTTCATCGTAGAACTACTCGACCCGGATACCCTTGAGCCTGTTCCCAGAGGCGCCCCGGGAACCACCTGCGTGACCGCGCTGGGCCGCTACGGTATGCCGGCGGTCCGGTTCCTGGTCGGAGACTATCTCCAGATCGACGAGCATCCAGGCTGTCCCTGCGGGCGGGCGCTTCCTCTGGCGGTGGGCGGCGCCGCAGGTAGGGCGGATGATGTTCTTTTTGTGAAAGGCATCAAGCTCTATCCTTCTTTGGTGGAGACCTCGGTACGGAGCATCCCAGGCCTGGGGGTGGAGTACAAGCTTCAAAGAAAAGGCGACCAGGTGGTAGTTCTGGTCGAGGCCGAGCCCGGCGTGCCGGAGAAGGAATATCCCGAGCTCGCTCAGAAGCTGCAGCAGGATCTCAGGCTCAAGGCCACTCTGACTCTGCCGGTTGAAGTTCACCCGGCGGGAACCTTCCCCCGCGCTGAGATGAAAACGCCGCGGATCATCAAAGGCTAGAGATGGGCTATCTCAGGCGCCTGCCCAGATTTGAGTACCTCGCGCCCCGCAGCGTCGTCGCGGTCTGTGACGCCCTGGCCGAGTATCCGGGAGAAGCGCGGCTGCTCGCAGGTGGGACCGACCTGATCCTTCAGATGCGCCGGCGAGAAGTAGCGCCCCGCTACATTATTGGCTTAAAAGGTCTCTCAGAATTGGCCTTCATACGGCCACAAGAAAACGGGGGCGTGACCATAGGCGCCATGACCACTGTCCGGACCATCGAATCCTCACCTCTCATCCGGGAGAGGTATGGCCTGCTTTGCCGGACCGCAGCCGAGATGGGAAGTCCTGAAATCCGCCAGTCGGCCACCATCGGAGGCAACCTTGCCGGCGCCTTACCCTGCGCCGATTTTCCTCCAGCGCTGATAACTCTGGGCGCTCAGGTGAAGCTCAAGAGTCAGCAGGGTGAAAGGCTGCTGCCCTTGGAAGAGTTTTTCCTCGGACCTGAGCAGACGGTTGTGGGTCCCAGCGACCTCGTGACGGAAATTCAACTTCCGGCGCCAAGCCCATTAAGCGACGGCGCTTATGTGAAATTTCACGATCGCCATGCAATGGACATGACCACCACAGGAGTCAGTGCCTTTGTGACTCTAGACCAAGAGCGAAGGCGTTTTTGTGATGTCAAGATCGCCCTGGCCAGCAGCGCTCCCACTCCCCTGCGGGCCAAGAACGCGGAGGCGGCTCTGCGCGGCCAGGCCTTCACCGAGAAGGCTGTGGAAAAGGCCGCCGCACTCGCCTGTCAAGAGGCTCAGCCTCGCTCCTCATGGCGGGCCAGCAGAGACCTCCGCCTGGAGCTGATAAAGAGCCTCACCAAACGGGCTATCAGGCAGGCATGGGAAAAGGCCAAGGCGCCACCTGATGGAGGAAGGCCGTGAAACATCTCCTGCCCGTTTCTCTGCGGGTCAATGGCGAGCCTTACGATCTCCTTATCCCCCCTTGGCGCACCCTCCTGGAGGTGCTGCGCGAGAATCTCAGCCTGACGGGAGCCAAACGCTCTTGTCAGGAAGGCCAATGCGGCACCTGCACGGTGCTCATAGATCGCAAACCGATCAACTCCTGTCTTTACCTTGCGGTGGAAGCGCAAGACAAAGAGATCCTGACCATCGAGGGGTTAGCCAGAAGCGCTGAAGTCTTGCATCCTCTCCAAAGAGCCTTTGCGGAAAGGGGAGCGATCCAGTGCGGCTTCTGCACCCCAGGCCTCATCCTGGCCGCAAAAGCTTTTTTGGAAGAAAATCCCAACCCCAGCGAGGATGAGATCCGCAGAGCCGTTGTCGGGCACCTCTGCCGCTGCACGGGTTATTTCCAGATCATAGAGGCTATCCTTGCCGCGGCGCGCGAGATGGCCGGGAAGGGAGCACAGGTTGGCCATTGAGACCATGCAAGAGCACAGCATAATTGGCCGGCCCGTGCCGAAGAAGGACGCCTGGCTCAAGGCCACCGGTGAAGCAAAATATGCCGATGATCACTCCCTGCCAGGGATGCTCTACGGCAAGCTCCTGCGCAGCCCTCATCCCCACGCCAGGATCCTCCATATCGACACCAGCAAAGCCGAAAGACTGCCGGGTGTTCGGGCTGTCGCCACTGGCAAGGACTTCCCGGGGATCAAATACGGCAACCTGCCTCAGACCCGAGACTACCTTCCGCTGGCACTAGAGAAGGTCCGCTACATCGGCGATGAGGTGGCAGCAGTAGCAGCGATCGATGAGGATATGGCCGAGGAGGCATTGGATCTTATCCAGGTGGAATACGAGATCCTCCCGGCGGTTTTTGATCCCGAAGAGGCCATGCAACCCGGCGCGCCTCAACTCCACGATCACGCCCCCGATAACATCTCCTCACAGAGCGCTTTTCATTTTGGAGATGCAGATAGGGGATTCGCTGATTCCGACCTCATCCAGGAAGATATCTTCGAGACTCAGCCGGTCAAGCAGGGAATGCTGGAGCCGCACGCTTGCATCGGCCTGTGGGACAACACTGGCAAGATAACGCTCTGGGCCTCTAAGCAGAGCCCGTACGTCGTTTGGAGACAATTGGCCATGGGCCTCGGCATTGAGCCGGGCAAGATACGCCTCGTTCAAACCTACATAGGGGGAGGCTTCTCGGGGGGGAAGCAGGAGGCCATGCCCATGGACTTCTGCGCTGTTCTTCTATCTAAAAAGAGCGGACGGCCGGTGAAATTCGTCCACACCATGGACGAGGTCCTCACCATCGGCCATTTGCGCCATCCAATAAAGATCTGGCTCAAGACCGGGATCAAGAAAGACGGAACGCTCTTGGCGCAGCACTGCAAGATCATCGCCAACGGCGGCGCCTACTCGAGCATTGGCCAGCTCAGCATGTACATCCCTGGAGCCATGCTCAACCTTCCTTACCGTCTCCCCAATGTAAAATATGAAGCTTATCGGATCTATACCAACAACGGCTTCTGTGGGGCGATGCGCGGCCACACCCTCCCGCAAATCTGCTTCGCCCGGGATTCCCAACTGGACATTATCGCCGCAAAGCTGGGAGTGGACCCGATTGAAATACGGCTCAAGAACGCCGCTCAGCCGGGCGAGGTGACTCCTAATGGTTTCCGCCTGACCACCTTCGGCTTCACCGAGTGCCTGCAGAGGGTCGTGGAGGCGTCGCAATGGCGCGAGAAGCACGGCAAGCTACCCAGATACAGGGGCATCGGCATTGGCTGCGGCTCGCTGGTCAGCGGCGCGCGCCTCATGGGCCACTCCAGCTCAACCGCCGAGATCAAGGTCCAGGAGGATGGAACCGTATTGCTCGTCACGGGTTCGACCGATGTGGGCCAGGGGGCGGATACTGTTCTATCAATGATAGCTGCGGAGGTCCTGGGTGTGCAGTTGGACGATGTCCGCTTTGCTATGGTGGACACGGACATTACGCCTGTGGACCCGGGTACCTTTAGCTCCCGCGTCACCTTCTGGACAGGCAATGCTGTGAAGCTCGCCGCTGAGGATGCGCGAAGGCAGCTCGCGGAGATCGCGGCTCAAAAGTTAGAGGCCAATCCCGAAGACCTCATCTTCCGGGACCGGCAGGTCTATCTCCGGCAACAGCCTCAACGCGGTCTCAGCTTCGGGGAACTGGTGCGGCTGGCCGAGTACCGTCTGGGACGAATCATCATGGGCAAAGGGAGCTATACCAGCGGCGAGGAGCTGATCGACTTTCGCACGGGCTATGGAAACATGTCTCCCGCCTACACCCCTTCGGCCTGTGTAGTGGAGGTGGAGGTAGACCCGGAAACCGGGCAGGTAACCGTGACCGGGATCTGGGGGGCCCATGACTGCGGGTTCCCTTTGAATCCCATGCTGGTCAGGGGCCAGGTCCTGGGGGCTAGTGTTATGTGTATCGGACAGGCGCTTTACGAGAATCTCATCCGAACTCAGGGCAAAGTTATGAACCCCTCCTTCCGGGACTATAAGATGCCCCTGGCAACGGATGTGCCCAAGCTGGCCAATGTCGAGCACATCAACATTATAACGAGAGATCCCTCCGGCCCTTTCGGAGCCAAAGAGGCAGGCGAGGGGGCCGCGACCGGGGTCATTGCGGCCGTGGCCAACGCCGTCTACCACGCCACAGGAGTCAGAATCAAGAGCCTCCCGATATCGCCGGGTAAGGTTCTCTTTGGGCTCAAGGAGATGCAAGGGAAAGGGAACAAGCCGGCAAATCTAGTGAAAGGATAACGCTATGAAAGCCATTGATGTCCATGCCCATTTAAACACAAAAGAGATGATGGAAGTCTCCCTCGGAAAATACAACGAGGCGATGCAAAAATACTACAAGTTTGATCTCAAGACCAAAACCCCGGAAGAGATGGCCAAGGATTTTATCCAGGCGGATGTTAAGGGGATCCTTATGGGCTGGGACGCGGAGAGCGCCTCCGGCCTGCCCAGGCTCAGCAACGATGAATTGGCCCGGATCGTCAAGCAATTCCCCGCAGCCTTCGTCGGCGGCTTCGCTGGCGTGGATCCCTGGAAAGGAGAGATGGCAATCAAGGAAGCGGAACGGGCCATTAAGGAGTTGGGACTTATGGGATTAAAATTTCAGCCCGCCGTCCAGGCATTCTACCCCAATGACCATCGCTTCTATCCTCTCTGGGAAAAGTGCGTCGAACTGAAAGCGCCGGTGCAGTTTCACACGGGGACGACGGGCATCGGCGCGGGACTCCCCGGAGGCATGGGGATCAAGCTTGCCTACTGCCAGCCGATTTACCTGGACATGGTGGCGGCCGATTTCCCGGACCTCACCATCATCGCCTGCCATCCCTCCTGGCCCTGGCAAGAAGAGATGATCGCGGTCCTGCTTCACAAGGCTAACGTATACAACGAGCTCTCCGGATGGTCGCCGAAGTTTTTCAGCGACTCTTTGAAGAGAGAAATCAACGGCAGGCTGCAAGACAAGTTTATGTTTGGCTCGGACTACCCGGCCCTGACTCACGAGCGCCTGTTCAAGGATTGGGACGCCTTAGGTTTTAAAGCGGAGGTGCTGGAAAAGGTTTTCTACAAGAACGCCCAAAGAATCCTTGGTCTCCAATAGAAGAGACCGAGGACCGGGGACTGTTGACCGGTCTTCTGTCTCCGGTCTCCCGTCGCTTTTGAGGATTACACGGACATGGATTTTCGCCTTTCCCCAGAACAGGCCCTGCTGAAGAGCACAGCGCGCAAGCTGGCCCAAGAGCAGTTTCGCGCCGCTGCCTTCAAGTGGAAGGGGGAGTATCCTCAGGCCAACGAGAAGGTCCTTCGAGAGCAAGGCTTTTTCGGCGTCAGTCTGCCCCAGCAATACGGCGGTGGCGGGCTCACCCTTCTGGAAGAGCTGCTGATTCTGGAGGAGATTGGCAGGGTCTGCCCGGACACAGCCTTTGCTCTGACGATGGCGGGGCCTCCGCGAATTATTGCGGAGATCGGCTCGGAGGATATCAAGCGCAACTACCTTCCCGCTTTTTGCCGCGACGGACAAAAAATCGGCATTGCTATCTCTGAGGCCGAGGCGGGATCCGCGGTAACCGAACTCAGAACAAAGGCAAAGATCGAAGGAGACAAGGTCATCTTGGACGGGGGAAAAATCTTCATCAGCCATGCCGATATCTGCGCCGCGTTTTTGACCTTTGTCAGGTTCGACGAGGGGATTGGCGCGGTAATCGTGGACCAGGGAACGCCCGGATTGCAGCTCGGCAAGCCCGACATCAATATGGCTGGCCATCGCCACTACACCCTATTTTTCGACGGCTGTGCGATCTCCACAGAAAAGGTCCTGGTGCGGGGCAAGGACGCCTTTAAAAAACTGATACAAGCCTTCAATGCTGAGAGGTGTCTGAGCGCCACCTGGGCCGTGTCTATCGCCCTTTGCGCCTTCGATCTCGCCCTGGAATACGCCCGGCAGAGGAGGCAGTTCGGCCGCCAAATCGGAGATTTTCAAGGCATCCGGTGGATGCTGGCGGAGATGGCGATGAAGATTGAGGCCGCCAGACTACTCAGTTACCAGGCCGCGGCCGAGCCCACCCGCTTGAAGAGTTCTATGGCAAAGGCAACGGCCAGCGAGATGGTGGAAAAGGTCACGAGCGATGCCTTGCAGATCTTCGGCGGCTATGGGTACATGAGAGAGCATCCCATCGAGTACCTTTACCGCCTGGCACGGGGACGGAGGATCGCGGGTGGGACGGTAGAAATTCAGAAGAACATGATGGCAGAAGAACTGCTAAGGAGAGGACTACATAGGGAGGAATAAAAATGGGTGAAGCTGATCCAATCTTGTTAGAAAAAAAAGGGGCGGTGGCCAGGATTACCATCAATCGGCCTGAGAAGCGCAATGCAATCAGCAAAGGGGTCATCCAGGGAATGATCTCGGCGCTGAAGCAGATCGAAAACGACGCCAGCATCAAGGTCGTGACCACCACGGGCGCAGGGAAGATCGCCTGGTCGGCCGGTTACGACATGGACTATCTGTCAGGACTGATCCACGGAGACCCGGCCAACCCGGATGAGTCCGGGCTGGAGCTCAACGAGATGATTCGAAATTCATCCAAAGTAACCATCGCGGTGGTGAACGGTTTTTGCCTCGGAGGAGCCGTGACCCTGCTGCTCTCGCACGATCTAGCCATCGCCTCCGACAAGGCGCAGATCGGGCTGCCGGAGATCTTCAGGGGATTCCCCCCACGTTATGTGGTCGCTGCTCTCGTCCGCGCCATTCCCATAAAGCCGGCGATGGAGATGCTCCTTACCGGACGGAATCTCAGCGCGGCGGAATCCCAGCAAATCGGCCTGATCAATCGGGTGGTTTCCGATAGCGAGCTTGCCGAGGCGGGCCGACGCTGGGCAGAGGAGACGGGGCGCTACGACGGGATCACGCTCGCCTATTGTAAGAAGTCAGCGTACCAATGTATGGATCAAGCCACTTATCGGCAGGCGTTGCAGACCAACATCACGATTCACGACGCGCACAACCGGGTCAATCCCAACGTTGCCAAGGGCCTGGAAGAACGCAGGAAAGCGCGGACCAACAAAAAATGAAGAGCCCCTTCAGAATGAAATCCCTAGCCCATAATCCGTAAGTAAGATACGGAAAAGTCCATTTAACGTGCTAGCGAAGAGCCTATTCATGGTGAGGGAGCTAGCGAGGCAGCCGAAGGAATAAACTCTACCT
>JACPSE010000113.1 GCA_016193465.1 Deltaproteobacteria bacterium
AAACGACGATGAGGGCGCGACGCTGTTGGGCATTGATTACGCCACCAAGCAGTGTGAAGGACTGCTTTCTTTTGGCGTGCCGGGGATCCATTTCTATTCTTTGAATAAGTCTCGCTCGGTCAAGGCAATCTTTGAAAATCTGCATCTGTAAGCGTCTCGCGGCGGATTTCATTGAATTAAAGGCCCGGGGATAGTAAGGTAAGGATCAAAAGAGCGGTTCTGCATCTGTGGAAGAATCAGCATGGATGATCTCACCGAGCAAATGGAGGTGCGCCGGCAAAAACTCTTCAAGTTAAAGGAGTTTGGCCAGACCCTCTATCCCAACGATTTCAAGCCGAGCCATTCGACCTCTCAGATCGTGGCCGACTTTGGCCAGGCACCTGAAGACCAGCTTAACGTCCTTGAAGCCACTTTCTCTTTGGCGGGCAGGGTCATGGGGATTCGCTCTTTCGGGAAGGCCTCATTCTTTCACCTCCAGGACCGCAAGGGTAGGCTGCAAGTTTATGCGCGCCGGGATCGGTTGGGGGAGGAGGGATTTCGACTTTTTCAACTGCTGGACGTGGGCGACATTGTGGGGGTGCAGGGGCGTCTCTTTCGGACCAAAACCGGGGAGCTAACCGTCGCGGCTGAGGGAATTCGCCTTCTTTGCAAATGCCTGCGACCATTGCCGGAGAAATGGCATGGGCTGGCGGACGTGGAGGCGCGCTACCGACAGCGATATGTGGACCTGATGGTCAATCGCGAGGTGAGGGAGCTATTTGAAAAACGCTCGCGCATTGTCCGTCTCGTGCGACGCTTTTTTGAGGAGAGGGATTTCCTCGAGGTGGAAACCCCGATGATGCAATCTATTGCCGGTGGCGCGGCGGCAAGGCCTTTTATCACGCATCACAACACGCTGGGTTTGGATCTGTATCTGAGGGTCGCCCCGGAGCTCTTTCTCAAGCGCCTCCTGGTAGGAGGCGCCGAGAGGGTGTTTGAGCTCAATCGTAATTTTCGCAACGAAGGGGTCTCCGTGCGCCACAATCCCGAATTCACCATGCTGGAGTTTTATCAGGCCTATGCTACCTACGAAGATCTCATGGCCCTGACGGAGGAGTTATTTGGGACGATAGCGCAGGAAATCGTGGGATCCCTCAAGGTTTCCATGGGCGGTGAGACAATCGATCTCCTGCCTCCGTGGCGGAGGCTCTCTCTTAGTGGGGCCATCGAGGAATATGGCGGGGCGCGAAGAGAGCAGATATCGACCCTTGATGGGCTGCGGGGGTACGCGAAGGAAAAGGCTTTGCAGGTTGATACGGCGCTCCCTTACGGCAATCTCCTGGTGGAGGTGTTCGAAGAGGTTGCGGAATCACGCCTCATTCAACCCACCTTTATAACGGGCTACCCACTGGAGGTATCACCCTTGGCGAGAAAGAACGATTCCAATCCGGCTCTGGTGGATCGGTTTGAGCTCTACATCAGCGGCAAAGAGCTGGCCAATGCCTTTTCGGAATTGAACGACCCGCTAGATCAGCGGTCTCGTTTTCAGCAGCAGGCGGAGGCTCGTAGATCGGGTGATGAACTGGCCAGTCCCACGGACGAAGATTTCTTGCGCGCTCTGGAGTACGGCATGCCTCCGGCGGCGGGAGAGGGAATAGGCATTGACCGTTTGGTGATGCTCTTTACCGACTCCGCTTCGATCCGCGACGTGATTCTTTTCCCGCTACTCCGGCCTGAGCGTTAAGCACGTTGTTCGTGGGCGTGCCTCGTGTTTTATCGTTTCTCGTGATCGTGTCTCGTGCTCGTGGGGGGAAGATGGGGGCGAACACGACCCTAACCAAGTACGAGCACGGAATTGGGCTTTATGAACTACGAACTCTTCATCGGTCTCAGGTATCTGCGTGCGCGTCGACGCGAGACCTTTATTTCTTTAATCACCGTTATCTCCATCCTGGGAGTAATGATCGGCGTCATGACCCTGAATGTGGTCATGGCGGTGATGACTGGGTTTGAGGAGGTTCTTCGGGACCGGCTCCTCGGTATCAATGCCCATGTGGCCGTGGTCAAGTCAGGAGACCGCCTGACCGAGTATGAAAAAGTCGTTGGTCACATCATGCAGGAAAAAGGGGTCGTGGCTGCTGCCCCGTCGGTCTATGGACAGGTAATGGTTACCTCGGGCGGGCGTGTCTCCGGGGTTGTGGTGCGCGGTATTGATCCCGAGCGGGCTAACCGGGTGGTTGACATTGAGCGCTATATAAAGGAAGGGAGCCTCCAGGGGCTAAAGAGGCGTCATGTGCTCCAGGTCGAAGGGCGATCCGTGCCGCTGCCCGGGGTGGTCCTTGGGACAAGGCTGGCCGGTCAGCTTAGAGTGATGGTCGGAGATCCCATTCAGGTAGTCTCTCCCTTGGGAACGCCCACGGTGCTCGGGGTGGTTCCAAAGGTTAGGCGTTTTGTCGTTGCGGGACTGTTCGATTCTGGGATGCACGAGTACGACGCCACGCTGGTGTACATGAGCCTCGCCGACGCCCAGCAATTTTTTGAAATTGGTGATTCGGTGAGCAGCGTTGAGATCCGGGTTCAGGACGTTTATCAGGCCCAAGACGTCGCCAGGAGGATTCAGCAAAGATTGGGTCTCCCTTATTGGGTTGAGGATTGGTCTCGGCTCTGGCCCAATCTCTTCTCCGCCCTGAGACTGGAGAAGACGGTTTATTTTTTGGTGTTGCTGCTCATGGTCCTGATTGGGGCCTTTAATATCATATCGACATTGATTATGGTGGTGATGGAGAAGAGAAAGGATATCGCCATCCTCCAGTCGATGGGCGCTACTCGCCGCAGCATTCGGAGAATTTTCCTGATCAAGGGGTGCGTGATTGGGACCGTGGGAACTCTCCTCGGCGTTTTGTTTGGCTACGGAATCTGCCTGCTGATTGAGCGGTACCAGTTTATTGAGTTGCCTAAAGATGTCTTCCTTATTTCTACGGTCCCGGTGCGCATCTATCTCGGCAATTTCGTGTTGGTTGCCGTGGCTTCCTTCTTGATATGCCTTCTCGCTAGCATTTATCCGGCACGGCACGCCGCCAAATTGGACCCGGTGGAGATCATCCGCTATGAGTAAGCTGCTTCAGGTTCAGGCGCTGCGCAAGTCTTTTAGCGAAGCAGGAGAAGAAATCCGTGTCCTTCGAGGACTGGACTTCGAGTTAGAAGAGGGGCAAAGGATGGCCATCGTGGGCGAGTCCGGCGTAGGAAAAAGCACCTTGCTCCATATTCTGGGGACCTTGGATCGTCCCAGCAGCGGCCAGGTGATCTATCGGGGCAGAGACCTTTCGACGATGGACGAAGAGACTCTGTCCGGCATTCGCAATCGCGAGATAGGTTTTATCTTTCAATTTCATTATCTGCTGCCAGATTTCACTGCCCTGGAGAACGTGATGCTGCCCGCCTTAATCCGGGGGTGGAAGCGGGAGAGGGCGCGGCAAAGCGCCGGCAGGATTCTGGAGATGGTCGGACTGAAAGAGCGCATGTCTCACCGGCCAGGGAAGCTGTCCGGCGGGGAGCAACAGCGGGTGGCCGTTGCCCGATCGATCGTCTTGGAACCCCAAGTGATTCTTGCCGATGAACCCACGGGAGACTTGGATCCTGCTACTGGAGAGGAGATCCAAAATCTCTTGTTCCGCCTCAATGAGGAGAGGCGGGTAGCCTTCGTGGTAGCTACCCACAATAGGGGCTTTGCCGCCAGGGTAGGTTGCCGGATGGAGCTGAAAGATGGTCAGCTTTTCCCGATTTGAGTTAAAATCAATTTAACTTTACAAAAGTTGGTGAATTTGTTACAAAAAAGTAGTTCTAGACAGGATGTTGGGAGTGGTGAGAAGCAGCCAATGAAAGAAATCAGCCGGGCTTGGACCAAAGCTACGCTTCTTTTTATCCTCTATTGTTCCGTTCTGAGCCTAAGCGCCCCTTCGTTGGCTCAGGAAAAGGTGAAATTAAGGGAGGTCAGGATCCAAGGAAATCTAAGGGTTGAGGAGGATGGGATTCGGCTTCACGTTAAGACACGTCCAGGGGATTTTTTTGATCCGGCCGCTGTGGATCAGGACGTGAAGTCTATCTACCGGATGGGCTTTTTCGATGAGGTGAAAGCCGAGATCTCTGAGGAGGCCATTCTCACCTACTTCGTGAAGGAGAAAGCTTATATCCGGGAGGTGAAAATCCTGGGCAATTCGCAACTCAGCAAGGAAAAGATCGAAGCTGCCCTCGGAGTCAATCCCAGAGCCATTTTAGACCGGGACAAGGTTGCGGAAGGCGTTGAAAGGGTGAGGAAGCTTTACGGCGAGCAGGGCTACCTGAACGCCAGTGTCGATTTTTCCGTTTCTCTCATCGAAAATAACCAGGCCGTCGTTCAACTGCTGATCGAAGAAGGCAACCGACTTTTGATTCAGAAGATCTCCTTCGAAGGGAACCGTGCCTTTACCGAGAGCACATTAAAGGGCCTCATGGCAACCAAGGAGAAATGGTTTCTCTCGTTCCTGACCAACAGGGGGGTATTGGATCGTGATGTCCTGACCAATGACCTCGCGATTCTTTCGGCTCATTACTACGACCACGGTTACATCAATCACAAGATAGATGAGCCCATCGTCTTGAGGCAGAGAGAAGGTATTGAGGTGGTGATCCGGGTTGAGGAGGCGGAGCAATATCGGGTGGGCAAAGTGGAGATCGGCGGGGAGCTGATTGCGGACGCCGAAACGCTGCTTAAAAAGGTCGAGCTGGCTACGGGCCAGATCTTTAGAGGCAGCCGTCTGCGCGGCGATATCGCAACGCTTTCCGAATTTTATTCTGACAAGGGATTTGCTTTTGCCCAGGTGGAGCCTGTGACTAAGGTGAATGGCGAGGAAAAGAATGTGGATATCGCCTTGCTTGTCACTCGTGGCCCCCCGGTTTATTTCAATCGCGTCATGATCGCCGGGAATACCAAGACCAGAGATAAAGTCATTCGCCGGGAGATTCAGGTGGCGGAGCAGGAGCTCTTTTCCGGCGACAGAGTCAAAAAAAGTCGGGATGCCCTTCAGCGCACGGGTTATTTTGAAGATGTCCAGCTAAGCAGCAAGAAAACCGACCAGGCAGACGCCGTAGATCTTTTGGTGGATATCAAGGAAGGGCCGACTGGGACCTTCAGCATCGGCGCCGGATATAGCAGCGGCGACAATTTTGTTTTTAACACCTCGGTGTCGGAAAAAAATCTCTTCGGCCGCGGCCAAGCCATCAACGCGAGTTTTGATGTAGGGACAGTCCGGCAGGATTTTGTGCTAAGCTTTACAGAGCCCTATCTCTATGACACCCCTTTGACGCTCGGTGTTGATGCCTTCAATACCCGCCGTGACTTCACCGAGTTTACTTCGCGGAAAACGGGTTACGCCGTGCGTACCAGCTATCCCCTGAAGCGTCTGGACCTTCCGTACCTCAAGCGGCCTTCCGACGATAGGGGCTATGGGAGACCTGGCGGGGATTACCCCGGCTTCATAGAATATACCCGTGGCGGCATGTCTTACGAGTTGACACGCGAGAAGATCGGCAGCATTCAGTCCGAGGCCACAGCCACCATTAGGGATGAAAAAGGGACCTCATGGACCAGCAGTCTCACACCAAACTTGTCTTACGACAGCAGGGACCATTACTTTAGTCCCACTCAAGGAACCACCGCCAACTTGGCTGTTGAGTTTGCCGGTTTGGGAGGAGACAACCGTTTTCTGAAGACGGATGCCAAAGGCCGGTGGTACTATCCGGTGCTCAAGGATCCGAACTGGGGTGGGACTTACACCGTGGCCCTGGGCGGAGCGCTGGGCTACGGTGTCGGATTGAAGGAGCGTCCCAATGGGAAAAAAGATCTGCCTCTTTTTGAGCGCTATTTCCCCGGCGGCATGAATACGGTCCGCGGTTTTAAAGAGCGGAGCCTTGGGCCTAGGGAGGGGGGCGATTCCGTTGGGGGGGACAAGCAGGCCGTTCTCAATGCCGAGTTGCTCTTTCCAATTATGGAGCAATACGGTCTGCGTGGCGTAGCCTTCTTTGATATGGGGCAGGCGTTCAGAAGAGGGGACAGCATTTTTGATTTTGGGGACTTCAGGAGATCGATCGGGGTGGGCGGCCGTTGGCTCTCTCCTTTCGGTCCTCTCCGCGTTGAGCTCGGCTTTCCCCTCAATAAGAAATCGGGTGACGACACTTCGGTGATAGGCTTCTCTCTAGGCGGTCAGCCTTAGCATTTGCCTTTCGAAATTTCTTTAATTCGGAGGTCCCGTGAAAAAAACATTTGCTATTTTCTTATTGGCGCTCTTTGCTTTGCCGGTCTGGGCTCAGGAGACGCTGAAGATCGGGGTCGTAGACATCCAGCGCGTGATTAGCGAATCCGAGGCCGGAAAGGCAGCTAAAGAGAAGTTTCAGAGTCAGGTAAAGAAGGTCGAAGCAAATCTCCTGAAGGAAAAGCAGGAGGTCGAGAAGCTGAAGGGCGATTTGGACAGGAAGAGTGCTCTCCTCAAGGAGGAGGACAGGAGAAATCTGGAAAAGGAGATTCAAAGAAGGGAGCGCGGGTATTTGCTTAGCGCGCGGGATTCCCAAGAGGAGCTGCGCCAGAGGGAAGGGGAGATGACTGCGGAGGTCTTCAAGGATATCGTGAAGATCGTTGGCGATGTGGGTAAGGGCGAGAAATTCTCGCTCATCGTCGAGCGTTCCCAGATCCCCTATAGTGATGATGCCATTGATATCACCAAGAAGGTTGTTGACCTCTACAATAGTCGCACTCCTGCACCTGGAAAGGTGACCAAGGGCAAGTGACCAAGGTGCAGAAAACCCTTTCCGAACTGGCCGGTCTCGTTGGCGGTAAGGTGGTTGGGGATGGGGGAATTGAAATCGCCAGAGTCACGTCAATCGAGGAGGCGGGCCCTGGAGACATTACGTTTCTGGCGCATCCACGCTATCGTTCGTACCTTGCGAACTGTAAGGCCAGCGCGATCATAGTTGGGACTGGCGTGGCCATTCCCTCGGTCGCGGGCACGGGGAGAGGCTACCTTCAGGTCTCGCACGCTTATCTCGCCTTCGCCAAAGTCCTGCAAATCTTCAATCCCCCTCCAGCGTATAGCGGTGGAGTTAGCCCGCACGCCAGTATTGATCCCACGGCGATGGTGGAAGAGGGGGTAGTGGTTTTCCCTTTTGTCTATGTGGGCAAGGGAGTGAGGGTAAAGCGGAAAACGGTGCTTTTCCCGGGCGTGTTTCTGGGAGACGGCGTCGAGGTGGGTGAAGATTGCGTGCTGCATCCGCAGGTCACGGTGCGGGAAGGCTGTCGCCTCGGCAACCGGGTCATTCTCCACGCCGGGGTGGTGATTGGCGCCGACGGATTCGGTTACGCGGGAGAGGGCAGAGAGCGGATCAAAATCCCGCAGGTAGGGATCGTGGAGATTGAAGATGAGGTGGAGATCGGGGCAAACACCACCGTGGATCGTGCGACGCTGGGGCGGACCATTATCCGGAGGGGGACCAAGATAGATAACCTGGTGCAAATCGCGCACAACGTGGTTGTGGGAGAAAATGCGATCATTGCAGCCCAGGCCGGCATCGCCGGCAGCACGCGAATCGGCAATGAGGTTGTCCTTGCCGGCCAGGTGGGTGTGGTCAATCATATCGAGATCGGCGACCGGGCTAGAATTGGTCCCCAATCCGGGATTCCGCGCTCGGTTCCTCCCGGGGCTGTCCTCTCCGGGGGCGTAGCGGCGGCGCCGCACCAGGAGTGGTTAAAGGTCATGACGCTGCTGCCCCGGCTGCCGAAATTATGGAATGCGGTGCGGCAGCTTGAACGAAAGATCCCTCACGTGGGGCCGAGAAGCCGAAAAGGAGTCAAGAAACATGCTCGACGTTAGAGAGATCTTTAAGCGGATTCCTCACCGTTATCCTTTCCTCCTAGTGGACCGAATCCTGGAAGTCGAAGGGGAGCAAAGGATCGTGGGGATTAAGAACGTTACTTTCAATGAAGGTTTTTTCCAAGGCCACTTCCCCCATCGTCCCGTCATGCCAGGAGTGCTTATTTGCGAGGCCATGGCCCAGGTCGGAGCCATCTTTGCCTACATAGCCAGGGGCGGCGGTAACCATGACAAGGTCTTTGTGCTGACTGGACTGGACCGGGTAAAATTCAAGCGGCCCGTCGAACCTGGAGATCAGCTTCGCCTGGAATTGACATCTCTGAAGCGGCGCGGCTCTTTTTGGAAAATGTGGGGGGTCGCTATGGTAGACGGAAAAATCGTCGCCCAGGCAGAGATATCGGCTATGGAGGTTGCCATGGACTAACAGCAAGGCAAAATGCAAAGTGCAAATTTTAAAATGCAAAGGGTCTGATAATGCTGGCTTGTGATCACCGAGTCTCATCTTTGCGGATTTTGACTTTTGCATTTTGCAATTTTCATTTTGCAATACGCCGAAGGCGAAAATGGCTGGCATTCATGAAACAGCGTTGATCGATCCGCGTGCGGAGTTGGCTCCCGATGTAGAGGTTGGCGCGTATTCTATTATCGGTCCAAAGGTCAAAGTCGGTAAGGGGACCCGGATCAAGTCCCATGTCGTAGTGGAAGGGAATACGGCTATGGGTGAGGGAAATGTGGTCTTTCAGTTCGCTTCTGTCGGCTCCATTCCTCAGGATCTTAAGTACAGAGGGGAGGAGAGTCAGCTCATCATTGGTAACCGCAACACGATCAGAGAATTTGTCTCCATCAACCCCGGAACCACGGGCGGGGGAATGGTGACCCGGGTCGGCGATCATAATCTCTTGATGATGTATTGTCATATAGCGCATGACTGCGTTCTCGGCAACCGTAACATCATTGCCAACGGAGCGACTCTGGGCGGCCATGTAGTGATTGAGGACTATGTTATCGTTGGCGGCCTGGTCGGTATCCATCAGTTCGTTAGGGTTGGAGCGAGCGCGATTCTGGGAGCAGGATCGATGGTCTCGAAGGATATTCCGCCCTACTGTAATGCGACGGGGGATAGGGCCAGCCTCAGGGGGCTGAACGTGGAGGGGCTCAGGCGCAGAGGATTCAGCAGGGAGCAGATGGAAACATTAAGGAAGGCTTATCGCATCATTTTTCAATCTGGCTTAAGGACCCAAGAGGCCTTGAAGGAAGCAAGGCGGAATTTCCCCGAATCCGCCGAGGTGGAGCAGATGGCGACTTTTATTGAGCGGTCCCAGAGAGGGATTTGCCGGTGATTCTGAAAAAACAGTTCAAGCCATCCCAGCAGTTCAAATCGTTCAACGGCTTAAACGTCTCGAGCGTTTCTTAGTGTGAAGAAACTTGGACTGATCGCCGGGAACGGAAGGTTTCCACTGATCTTTGCCGAAGAAGCGAAGCGAGCGGGGGTTTCGCTGGTAGCCGTAGCCCATCGTGGAGAGACCGATAAAGCAATCGAAGCGGTGGCAGATGCGGTTACGTGGATCTATGTTGGCGAGTTGGGGAAAATCATTCGGACCTTTCACCAGGCTGGGGTCAAGGAAGCAGTGATGGTCGGCGGAATCCAGAAAGTGAGACTCTTCTCCCATTTCCGGCCGGATTTGAAGGGGGCTGCCTTTCTGGCCAGGGTACGGGGTCGTGAAGACGATCAACTCTTGAGAGCCGTAGCCGAGGAACTCGAAGGAGAGGGCATCCGCGTTTTGGAGTCGACCCTTTTCCTGTCGCAGATCATTCCGTCCGCGGGTGTGCTCACGCGCCGTTCGCCTACTACAAAACAGTGGGAAGATATCCGCGTCGGGTTTGACATGGCAAAGGAAGTCGGAAGGCTGGGGATCGGACAGGCTGTCGTGGTCAAGAACCGGGTTGTCCTGGCAGTCGAGGCAGTAGAGGGAACGGATGCGGCGATTCGCCGAGGAGCGGGCTTGGGCAAAGGGGGCTTCGTGGTGGTCAAGGTGAGCAAGCCCCAGCAGGATCTTCGCTTTGACGTGCCTGCTGTGGGTGTAGATACGATTAAGCTCTTGCATGAGCTGAAAGGCGCCGTCTTGGCGACTGAAGCGGGGAAAACGGTTCTCTTGGAAAAAGAGGAAGTTGTGCGCGAGGCGGACCGCAAAGGGATTGTGGTAGTTGCCGTGAGCTTTTGATCTGAAGGAACATGAAGCATCCAGGAAAGATCCGGGTTGGAGTTGTCGGTGTCGGCTATGCGGGCCGATTGCACGCGGAGAAGTATGCCGCATCCAAAAAGGCAGAGCTGGTCGGGGTGGCGGACTTGGATTCCGGCCGGGCCAAGGAAGTTGGGCAGAAACTCGGCGTAGCTTCTCTGACTGATTACCGGGGACTCTTTGGCGGGGTCCGGTGTGTCAGCGTGGCTGTGCCGACGCGTCTGCACTTCGAGGTTAGCCGGGATTTCCTGGAAGCCGGCATCGATGTCCTGGTGGAAAAACCTATGGCTGCCTCTCTCGAAGAAGGGCGGGAGTTGGTAACATTGGCGCGGGAGAAGGGACGGATACTGCAAATCGGTCATCTGGAAAGATTCAACCCGGCGATTCGCCGGCTCGAAGGGGTCATCCAGGGACCAAGGTTCGTTGAGTGCCATCGCCTCGCCCCATTTGTGGAGCGGGGGACTGATGTGGATGTCGTCTTTGATTTGATGATCCACGACATTGACGTGATCGCCAGTCTGGTGCGCTCTCCGTTGCAACGGGTAGAGGCGGTTGGAGTGCCCGTCTTGACAGATAAGCCCGATATTGCCAATGCGCGCATCACCTTCTCCAATGGATGTATTGCCAACGTTACGTCCAGCAGGGTTTCTATGAAGCGGGAGAGAAAGATCCGCTTCTTCCAGCCGGATGCTTACATCTCTATTGATTATGACCTGAAGCGGGCACAGATCTACCGTAGACCGGAAAAGGGGGCGGGGTGGCAAGATATCCGCGGGGAAACGATCGAGATTCAAGATAGCGACGCCCTAGCGGACGAGATTGAGTCTTTTTTGGATTCGGTGAGAGGCCGGAGCCTTCCCCTGGTCAGTGGAGAGGAGGGACTCAGGGCTTTGGAAATAGCTACGATGATTAGTGAGCGGCTGTGATCCCGGCGGGCAAGAGCGCAGATGACGCCATCAAACGGGTGAAGCGGGTCATGCTGGTAGTGGGTGAGGCCTCCGGAGACCTGCACGGAGCCCATCTGGTCAAGTCCCTTTACCGACGTGATCCGACGCTAGAGGTTCTTGCTGTGGCTGGTGAGGGATTAAAACGAGAGGGGGTGAAGGTTCTTTTCGATGTGGATCAGCTCACGGGAATGGGATTTGCGGAGTTGGCTGGCAATCTCCGGACTCTCTGGCAGGCCTACCGGCGTTTGCGGGGTATCCTGCGGCGAGAGAGGCCGAATCTTCTGGTCCTGATCGATTTTCCGGAGTTCAATTTGCGTCTTGCGCGTGTGGCAAAGAAACTGAGCATACCCGTGCTCTATTACATCAGCCCTCAGGTGTGGGCCTGGCGGAGGCGGAGGGTTCAAAAGATTGCCCGGTGGGTAGATAGGATGGCCGTGGTGTTTCCCTTTGAAGTCCCGCTCTACCAAAAAGAAGGAGTGCCGGTGAGCTTCGTGGGACATCCCCTGCTGGATGTGGTGCGAGCTACCCAGCCACGTGAAACGACCTTGAGGGAGTATGGGTTGGAACCAACGAGACGAACCATCGCCCTTTTGCCTGGGAGTCGAAAACGGGAGGTTACCTATCACCTCCCTGCTATGCTGGAGGCTGCCAATCGTTTAAGCAAAGAGATGGAAGTGCAGTTTATTCTGGCGCGGGCGAACACTGTAGAAAGGGCCATTTTTGAGGCGATGCTGCATCAGGCCGCCGTGAAGGTTCCCATCGCCGAAGGAAATACCTATAATATCCTGCATGCTAGTGATCTTGCCTGGACCGCTTCCGGGACTGCCACGCTGGAGACGGCACTGATGTTGAGGCCGATGATTATCGTCTATCGGTTGGCCTGGCTAACCTATGGCTTAGCCCGATTGCTGGTGCGCGTGAATCACATCGGGATGGTCAATATTGTCGCCGGGGAAGCCGTCGTGCCCGAATTGATTCAAAGCGAGGTGACGGCGGAGAGGATCGTCGTGGAGAGTCGCGCGATCTTGAGAGATGAGGTGTCGCGTCAGCGGATGGTCAGCAAATTGGCGCAGGTTAAGGAGCGGCTCGGCCGCCCTGGGGCAGCCGAGCGCGTGGCGGATATCGCCCTTTCCATGATTTCATGAGAGAAGGGAGAAACACCTGAACATTTATCTGCGCTTGCTAAGGTATCTCCGGCCTTATGTCTGGCCGTACTTCACTATGGCTATGGTCTGCATGGCGGTGTATAGCGCCACGAGCGGGGCCTTGCCATTTTTGGTCCAGCGGGTCATTGATGATATCTTTGCTCGGAAGGATGAAACCGCCCTGTCTTATCTCCCCTTCGTGATCATAGGAGTTTTTGCCCTTCGCGGGCTCATGAACTTCGGCGATAACTACTTCACCGATTATGTCGGTCTCCGCATCATTAACGATGTGCGCGATGGACTGAATCGCCACCTGCAATTTCTCTCCCTTTCTTTTTTCCAGCGCCATCCGACCGGCACTCTGATTTCACGAGTCACCAACGACGTCTCTCTGGTGCGCTCGGCGTTAACAGACTCAGTTGCTTCGTTGATACGGGATACCACTTCTCTCTTGGCGTTGATCGCGGTTGCGTTCCTCAAGGATTGGGTCCTGGCCACCATCGCGTTTGTGGTCTTTCCCGCTTCGGTTTTGCCCATTACCCGGCTGAGTAAGAAGATCAAGCGTTTTACGAAGCGAGGGCAAGTCGCCAAGGGGAACCTGACCAACCTTTTACAGGAGAGTATTCAGGGTAATCGTATCGTGAAGGCCTTTGGGATGGAGCAGTACGAGATCGGGAGATTCCAGGAGGAAAATCGGCGGATCTTCAGACAATCCATCAGGGCCAGCCGCATCCAAGCTGTGGTGACCCCGGCTATGGAGCTTTTGGCGTCTCTGGCCATCGGCGCGGTGGTTTGGTATGGCGGCTCCAGCGTGATTGCGGGCGGGCGGACACAGGGAGAATTTATGGCCTTTATGACTGCCATGTTCCTTATGTACCAGCCGTTCAAGCACTTGAGCCGGACCTATGCGACGATTCAACAGGGTATTGCCGGCGCCGAAAGAATCTTCGAGGTTTTAGATGAGCATCCGGAAATCAAGGACCGACACGACGCCGGGGCCGCCCCCGCGTTTTCTCAGTTGATCGAGTTTCATGATGTGAGCTTCGGTTACGGCCGTAAAATGGTTTTAAATAACATCAATCTGAAAATAAGGGCAGGAGAAATGGTGGCCCTGGTGGGCGTCAGTGGCGTGGGCAAGAGCACTCTAGCGGACCTTATCCCAAGGTTCTATGACGTGAGCTCGGGGAGAATCACCCTCGATGGGGTGGATATCCGTAACGTCACCCTTGGGTCGCTTCGTTCGCAGATCGGCATTGTCTCGCAGCACACGTTTCTTTTTAATGACACGGTGAGGAACAATATCGCCTATGGCGACCCCTCACAAAACATGGATCCTATCGTGGCGGCGGCCAAGGCGGCGCATGCGCATGAGTTTATTATGGCCATGCCTCAGGCTTACGACACCATGATCGGAGAATTGGGGATGAGGCTTTCGGGTGGGCAGCGGCAACGCCTGGCGATTGCGCGGGCGTTGCTCAAGAACGCCCCTATTCTTATCCTGGATGAGGCGACTTCCTCTTTGGATACTGACTCGGAGAGACTGGTGCAGGAAGCGCTGGAGAATTTGATAATCCGCCGCACCACGTTGGTGATTGCCCATCGGCTTTCCACTATTCGCAAGGCAACCCGCATCGTGGTGCTGGTCGAGGGGTCGATTGTAGAGGAAGGGACTCACGACGAACTGCTGGCCCAAAAGTCCGAATACAGCAGGCTCTATACCCTGCAATTGCTGGAAGATGAGAGGCCTTCTCACAAGACTCTGCATTAGGTTCCATGGCCTACTGGCTTTATAATCTTCTTATCTCCTTCTTTTTCATCGTTTCTCTGCCCATCGCGCCTTTTCTTCTCCTGTGCGGGAGGAGATTCCGCGAAGGGTTTTTACAGCGGCTCGGTTTTTATCCGCGGGAGATTTGCCAGTTGGTGGGGTCCTCCCGGCCTATCTGGATTCATGCGGTTTCCGTTGGGGAAGTGTTGTCAGTGAGGCAACTAGCCGGAAGACTCAAGGAGAAATTTCCGGGGCACAAGATCCTGCTCTCCACTTTTACCGCCACGGGCAACGAGATTGCGCGGCAGAACGCAGTCGGAGACGCGGTCATCTTCTTGCCGTTGGATTACCCATGGATGATCCGGCGGGCTTTAAAGATTTTCGATCCGTCGCTTTTGGTATTTTTAGAGACGGAGATCTGGCCTAACCTGCTGCGTCTGGCCCATCGGAGGGGCATCCCGACGCTGCTGCTGAGCGGCCGGCTGTCCCCAGGCTCTTTCCGCCGGTACTTTTGTTTCCGTCTTTTTTTCTCCGAGGTGGTGCGGCATTTTACCGCCGTTGGCATGCAGAGCAGGGACGACGCGGAACGCATAATCCGCGTGGGATGTGATCCGCGGCGGGTCTCGATCACCGGAAGTCTCAAGCATGCGTTTCAGGCAGGAGAGCGCGAAGAAAACGGGAACGGCGGGGAGCCAAAGTTGCCCATTCAAAGAGGTCCGGGCAGGCAGGTACTGGTCGCGGGTAGCACTCATAGGGGAGAGGAGGAAATACTCGTGGATGTGTTTTTAGCCCTTAAGGACCGCTTCCCTGCTCTCCTAATGGTTCTGGCGCCGAGGCATCCACAGCGCTTTTACGAGGTCGAGAGGCTGCTGGAAAGGAAAAGGGTGGCGTATGAGAAGAAGAGTCAAATCAATGCACGGGAGGATGGCTCTGCTGACGTTATTTTTTTGGACACATTGGGAGAACTTTCCGCGCTTTATGCCGCTGCGGACGTCGCTTTCATAGGTGGTAGTTTGGTCAATGCAGGGGGGCATAATTTGATGGAACCGGCGCGTTTTGGCAAGCCGGTAGTCTTCGGTCCCTATATGACCAACTTCGCCGATATTGCCGAGGAAATGAAGAAAAAGGGAGGTGGCATTGAGGTGCGAGGACGGGAAGATCTTGTGCGCGAGATATCTGGACTTTTGGCCGACCGGGCCAAGGCCGAGAGTGTGGGAAAAATTGCCCAAAGTGTCGTGGAAAGGGATCGGGGCGTAGTGGAACGGAGCATCGGCTTAGTCTCCCGGTATATGCATCCATGATAGCTCACCTTGGAAATTGATGAATGGGACATGGATCCGAAGGGCCTGGGACCATAAAGGCCTTTGGGGGTTTCTTATCTGGTTGTTTCTTTTGCCACTCTCTTTTCTCTATGGCCTGGGAGTGCGAGTTCGCAACCTCGCCTACTCTCTCGGCTGGGCGCCTACCAAGAATCTTCCCTGCGCTGTGATCAGCGTCGGAAATTTAACGGCGGGAGGGACGGGCAAGACACCAACTGTTTTATGGTTGGCGCAAGAATTGGAAAAGAGGGGCTGTCGCGTGGCGATCTTGAGCCGGGGCTATAAGAAAACTACCGGGGGAACCATGATTCTCGACCGCGGGTCTCAGAAATCCCGCTCGTCCCTCGACGAGTCCTTCGACGCCGGTGACGAGCCGATGATGATGGCCCGGATATTCGGCCAAAAGGTGGGCGTAGGGAAGAAACGGCATGAGGTTGGGGAAAGAATGCTCCGCAAGGGGGAGCTCGACGCGGTCATTTTGGACGACGGGTTTCAGCACCTGCAGTTGAGCCGAGACATCGATCTATTGCTTCTTGGCTCGGATTGGAAGGGATGGCTGCTCCCCGCGGGCCCGTTTCGAGAGCCAAGGAGCGCCTTGCGCCGAGCCTCTCTTTATCTTGTTACAGGTTCCAGGGAAAGATGGGAAACGCTGCTGCGGGGCCGCCCTCAGGCGGTTGTTTTTTTCGGCTCGCTTGAGGCGAAAGCGCTTTTTGGCTTTGAGGGAGAGCAGCGGAAGGAGTACCCGCTGGGCGTCTTAGATCGGAGCAGGATCCTGGCTGTTTCCGCGATTGCCAACCCCGGCCCGTTCTATCGCATGATCCACGATTGGGAGGGAGAGATTGTGGACAGCATGGAATTCCCCGACCATCATCTTTACTCCACCGAGGATTGGCAGAGGATCAATCGTGCGGCCCGCGATGTCGACCTTATTGTTACGACCGAGAAGGACATGGTTAAGCTGGTTCGTTTTCCGTTTGCCAGGGAGAAGCTTCTGGCCCTGCGGGTGGAAATGGTCGTGGAAGACGGCGCTTCATTGGTGGCGGTCGTGGAAAACGCCATCCAAGCAAAAAGAGGAAATGCGCAACTTCGATGACGCGGGCGCGAACGACAACGCCGGGGGTTTTTGTTGATCGGGATGGGACGTTGATCAGGGAAGTTGGCTATCTCAGTCGGCGGGAGCAGATCGAGGTTCTCCCCAGGGTTCCAGAAGCCATCCGACTGCTTCGCCAACAAGGTCTCAAAGTGGCGGTTATCACCAACCAGTCGGCAGTGGCTCGCGGTTTTATCACGGAGGAGGAACTGCAACAGATTCACCGGGAACTGGAGAAACGGTTGGCCAGAGACGGGGCCTTTTTAGATGGGATCTATTATTGTCCTCATCATCCCACCGAAGGAAAGGAGCCGTACCGGATCCTGTGCTATTGTCGAAAGCCAAACTTGGGTTTGGCCCAGCGGGCCGCGGGGGAGCTGAACCTGGACGTGGCGCGTTCCTACGTGGTGGGGGATCAAACAAGCGATATGGAACTCGCAGCGCGTCTGGGAACCAAGGGGATCCTCATCAGAGCTGAGAACAGTAGAACCGGCTCGCAAAGGGGGGGGAAGGAATTTCTGGCTGTGAACGATCTTTGGGAAGCAGCGCTGTGGGTGGTGCAAGATGTCCGCGGGATGAGGTAAAAGAAAGGAGAGATCTATGGTAATCAGTGAGGATTTATTGGAGATTTTGGCGTGCCCGAAATGCAAGGGGGACATTCGCGTAAACCCATCAGGAGATGGTCTCATTTGTGAGGCATGCCGCTTGATGTACCCAATCAAAGATGACATCCCGATCATGTTAATTGACGAGGCCGTCAAACTGTAATAGCAACCAGCCGTCAGCTTTCAGTAATCAGGTAGAAAGATTTTGGGAAGCGAGACCGAAAGCTGTTGGGTGAGAGCTGATAACTTATGGCTTCTTTAAAGCAGGAAAAGATCCTGGTGGTTCAAACCAGCTTCCTTGGCGACGCTGTTTTGACTACGCCGCTTTTTCCCAAGATCCGAGGCCGTTTTCCAAAGGCGCAGGTGGCTGTTCTCTGTACGCCTCAGGCGAGGTACCTCTTTGAGAGTAACCCCGATATCGACGAAATCCTTACGGACGACAAGAGGGGCACGGAAAGGGGATTAATAGGGGTATGGCGCAAGGCCAAGGATTTGAAGAGTCGTGGTTTTACGATCGCGATCTCGCCCCATAAATCATTCCGCAGCGCGCTGCTGGTTTACCTTGCGGGAATCCCTTTCCGCGTGGGCTTTTGTCAGAGCGCCGGATGGTTTTTCTATCATCACCGGGTCCGTCGGGATCCGACTCGCCATGATGTGCAGAGGAACCTCTCGCTCCTTGCGCCCTTTGGGATCGATCCTGCAAAGGGCCAGCAAGACCTTCGCATCGAGGTAAATTCCGGTAGCCGCGAGGCTGTGGAGCGACTGTTCCGTGCCCTGGGGATTGAACGGAGCGGTCTGATATTTGGGGTGAATCCCGGGTCTGTGTGGCCAACAAAAAGATGGATTGCACAGGGGTACGCCGAGTTGATAGTCCAGCTCAGAAGAAAATATGACTGTCAGATCCTTATCTTCGGTAGCGCCGAGGACGAACCGATCGTGGCGAAGATCCAGGAGCTTAGCGGCAACGCCGGAGTGAGTCTGGTAGGCAAGGTCCATCTTAAGCAACTGGCGTGTGCGCTCGATTGGTGCGATCTTTTCATTACCAACGATAGCGGGCCGATGCACATTGCGGTTGCCCGCGGCGTGCCCGTGCTAGCCGTCTTTTGTGCCACGACACCCGGGCTGGGCTTTTATCCATACACCTCCAGGGCAGTGGTGATAGAAAAGGCATTGCCTTGTCGCCCCTGCAGCTCCCACGGAGGGCGTCGCTGTCCCCTGGGCACGGAGGACTGCATGCGTTTAATAAAGGCAGAAGACGTTCTGCGGGGCGTGGAGCGCCTCCTCAACGGGAAAAATCAGGCGGGCCCTGCAATGGCAGATGCTTACCTGCCTCAATTCGTCGCTCTTTAGCAATCTTTTATGTCTACCCTTGGTGTCGTGGTTTTGAGCCTGCACGGGATGAAACATCTCTCTGAGTGTTTGGAGAGCGTGCGCTGGGCGGAAGCGGTTACGTTGCTCCATGCCGGTGAAGAAGCTCCCACGGTTGGAGCCAGCGCCTTTCCTTCCTTGACCCTTCGAAAGTTCTCTTCGACGCAAGAGCTGGCGGAGCACTGTCAAGGAGTCAAGACCGATTGGGTCCTTCATCTTTGGGGCGAAGAGCGCGTAGAAGCAGTGCTCCGCGAAGAGCTCCGTGCCGTTTGTCAAAAAGAATTGCCGCAGGCGCCTTTAGGATATCGCATCTCCATTCGTTCTCGTCTTCTGGGCCGTTGGGTCGAGGGTAGCCTTTTGGGCCCGAGCCCGGCGCTGCGTCTCAGCCGCCAAGTCGAGGAGATCCCTACCGGCTGGTGGGATGCAACGCGGCATAGCCTTCGGCAATATCCGGTACTGGGGCGGGGATGGATCGGGGATTACTCGGCGGCTGAGCTGAGAGAGGGCTTCGACCGGGTGCAAAATATCAGCGGGCTTTGGGCGGACCGATTGCAGACCAGGGGGTCGAAGTTAACCCCGATGGCCCGCCTGCTGTGCCCGCTGCGAGTTTTTATTAAGATGCTTCTTATGAACGGGATATTTTCCAACGGTCTTGCCGGCTTGACATTATCAACATTGGCCGCCTACGCTACTCTGCTGGCCAGCGCGAAGGTGTGGGAAGCAAGGAACGTTAAGTCAATTGCAAAGTGAAGAATGCAAAATGAAAATTTTAAAATTTACAATTTGTACTTTGCCCTTTGCATCGCTCGGGTAAAAGGAAAAGTGAGATTAACGCTCGTAAGCATGGTTGAGAAATGCGTTTGGGGTGATGTGCCCCCAGGCTTCAAGCGACTCTCGCCGCACCGGGGGCAGATGGTCTTAGTCCGTGAAGGGCTCGAAGGCAGCCTGCATCCGGCAGAATTTTTTCGGGAGGGGGAAGCAGAGCAAAAGACCAGCCCCTTCCATGGCAGAGGACAGCTCCGTCGTCTGCGTCTGGACAACGGGGAGAGTGCCCTGGTTCGCGGTTATCGCCACGGGGGCACGCTTCGGCACCTTACGGGCGATTTTTTTTTCACCTGGCCGCCGCGGCCCTTTAAAGAGCTGGCGATTACCGAGGAGGTTAGGCGGAGGGGGGTGCCTACCCTGGAGGTTCTTGGGGCCGGGGTTGAGAGGGTTGGGGGGCCGATTTACCGCGGCTGGTTGATAACCCGAGAGCTAAAAGACGCGCGGGACCTTTGGGATGTTTTGCAACATGGCCTTTACTGCGAGGATGACGGAACCGGGCTGCTGCAAGCGGTTGCGCGTAGCGTCAGATACATGCATCGGCAGGGGGTCTATCACCGGGACCTCAATCTGAAAAATATTATGGTCCGGCGAGAGGGAAAGCAGGTCAGAGGCTACATTATTGATTTCGATAAGGCCGAACTTTTTGCTGGAGAACTGCCGGCGCACAGAATCCAAAGAAACCTGAGGCGCCTTCTGAGGTCGGTTTGCAAGCTGGATCCCAATAGGCAAAGGCTTTCGCCAGGAGATTGGGATCTTTTTATCCGTTTTTACAGGGAGGCGTCCGCCGGATGATTCTTGATCCGCAGAGGATTCTTATCGTCCTTCATGGCTCCATTGGAGATGTGACGCGAGCCCTTCCCCTCGCGAATTTGGTCCGACGGCGCTACCCCGGAGCACGGCTCTCCTGGTCTGTCGAGCCTCCGGTTTTTCCTTTAGTGGAGCATCATCCGGCCGTGGATGAGGTTATCCTGTTTGACCGGAGCCGGTGGTGGAGGAGCCTGGGACCATTCTTGAAGCGGATCCGCTCGAAGCAGTTTGAGCTGGTGCTCGACTTGCAGAGGCTTCTTAAAAGTGGATTTATTAGCTGGTGGAGCGGCGCTCCGCATCGCTTGGGCTTTCATTCCTGTGATTCCAAGGAGTTCAACTGGCTGTTTAACAATCACCATATTCCGGCAGCGGGGGACGGCATATCGAAGTTGTCACATTATCTTAAGTTCGCCGAGTGGCTAGGGATCGAGCCTCATCCCGTGGAATGGCGTCTGCAGTTGCTGCCACAAGAGCAAGCCAGCGTGGAGAACATGCTCCGGGAGGTTGGAGGGCCGTTTGCGGTTTTTTTTGTCGGCAGCCGGTGGGAAAGTAAGCAGTGGTTTCCCGGTGATACGGCGAAGTGCTCGGCCGAGATTCAAAGGCGCTATGGTCTGGAAATTGTCCTTTTGGGTAGTAGGGAAGACAGCCCTTTTGCGGACGAGGTGCGGGGCTTCGGTCTCCAGCGGCTTGCCAACTGGGTGGGAAAGACGTCGTTGCGGCAAGCTATAGGGATTCTCGGCAGGGCGCAGGTCTCAATAGGGCCGGATACCGGGCTCATGCATATCTCCGCGGCCGTGGGAACACCCGTGGTTTCCCTATGGGGTGCTACCAGCCCTACGCGCACCGGCCCGTATGGCTTTGAAAGCCTCATCGTCCAGGGAAAGGCTCCCTGCTCCCCCTGTTACTTGAGGCAATGCCCTATCGGGCGGATCTGTATGCAGTCTATAGACATTGACGAAGTGACGGCTAAGGTGGGAAAGGCCCTCTCGCAAAAAATCAAGCAAGATGGCGCTCAACTCTAAATATCGGTTCTTCCGCAAGGGGAGATGGGACCTCTGGGTGCGCACCGAGGGATGGAACGAAGGACTTTGGGAGGAAATCTTGCGCCAGCTAACAGATCAAGCGCCGATGCGCCATCCTCAGACCAAGCGGTTTTATTACCCTCAGGGCGAAAAGGGAGAGGAGTTTTATCTCAAGGCGTATTATTGCTTTCATCTCGCGGGGACTATCAAGGACCTCTTTCGCTATTCCAAGGCGTTCCGGGCCCTGAAACAAGGAGTGGCGTTGACCGAGCAGGGATTTCACGTCCCTCTTGCGGTGGCGGCAGGCGAGGAAAGGGACCTAGGGCTGTTGAAAAAGGCGTTCCTGCTGACCGCCCGCGTGGAAGGCTCCCCTCTTCCCCTTTTTCTCCGGGATCGTTTTGTCGGTCCTTTAGGAGTTGCCGCCCTGCGGGAGAAGAGGGACTATTTGAAAAGGCTTGCTTTGGAGATCCGGCATCTGCACCAAGCGGGATTTGTTCACGGCGATCTAGTCCCCTCCAATATTTTGTTTCGGAAGGAGGAAAGGGGAGTCACTATTTTCTACATGGATAACGACCGAACCCGGCGCTACCCGCTCTGGCTCCCTCAGAACCTTTGGAAGAGAAACCTGGTGCAGCTCAACCGTTTTGTCCTGCCAGGGATTTCTCTTCAAGACCGAATGCGCTTTTTGAAATCGTATTTAGGAGGCAAAACTTTGGGTGGAAAAGATCGGCGACTCGTCGGTTGGCTGGAAAAGAAAACCAGAAAAAGGCGCCGGGAGTGCGACCGGATAACCGCCCCGGTTAGCTTTAGGGAACTCATGAGATGGAATGGGCCATTTACTAGGAATATTCAGTAAGAATAACCATGAAATTAATGTTTAACATCACTTCTAGATGTGGCCTATTCCTGCACCTTGCGGTGCTTTTGAGTCTCTGCTCGGTACTGTATTTCCCTTATCTTGGTAGAGTTCCGTTTTTCAATAAAGGGGAACCCAGAGAGGCGATTGTAGTCCAGGAGATAGTGCAACATGGGAATTGGTTGTTCCCATTAAAAAAGGGCGAGGAGGTGCCGTCCAAGCCTCCGCTTTTCCACTGGCTCGCGGCTCTGACATCGATGGTGAGGGGCGGAGTAAGCGAGGCGACGGTACGCTTCCCTTCGGCGCTGCTTGCCACGGCGTCCGTATTACTCTTATACGGATTGGGACGAAGGATGTTTGACGGAGAGACTGCTTTCCTGGCCGGATTGATGCTCGCGACCACGGTAGCCTATCAGAGCGAGGCGGTCGCCGCCAGGGTGGATATGACCCTGGCTTTTTTTGTGACCGTTGTCCTCGTCATCTTCTACCTGGTGTACCAGGGGTTCCTCAAGGGGAGCGGCTGGCTCTACGGGTTCTATCTTCTGCTTGGGCTTGGGGTGCTCGCCAAGGGGCCGGTTGGCCTGATCCTGCCGGCGATGGTAATATGCGCCTTTCTGATTGCGAGGAAGAGATGGGATTTCCTGTCTCGGCTCTGTTTTCACAAGGGAGTGATTCTCGCCCTGTTGGTCGGACTGGCGTGGTACGGCCTCGCCGTGGCGAAAGGCGGAGAGGAGTTTGTCAGCCGTCAGGTGATCCATGAAAATCTGGCCCGCTTTTTTCTCTCCGGAGAAGGCGGCTCCGGACACCAGAAACCGGTCTACTATTATATCCCGTACCTCATGCTGGAGGGGCTCCCTTGGAGCCTGTTCCTGCCGTTTGTCGTGGCGGACTGGTTCCGGCGCAAGGCTTTTGCCGAGGACGATTTGCTATTTCTGATACTGTGGACGGGGCTGATTTTTGTTTTCTTTTCGCTTTCGGCCGGCAAGCGATCGGTCTATATTCTTCCGCTGTATCCGCCGCTCGCCTTGCTGACTGCGATGTGGTTGAGAAGGACCGAAGAAGACGGAATCCGGGCGTGGGGACTCAAGTCCGTCGGGGGGCTCTGCCTGCTCCTCGGCGCCGTCGCGCTCTTTACCTCTGTCGTCGGCCTCTTTGCCCGAGAAAGCGTGTCGTTGCTTTTTTCCTTTGTCGAGACGACGGTCAAAGCCAAGGACCAGGCTGCTCTGGCGATCGCGCGAGATGCCCTGGCCCAAAGCGGTTGGATTTTCCTGCCGCTTTTCCTTCTCTCCTCTATTCTCTGGATCGCCGCTGGGCTCTGGCTGTTGGCCATGGATCATCGAGCGGCAGCCGCCTGTCTGGTACTGTTGTCCTTGCTCGTGGGGCTGGCAGTACAGGGGATGGTCATGGCTTCGCTTGCCGAAGCGAGAAGCTATCGGCCCTTTATGGAAGAAGTGAACCGAAGGGTGGGATGTTGCGAGCGACTGACTCTCTACGGTGGGGGATGGGACTCCAGCTCAGCGATATTCTACCGTGGCGGGCGGGTTCCGGCGCAGGGAGGTGATCTCGCCTCGCTGAAAGAAAAGATGCGAGCAACCGGCGGATATTATATTATGGGCGAACGGGAGTGGAAAAAGCTGGTGGCCCTGGGAGGGCCGGGCCTTACGGTGGAGATGAGAAGTCAGGGAACGGGCCCTGAAGGAAAAGAGCCGATCGTGTTGATTCGGAGCGTGAAAGGCGGGAAAGGGGAGTAAATGAAAACTGTCATTCTCTGCGGCGGGCTGGGAACACGGCTGAGGGAAGAAACGGAGTTCAGACCCAAGCCCATGATAGTTGTAGGCGATAAGCCGATCCTGTGGCATATCATGAGGATTTACTCTTCCTATGGATTCAAGGACTTCATCCTTTGTCTGGGCTACAAGGGTGAGGCGATTAAGAGTTACTTTCTTGAATACGATTTGCTGTACAGTGATTTTACCGTTCGATTGGGGACCAAAGAGATCGCCCGTCATTCCGTATTCCATGATGAGAGCGATTGGCGGGTCACGCTGGCAGAGACCGGGCTGCAGACCATGACCGGGGGAAGAATCAAAAGGATTGAAAGGTATGTCGACGGCGATACCTTCATGATGACCTACGGCGACGGGCTAGCGAATGTCGATATCCGTCGCCTGCTGAAATTCCACAAGGAAAAGGGAAAGATCGCCACCGTCACCGCCGTGCGTCCTATAGCGAGGTTCGGGGAACTCGCGGTGAATGGAGACCTCGCGGCATCATTTCGGGAAAAGCCGCAGATCGAGAGCGGCTGGATCAACGGCGGGTTCTTCGTGTTCAACAGAAAGGTCTTTGACTATCTGGATGAAGACTGCGTGCTGGAAAAGGGACCTATGGAGACACTTGCGAAAAAGAGGCAATTGGCAGTCTATAAACACGCCGGGTACTGGCGATGCATGGATACCTTCCGGGACTTAGAGGCTTTGAATCACGACTGGATGAGCGGCCGCCCGGGATGGTTGCGATCCCCCCGGGAGGATAGAAAAAGCCGGCAGGTTTTATCTTAGTCGGAGGGGGCATAGGACAAAATGATTGAGGGAGTTTCGATCCGTCCGTTGAGGCAGATTCCTGATGAGCGTGGAAAGATTATGCATATGCTCAGGCGGGATGATCCCTGGTTCGAGAAGTTTGGAGAGATATATTTCTCTGTTGTCTATCCCGGGGTCATCAAGGGCTGGCATCTCCACAAAACCATGACCTTGAACTACGCCGTGGTCAGCGGAGTGATCAAAGTGGTTCTCTTCGATGACCGGGAAGGCTCGGCAACCAAAGGAGAGCTCCAGGAGATTTTTACCGGGGAAGAGGCTTACTCTTTGATCACTATTCCGCCGGCGGTTTGGAACGGGTTTAAGGGGTGCGGGGTCAAGCCGGCAATCGTCGCCAATTGCGCTACCGAGCCGCACGACCCCGCGGAAATCGTGCGGATGGACCCTTTCTCCGAGAAGATCCCCTACGATTGGAATCTCAAGCATGGCTAAGGTGAGGGCTGCAGTGATCGGCGCGTCGGGCTTGGTCGGCCGGGCTCTGGCGCGGGCGCTCGAGAACAGCCGGTACGAGGTCTCAGGAACTTACGGTACCCGCGCCGCCGATGGATTGGTGTTTCTGGATATCCGGGATTCTGCTGCCGTGCGGGAATACTTTTGCGGGTTTCAACCGGATATCGTATTTCTAACGGCTGCCCTAACCAATGTAGATTACTGCGAGGACCATCCGGAAGAGGCCTTCGCTACCAACGTCGAGGGGACAAGGCATGTTGCAAGAGAAGCCGCGCAATGCGGCTGCAAACTGGTTTTCTACTCAACGGACTACGTCTTTGACGGCAAAAACGGCCCTTACGAAGAAGAGGCCGAGGCCTCGCCCGTCAGTGTCTACGGGAGGAGCAAGCTGGAGGCCGAAAAGGCGGTCCAAGAAATCGTTTCGGACTATCTAATGGTCCGCACCACGGTGGTTTACGGATGGGACCGGCAGTCGAAGAATTTTGCCATGCAGCTTTACCAAAAGCTTCAGGGCGGGGCGACCATGGCGGTGCCTGAAGATCAGATCGGCAACCCGACCCTCGTCGACTACCTGGCCGAGGCGAGCATCCGTTTAGTCCAGCAGGGGACGCGAGGGATTGTGAACGTTGTCGGCAAGGACCTGTTGCCGCGCTCGGAATTTGCCAAGGCGCTGGCACGGGTTTTCGGCCTCGACCCGGCGATGATCGTTCCTGTCTCGACTGCCAGTTTGAAGCAGCGCGCTGAGCGTCCCTTGCGGGGCGGCTTGAAGGTGGAAAGACTGAGCCAGTTGTTGGGTACGGAGGCGATGTCCCTTGAGGAGGCCTTCAAGCGTCTGCGCAGGCAATGGCGCGGGGATGCCCAGATTACCTATGTTAAGGCAGAACGTAAGGGAGAATCGGCAGGAGTTGCCAAAGAGATCCTCGACCGGGTCAAGCGATATTATGAACTGGTCCATAAAGAAAGGGGGTTTGTACCCTTCAAGACGCCTATCTCATACGCAGGCCGGGTGTTCGGCGAGCAGGAGATGATCAATCTAGTGGATAGCGCCCTGGATTTTTGGTTGACCCTCGGTCCCTATGGCGACCAGTTTGAGAGAAAGATGAGAAGTTTCTTCGGCGCCCGCGACTTCATCTTAGTGAACTCAGGCTCTTCTGCCACGCTTCTGAGCGTTGCCTGCTTGATGCCCCACGATCTTGAGGGCCATCTTGAAAAAGGGGACGAGGTGATCACGCCAGCAGTAACATTTCCCAGCACCCTGGCTCCTATAGTCCAGAACGGACTGATTCCTGTTCTGGTTGATGCTGAGGTAGGCACCTATAACATTAACCCTTGCCTGATTGAAAAGGCCATTTCTCCTCGGACGCGCGCCCTGTTCATTCCTCATACCTTGGGCAATCCATGCGATATGGATATCATTTGTGATATCGCGCGGCGGCACCAGTTTTTTTTGATCGAAGATGCCTGTGATGCGTTGGGGTCGACGTTTCGGGGAAGATTGGTTGGGAGTTTCGGGGATATCGGGACTCTGAGTTTTTTCCCTGCCCACCACATTACCACGGGAGAGGGAGGGGGTGTGATAGTTAACAGTTCCCGGTTCTCAAAGGTTGCCCGGTCCCTGCGTGATTGGGGAAGGGACTGCTGGTGCGCGCCGGGTGAGTCCAACACCTGCACGAAGCGTTTTGGTTGGCATTTGGGGGATCTTCCAGCAGGGTACGATCATAAGTACATCTATTCGCATATCGGCTATAACCTCAAGCCTACCGATCTCCAGGCGGCCGTGGGTGTGGCGCAGGCAGACCGGATTCAAGACTTTGTTCAAAAGCGCCGAGACAACTTTCAGAAACTCTACCGGGCCTTGGAGCCCTATCAGGATTTCATCATTCTGCCTAGACTAGATCCGCGTTCTCAGCCGGCCTGGTTCGGCTTCCCGATCACGGTTAAGAGCAAGGTATCCAAGCGCGAGCTGGTCCAGTGGCTGGAAGCGGCAAAGATAGAGACCCGTGCTGTCTTTGGCGGTAACATCCTGCGTCAGCCTGGCTACACGGGCATTGAGTGCCGCGTTGCCGGTGAGCTGACCCAATCGGACGTCATCATGCGGGATACCTTCTTTATTGGGGTCTATCCGGGTCTTACTGAGGAAATGGTTAATTTCATGATTGCCCGTCTCCAGAGTTTTTTTGACCAGCTTTAATAAAATCTGAAAAAGTGAACGATGAAACGTGAGTGAGTCGCCCGGCCAGCTAAAGATCGCGATTTTTATCCCCACTTATAACGCAGCCCATACGCTACCCTTGGTCCTTGACCGGATCCCTGAGGACGTGAAGAGTCGGGTGGAGGAAATCTTTATCGTGGACAACGCAAGCGCGGACAATACCTACCTGATAGGAGTAGGATATAAAAACGAGAAGGGCATGCACAATCTCAACATCTACAGAAACGACAAAAATCTTGGGTACGGCGGCAGTCAAAAAGTCGCTTATCGCTATGCCATCGAGAGAGGGTACGACGCGGTGGTCATGCTGCATGGAGATGCTCAATACGCGCCGGAAAAGATTGCCTACCTGCTGGAGCCGTTTGAGAAAGGGGAGGCGGATATGGTTTTTGGCTCCCGCATCGCTGGCCTGCCGTTGAAGGGGGGAATGCCGCTGCACCGTTTTCTGGGCAACCGCTTCCTGAGCACGGTGCAGAATTATATCCTCGACTGGAATCTATCGGAGTACCACTCCGGCTTTCGTGTCTTTGGCTGCGAGGCCCTGAAAAAGGTTCCCTTTCACTTGTGTTCGGACGATTATCACTTTGATACGGAAATCCTCGTGCAATTCAAGCTGAAGGGCTTGAGGGTCGTGGAGAGGCCTATTCCCACGCACTACGGCAACGAGAGGAGCTATGTTAACGTGTGGCGCTACGGCCTGGATGTCCTGTACGCGATGGCGGAGTACGTTCTCCATCAAAGGGGGATCCGAAAGGTCGATAAGTTCGACATCAAGTAGCACCTTTCAGGAAAATCGGTTGCTTATTAATGAGTTCGTTAGTATCTAGACAAGTGACGTAGCTGGCATCCCTCAGGCCGAGCCCTTCCGAGCGCGGTCAATAGGCCTCTGCCTTGTAGGCCACCACCCCGTCCTCTCCAAGGGTGGCTATTCCTACGGCCTGGGCCAGAACGCAACCTCTACGCTCCTGTGCCCGCGCTCTTCAGGACTCGCCCCTCGGCTGCCTGACGGCAACTTACTTATGAACTCCTTAATAAATCTCAATGGCTGCAGGGTGATATGATTTTGCCCCGCCTGGTTCCTGGAACATCGCGCGACGCGAAAGACAAGACGACCCGTGAAAATCGCTCTGGCACATAAGAGACTGGATCTGGCGGGAGGAACGGAGAGGGATTTTTACCGCACCGCGGAGGGCCTGAGAGACCTGGGCCACGAGGTGCATCTGTTTTGCGCCGAGTTTGAGATTTCCCCGCCGCAGGGAACCGGCACGCACAAGGTCCCGATCTTGGCGTT
This sequence comes from Deltaproteobacteria bacterium, assembly GCA_016193465.1. Lineage (GTDB taxonomy): Bacteria > Desulfobacterota > Binatia > UBA9968 > UBA9968 > UBA9968. The sequence goes on from JACPSE010000113.1 coordinate 28,417, forward strand.
GGGCAGGACCGCGCGTCTGCTGAGTTTCGCGTTTCTCGCGCCCAAGGTGATCTTGCCGCATCAGTGTGACGTGGTCGTGAGTTTCGGCAGAATCGCCCAGCAGGATGTCTTGCGCAGCGGGGGAGGTACTCATCGGGTGTTTCTCAAGAAGATGGAGTCGGGCGAGGGGCTGCATCGCCGCCTCTGGCACCTGCTCAGCCCATATCACCGAAGCGTCCTGGCAATTGAGAGACTGCAGTACCGTCCGGGCGGCTACAAGAGGGTCGTGGCGGTTTCCCAGGAAGTCAAGCGGGAGATCGTAACTACCTACGAGGTCCCGGAGGAGAAGGTCACGGTTATCTACAACGGAGTGGACCACGAGCGCTTTCATCCTCGGATCAGGCGGCAGGCAGGGGAGAGGATCAGAAGGCAATGGGGCATACCGGAGCAGTCCCCGCTGGTCCTTTTCGTGGGCAGTGGATTCCAGCGGAAGGGGCTTGAGCGGCTGCTGCGTGTATGGGGCTCCGCCAGGCTTGAAGGGGTCTATCTTCTGGTGGTCGGGGACGACGCGCAGCGCGGCCGCTATGCCGCTTGGGCGGAAAGAGAGGCAGCCGGGAGAATCATTTTCGCGGGTCGGCAGGGAGACATCGAAAATTATTACGCCGCGGCAGACCTTCTCGCTCTCCCGGCCCTCCAGGAGGCCTTTGGCAACGTGGTTTTGGAGGCGCTGGCCTCCGGACTGCCGGTTCTCCTAGCGAGGGCGGTAGGCGCCGCGGAGATCCTGACGGCTGAGATGGAGGAAAACATAGTAGCCCAGCCGGATGATCCGTCGGAGATGGAGGCGAAGATCCTCTGCCTTCTGGATCGTGCCCGTTGGCCGCAGCTCTCCGCACAGGCCAGAAGGCTCGGGGAAAGATACTCGTGGCAAAATCACTTCCGCGAGCTGGAGCAATTGCTCGCGCAGGTGGCTGAACAGAAGCGCTGTGGAACATTTGCCTGAACATCTCTTTTTGAAAATTGGCGCTTCCTCTCTATGGGTTACGCGAGAGCTGGCCGGAGATCCCGGACTTACGCGACTCGCGGACCCGGATTCTCTGTTGGCTTCACCAGGGTGCAAGATCATCAAGGATCAAAAAAAGATCAAAGTGGGGAGGCTGCGGCTCGAGCTGGGGGGGCAGCAGAGGGGAATCTACTTGAAGCGTTACAATGTGTTCTCCTGGCGATACCGGCTGGGGTCGCTCTTCACGCGCTCGGCGGCGTACCACTCGTTGCGCGGCGCGGAGTTTTTTATCGAGGCCGGGTTCCATGTGGCGCCTCCTTTGGCGGCGGTCGAGGAGCGCCGTGGAAGAGTATTGCAAAAGAGCTTTTATATATCCGGCGAAATTCCGAAAAGCTTCACCCTGGGCGAGTTTTGGGCTGCGAAGGCTGCGGCTTTGGATTTCAGGGAGATATGGCGTCTACAAAGGTGTTTGATTACAGAGGCTGCTGCTCTTTTTCAATCTCTCCATCGGAAAAAAATCTACCACAATGACTTAAAAGAGGCCAACATCCTCGTTCGAGAAGAGGCCGGACTGCGCCAGTATTATTTTACGGATCTGGAACGTGCGGCCGGAAGAAGGCTTTCCTGCCGTAGAAAGGTTAAGAACCTGGTGCAGATTGACCGCACCCTGGGGAGAAAATTCTCGCGTGGCAGGCGCCTTGCTTTTCTGATGGCCTATCTCGGAGACGGCTTTAAGAACAAGAGCGCAAGACGGCGATGGATCTTCAGGATCGTGCGTGAAGGTCGCAGGAGAGATCTGCGTTCGCTGGCAAAGCAAAGTAGGAAAAATGGGTTATCCTGGCTGGGCCGTTAGGAGCGATACGATTGGGTTTCAGACTGCTTTGCGATAGGGGGATTGAGAGCTATCGCTGAGAATAAGAGTATAGGCCGTTTCTACTGGATAGGGGCGCTGGCGCTTGCCCTCGGGGTGCGGCTTTACCTCTTTACCAGGTATTACACAATCAATAATGACGGCGTCTTGTATATAGAAGCCGCACGCCATTTCTGGGAAGGGCGGTGGGGTGAAGGCATGGCCTCTTTCTATCCTCCTCTTTTCCCTCTCATGATTGCGGGAGTCTATCCGCTGCTGGGCGACTGGGAGTTTGCCGGGCAGTTCTGGCCTCTGCTCCTCAGTCTCCTGATGCTGTTGCCGCTTTTTGGTCTCCTTAGCAGGATCTACGGCCAAAGGGTGGCCCGCGTGGCTTTGCTGTTTTACGGCGTGAGTCCGTATGTCGCCCGCTTGTCTCTGGAGGTAAGGACCGAAATACCGTACACTTTTTTCCTGGTCTTGTCTCTCTATTTGCTGCAGCGGGGGTTAGACGACCGAAAGCTGCTTCTGCTGTTTCTTATGGGCGTAATCTCTGCGCTGGCCTACCTGGTGCGTCCGGAGGGAGCTGGCCTGCTTATTGTCGGAGTCTCGCTTTTGCTCTACCGAAGATGGATCGCCGAACGATCGGAAAGAATCGCGCTGAAGGTGTCGGTGTTGATTCTGGGCTTTGTTATCTTCTCGGCTCCTTACCTCCTTTACCTCAGGTGGGACACGGGCGAGTGGGCGATCAGCCGCAAGACCGGCCTCGTTTTCTCAATGGCCTTGGCGAGGCAAGGCTGGAACCGGGATGAATCCGCCGCGGGCGATTCGAGCCAAGTCAGGATCACGGATTTTGTCGCTTCTCATCCTTTGAGCTACTTGAACAAGGTCTTTGCCGACTCGCTCCGTTCCCTTGGTTTCTACTTCGAGGCCCTCCATTACTCCTATCTGCCCTTTTTGTTCGCCGGTTGGTTCCTCTTTTTTCGCGGAAGGTTCTGGGAGAAGGGAGACTTTCTATTTCTTGTGGTTGTCGTTTTTTATCTAGGAACATTCGCGCTCATCTACGTGACTCGACGCTACGGGGTCCCTTTGGTTCCGCTTTCCCTCGGATGGGTGGCTTCGGGTTATATCTTCCTTGTGGATCGCCTGGGCAACTTTGTGCGATCCCGTCATCGTAGCTACTGGGTGGGCGCGCTGCTCGCCCTGTTTGTTGCCGGCACCCTGCCCAAGACGCTTCAAGCCATTGGGTGGGATAAATTCTATCTCCGTCAGGCCGGCGCCTATCTCAAGGCAAAAGCCGGCGCCACCATTGCCACGAACAACGGGCGCGTGGCCTTTTACGCTGAAGGGGAGAACCGGGTCCGTCTTGTGAATGCCGAGGACTTGCCAGTTCTCCTCGGAAAGGGCGCGGACTACCTGGCGTTGGACGAGGCCGGGCTGCGCCTGACAGGCCGGTCGTTGGCTGAGCACGGCTGGCTAGTAGAAAAAGAATTTTCCTACGAGCGCAAGGAGAGGCTTGTGATCTTTCGTAAGGCGGGGAGCGGATGAGCGAGTCGTGCAGGCTTTGCGGCTCGCAGGACGCAGCCGCTCTTTTTGAGAGCCGGGACCGGGTCCACGGTCTCCCGGGAAGTTTTACGGTTTTTCAGTGCAGCCACTGTGGTGCGGTTTTCTACGCTCCTCATCTTCAAGCGGGAGAGCTGTCACGTTACTATCCGGATACCTATGGTCGCTACCGCCGTTCCAAGGCAATCGACAGAAAAACATACAAGGGCATCAGACGTTTTGTCTTGGAGAACTACTACGGTTATCCCCCCTTAGGAAAGCGCCGGCCTTTCCCTGTTGGCAGAGGGGCAGCCTTTATCCTCTCCTTTCTGATGGCCAAGGATGCCATCCCGTATCGTGGGGAGGGCCGCTTTCTCGATGTCGGCTGTGGCGGAGGATCCTATTTGTATCGGCTTCAACAGTGGGGCTGGAAGGTCTATGGGGTGGAGCCGGGCAGCGCCGGGGCAGCTCAGGCACGGTCGTTAGGCCTAAATGTCTATCAAGGGCAAGTCGAGGACGCTCGCTTCCCGGATAACTTTTTTAATGTAGTTCGGCTGAATCATGTGTTGGAGCACCTCGCAGAACCTCAGGCGACCTTTCGTGAGATTGCGAGGGTCCTTAACCCTGACGGCGTGGTTTATATTACTGTTCCAAATACGCGAAGCCTTAATTTCTGGCTCTTCGGGGAGAATTGGTACGGGCTGGATCCCCCGCGGCATGTCGTATCCTATTGCCCTGAGGCATTAAGATTTCTCTGTGATGCCACCGGGTTTGAAATTGCCATGATTCGTTTTCGCTCGGGCCCTTTTAACTTTGTCAGAAGTGTGAAGTATTACCTTGACGACAAAGGCGATCGTTGGCCCCGCTGGTTGCGGGAGATCAATTGGCCGAGCAATAAACCGATCCGGCGAACACTGAAACCATTTTTTTTTCTCCTTGATGGGTTACGCTTGGGGGATGTTTTACAGGCCACCCTACAATTGAAACGTGGCGAGTCTTGATGCTATAAATTGGCTTTGAAGGCTGCAAAAGGTTCGCAGCCTTTGATAGAGGCTAGATTCGGAGAGTTCCCGTGGCTCGATCATTTAGGGTAGGAAATACTGTCATTTCCCGGGATGGCCCGGGTTGCTTCGTCGTTGCGGAGATCGGACATAACCATCAGGGCAGCTTAGAGAAGGCGAAGGAGCTTTTCAGGCGCGCCAAGGAATGCGGCGTCAACGCAGTCAAATTACAAAAACGTGACAACCGCTCCCTGTACACCGGGGACATATACAACATGCCTTATAACCATGAGAACAGCTTCGGTCCTACCTATGGTGCTCATCGAGAGGCCCTGGAGTTTGGCTACGACGAGTACACGGAGCTGAAGCGTTACAGCGGGGAGCTTGGCCTGACGATGTTTGCAACCGCCTTTGATTTTGCGAGCGCGGATTTTCTGGCGAAACTAGAGATGCCGGCCTATAAGACAGCCTCGGGTGATCTGAAGAACACCCCGCTCCTCAGACACATCGCTGAGATAGGCAGGCCGGTCTTCGTCAGCACGGGCGGCGGCACGATGGAGGACGTGCAACGCGCCTACGATACCATTATGCCCGTCAACTCCCAACTCTGTCTTCTCCAGTGTACCGCGAGCTACCCGGTGGAGGCGGAGGAGATGAACTTGCGCGTGGTGACGACGTACAAGAAACGGTTTCCCGGCATAGTGGTCGGGCTTTCGGATCATCAGAATGGCATCGCCATGGCAGTCGTGGCTTATGCGCTTGGGGCGCGGGTCATTGAAAAGCACTTTACTTTGAACCGCGCCTGGAAGGGGACAGATCACGCCTTTTCGCTCGAGCCTATCGGGATGCGCAAGATGGTGCGAGACCTTCGGCGCACGGAGGCCGCTCTCGGTGATGGGGTAAAGCGGATTTACCAGTCGGAGGAGAAGCCGCTATTTAAGATGGCGAAGAAACTCGTGGCTGCCCGCAGCCTGCCGGTCGGTCATGTCCTGACCCGTGAGGATATTGCTATTAAGTCTCCTAATGACGGGCTACCACCCTATGAAATCGAGCAAGTCATCGGGAAAGTGACAATCCGTCTGCTCGACGAGGATCAGACCATCTCCTTTGACGACCTGAGGGAAGACCGGTGAAGGTAAGAAGGCGCCCTCTCGACGGTTCGGCCCTTAAACGGGCTCTTCGGGAGATTCGTCTCGTCGTGTTCGATTTTGACGGGGTTTTTACCGACAATCGGGTCCTGGTCGGCGAGGATGGCAGGGAGTATGTTTTCTGCAACCGCGCTGATGGGTTGGGTCTGGCAAATTTGCGACAGCGGGGGATAGACTGTATCGTCCTTTCTACTGAGACGAACCCGGTGGTTGCAAAGAGATGCGAGAAGCTACGACTGGAGTGTTTCCAAGGCTGTGCCGATAAGTGGGAGACGTTGACGGAGATCCTGTGGAGAAGAAAGATAGACCCAGCCCAGGTAGGGTTCGTGGGCAATGACATTAATGATCTAGCCTGCATGGAAAATGCGGGTGTTGCCATCGGCGTGGCTGATGCCGCGCCGGAAATCAAGGCTATTGCTCATCTGGTGACGTCGCGGCGGGGCGGGGAGGGTGCTGTTAGAGAGGTATGCGATCTCGTGATCAGCGCCAGGGACAGGGGGAGGTAGCAGGGGGAATGGCTGACGAACCCGCCTATCTGGACCGTATATTTAGCTTGACGGGACAAATCGCGATTGTGACCGGCGGCATGGGACAGCTCGGCACGGAATACGTGGGCGCCCTAGCGCGCGCGGGTGCCAGGGTAGCTGTCTACGATATCAAGGAGCGACCCAATGAAGCCTTGAAGAGTCTCGCCGAGGGCTATCCCGTAATGTTTTTTGCCGTGGATATCACCAATCGCAAGGCCCTTGAGGATGCCACGGACCGGCTGGAGGCTTCATGGGGGCCGCCCAAGATATTGGTGAATAATGCAGCCCTGGATTTTCCTCCTCAGGCCTCTGGGGAAAGGTTTGAAGATGCACCCGTCTCTCAGTGGAGGCAGATCCTGGAAGTAAACTTGACGGGTGTTTTTCTCTGTTGCCAGGTTATCGGAGGGCGCATGGCACGGGCTGGGATCGGGAGCATTATCAATATCTCGTCCATCTATGGCTTGGTTTCGCCAGACCAACGCATCTATGAGAATCCAAAGCGCAAGGGGAGTTTTATCAAACCGGCAGCCTACGGCGTGAGCAAATCCGGTTTGCTAAGCTTGACGCGCTATCTCGCTACTTATTGGGCGGACCGAAATGTCAGGGTCAATGCCCTCTCTTTGGGCGGGGTGTTCAATAACCAAGAGGAATGGTTTGTGGCCAACTATTCCCAGCGCACTCCTTTGGGTCGCATGGCCCGTCAAGATGAATACAACGGGGCCGTTGTGTTCCTGGCGTCGGATGCCTCTTCCTACATGACAGGGGCCAATCTCGTCATTGATGGAGGTTGGACGGCGTGGTGAGGGAAGAGGATGGCGATGACAAGAAACTTTTCCCGCCAGAGATTCCCAACTGGATTTGCGGTGAGGAACGTCCGGCGATCTCTGGAGAGTTATTTGAGAAGTTCAATCCTGCTAACGGTAGAGCCATCTGCCGCGTGGCTCGGTCCCGTGCCGCGGATACGGAACGGGCGGTGCGACTTGCCAGAGAATCCCAGCCTGCGTGGGCCGAATTGTCCCCGGTAAGACGGGGCGAGATCCTGCATGACGTCGCCGTGGGACTGAAGGCGCGTCGAGAAGAGGTAGCGCAGATCGTGGCCCTGGAAACCGGCAAGTCTTATCAGTCGGCATTGGCAGAGACCGATGGGGCGGTGGCATTGGGGTTGTTTATGGCCGGCGAGGGACAGCGCCTCTACGGCCGGACTGCTACCAGCGGTGTTCCCAATCGATATGCCATGACGATCCGGCAGCCAATCGGCGTGGCTGGTCTCATTATTCCGGCAAATACCCCTATTGCCAATGTCGCGTGGAAGGTATTTCCGGCGCTGATTTGCGGCAATTCGGCGGTCCTCAAGGCGGCTGAAGATACTCCCGCAACGGCTTGGGTTTTTGGCGCAATCGCTCACCGGGCTGGCCTCCCGGCTGGTGTTCTCAACGTTGTACAAGGTTACGGCGATGAGGCGGGCGCTCCGCTGGTGGCAAACCATGACGTGGGCGTCATCAGCTTCACGGGCTCGACAGCGGTGGGCCGGCGGATTGGGGCCATTGCCGGCGAGCGGCTGGCGAAAGTGTCCCTGGAACTGGGCGGAAAGAATCCGCTTGTCGTCTGTGATGATGCTGACCTGGACAATGCCGCCAGATGGGTTCTGCTCTCGGCCTTCAGCAATGCCGGGCAGCGGTGCGCTTCGGCAAGCCGCATCATCGTTTTCGCCGCCGTCTACGACGAGTTCCGGGATATGATTGTGGAGCGCACGAAGAGACTCAGAGCAGGACCGAAAAATGATGATGACCTTGGCCCGGTGATCAATGAGGAGCAGCTCCGTGCCATGCTGAGTTGTGTCGAACGGGCGCGCCAACGGGGCGCTGTTGTTCTGATCGGTGGCCACAGACTGATCGACCCTGAGCATCGAGACGGATTTTATATGGCGCCCACGCTCATTGAGAACGCGGATCCGAACGACGAGCTTTCGAAAACCGAGCTGTTCGGTCCCATTGCCTGCCTGTATCGCGTCAAGGATTTTTCTGCGGCCCTTGCCGTAGCCAACGACTCCCCCTATGGGCTGACGGCTTGCATCCATACCCGCAGCCTCAATCGGGCGATTCAGTTCACGCAAAAAGTTCAGGCCGGGGTAGCGGTAGTTAACGCCGGGACTTACGGGAGCGAGCCTCACATGCCCTTTGGCGGCGTGAAACAATCAGGAAACGGTTGGCGGGAGCCCGGCACCGAAGCGCTGGATGTCTACTCCGAGCTAAAGGATGTCTACATTAGTATTGACCCCGACGCGCTGTAGAGAAAAATGTTTAAGTGGGATCGCGGAAGATTATGCCGAAGATAGTGCTTATCCCGGTGACGGAGTTTGATCGCGTCCGGGCGGCGGCGACTGAACAGTGCGAAAAGCTGGCGTTAGTCTCTGACATGTGTCGTGCCAACGCGCTGGCCTCGGTGAAGCGCGCCGGGTCGGGCCACCTTGGGTCCAGTTTTAGCTCGCTGGATATTGTGACGATGCTTTACTACTCGGAGATGAACACGGCTCGCTTAGGAGTTGACCACGCGGACCGGGACATCTATTTCTCGTCCAAGGGGCATGACGTCCCCGGTTTGTATGCCGTGCTGTTTTCTTTGGGGATTCTCCCCAAGGAAAAGTTCATAAAACTGAGACGATTGCAGGGGACGTATGGGCACCCGGATGTAAGCACGCCGGGCATGGAAGCCAATACGGGTTCGTTGGGCATGGGGATTTCGAAGGCCAAGGGAATGGCCCTGGCTAAATCCTTGCGGCAACGGCGGGGGCGCATCTTTGTCATGACGGGAGATGGAGAGCTGCAAGAAGGACAGATCTACGAGGCGTTGCAGACCGCTGTGCACCAGAAAATCCACAACCTGACTGTGATTATTGATCACAATAAGGTGCAGTCGGACAAACCGGTCAGCGAGATTGTTGATCTGGGGGATCTGGCTGCGAAGCTCCGCGCCTTCGGCTGGCATGTGGCGCGTTGCGATGGGCATGACTTTCGGCAGTTGGAAAATGTGTTTGCCCAGTTCAGAGCGGTTGCGGATAAGCCCAAGATACTGATTGCTGACACGGTCAAGGGACGGGGTGTCTCGTTTATGGAGCACCCAACGGCTTTGAGATCGGGCGGGGGTATCTACCGCTGGCACTCAGGGGCTCCAGACGACCAGGCCTATACGGATGCTCACGAAGAGATTGTCAAGCGCATCAACAATCGCCTGGCGCGCGCCGGGATGTCTCCCTTGATGTTCGAGGAGATTCCCTCGGAAGAGAAGGGCCCAGGCAGTGTCTCCCGCGAATACGTGGCAGATGCCTTTGGCGAAGCGCTTGCCGAAATAGCCGCCGAACGGGAAGACTTGGTGGTCTTGGATGCGGATCTCTCGGCGGATTGCCGTCTTCGCGCATTTGAGCTGAAATATCCGGAACGCTTTATCGAGAATGGCATTGCCGAGCAGGACATGGTTTCTATGGCAGGCGGGCTGGCGCTTCAGGGACTCTTGCCAGTGGTCAATACCTTTGCCAGTTTCCTTGCCGCGCGAGCCAACGAGCAGATTTACAATAACGCCTGCGAGCAGACCAGGATCATCTATGTCTGCCATTACGCCGGCCTGGTCCCGGCGGGACCAGGCCAATCGCATCAGAGCATCCGGGACATTTCGCTGTTTGGGGCCCTGCCGAATTTCGTAATCATTGAGCCATGCAATGCAGCAGAGACTCGCATGGCCCTCAAATATTGCGTCCATGAAGCAAAAGAAAACTGTGTGCTTCGGCTGGTCATCGGCCCGTCTCCACGGGTTGTTTCCCTACCGCCCGATTACCAATTCACACCCGGCAGGGGAGCTGTGCTTACCGAGGGGGAGGATGGCGTGTTGTTCGCCTATGGTCCCGTCATGTTGCATGAGGCCTTACTCGCTGCCGAGGTCCTGAGAGAAGAGCGCTTCAACCTCAAGGTGGTGAACATGCCTTGGCTCAATAGAATCGATCATCAATGGTTGGAGGAGGTCATAGGATTATGCCAAAAGGTCTGCGTGCTCGATGACCATTCTCCTGTCGGCGGATTGGGCGATGTCATTCTAGACGCGCTCGCAGGTTCCGGGCTTTTGGCGGCAAGACGTTTTAAGAAGTTCGGAGTCGAAGGCTATCCTGCTTGCGGAACGCCTCAGGAGGCGCTTCGGTATCACGGCCTAGATGGTGCCACTCTCGCGTGCAGGTTAAGATCGGAGCGCGACTTAAAGTGCAATGGAGAGTGATCCCAAATGAAGATCACACAAATTGAAACACTTCACTGCGACGGTGGGTGGCGGCCGTGGACGTTTATTAAAATAACTACTGATGAAGGGATGGCGGGTTGGAGCGAGTGCACGGATTCACATGGATCACCGCAGGGGATTGAGGGTGTAGTAAAAGATCTTTCCCCGCTCCTTATAGGGCAGGATCCACGGGCAGTGGAGAAACATTACTGGCTGATGCATTCGCGAACCCGCCAAAGCCCGGGAAGCATCATCCAGAAAGCCATAGGCGGCATTGAGAATGCGCTCCTTGATATCAAGGCCAAAGCCCTTGGCGTTCCGGTATATGAACTTTTGGGAGGAGCAGTGCGCGAGAAAATTCCTCTTTACTGGTCGCACTGCGGAACAAGTCGAGTAAGGGCGTGGCAGTGGGTAGGGAAACCGCAAATTAAATCCCTGGAGGACATAAAAACGTTCGGCCAAGAAATCCAGGCCTCACGCTTTCGCGCCATTAAAACCAATATCGGCATATTGAGCGATGAGAATTCCCGCATCTACATGCCTGGTTTTTCCAAAAGCGATGGAGGACCGGAACTTAACGCCAACCGCGATATTCTTAAGGCCATAGATATATGGATCGGGGCGCTGCGCGATGCAGTGGGTGAGGATATTGATATCGTGCTTGACTTGAATTTCAATTTCAAAACCGAAGGCTATATCAAGATTGGAAGAATGCTTGAGAAATATAATCCTCTGTGGCTTGAGATTGACTCCTACGATCCCGAAGCTCTGCGCATGATTAAAGATTCTTTAAGAACACCCATCGGCTCCTGCGAGAATCTTTATGGACTGCGCCAATATCGTCCTTATTTTGAGAAGCATGCTATGGATATCGCGTCCATTGATATACTTTGGAACGGCTTTTACCGTTCAAAGCAGATTGCTGATATGGCCGAGTTATACGAGATGAACGTCGCCCCCCATAATTATAATGGCCACCTCTCCACGTTTATTAGCGCTCAATTTTGCGCTCTTGTGCCGAATCTCCGTATTATGGAGTACGATGTGGACGATGTGCCGTGGAGAGAGGAACTTTTTACCAATCTTCCTAAAATCGAGAACGGGGCCATGGAGGTTCCCACAGGACCTGGGTGGGGAACGGAGATCAAGGAAGAGGTTTTACGTCAGCACACGTGGCGCAAGTGAAGTCCATTGCTATACTGGGGCCCGGCGCCATTGGCGGATTTCTGGCAGCGATTCTCACGCGTGCAGGGCATAACGTGACCTGCATTGCCAGAGAGGGGGTAGAATTCAAGAATGGCATTCATCTTGAGAGTGCCATCTTTGGAAACTTCCGTGTCTTCCCAAGAATCGTCTATCGCCTCGATACCGAGCCAGATTTTATCTTGGTGACAGTCAAGGCACCCTTTCTCAGAGAATCTCTTCGCGCGATTCCGAAGGAGCAAGTCAAACGCGCAGCAATGATCCCGCTCTTAAACGGGCTTGGCCATGCCGAGGTGCTGCGTGGCGATTTTGGTCCAAGGATCGCCGTAGGAACGATTGGCAGAATGGAGGCGCAATTAGAGGTTCCTGGACAGGTCAAACATTTATCTCCTTACCCCCCGCATGTAGAGTTTGCCTCAGATAAAGATATTCCGCGGGCCGCACTCCATGAGATTTCAGCGGTATTGAGTGGTGCCGGCACCAGCACTGCGGTATTGGAGAGAGAAGCAGAGGTGATTTGGAGAAAGTTAGTGAGGTTGAATGCGATTGCCTCGGTGACCGCGGCTTCGCAGAAGCCAGTAGGGTTTGTCCGCAACGATCCCGAATGGCGGAAAAAGCTTTTCGGGTGCGTGTGCGAAGGAGCAGAAATCGCAAGAAGGGAAGGGGCGGAGATTGATCCCCAAGAGGTAATGCGCGAGATCGACGCGCTTCCGGCAGAGCTTAGTACCTCGCTCCAGCGCGATATTGCTCAAGGCCGCCCCTCAGAACTCGAAGCAATTACCGGCGCGGTGATGAGACAGGCGGAAAAATATCATATTTCCTGTCCTTTCATTCGCGAGGTATATGAAGGCATCAAAACCAAGTATAGCCAACTAGTTTTCAGTAGTATATGATTGCTATAAGCGATTTGAAGATTATGGGCATCATTGGGGCGCGGTCCGGCTCCAGAGGTGTGCCTCATAAAAATATACGGTCGCTTGCTGGAAAGCCGCTCATTGGCTGGATTATTGAGACTGCCAAAAAGTCTAAGTACATCAACCGAGTGGTGGTTTCCACCGATTTGGAAGAGTACGCCGCTATTGCCCGCGCTCACGGAGCGGATGTGCCCTACCTCCGGCCCAAGGAATTGGCTGAGGACAAATCTCCTGAATACGATTATGTGCGGCACATGGTGGAGTGGTTGGAGAAGAACGAAGGGTATCGGCCCGATATTGTGGTCCGTATGACGGCCACTGTCCCTTTACAGGCAACCGGAGACATTGATGCTGCAATTGAAGAACTCTTAAAAGACCCAAAAACTCATTCGGCCGTAGTGATTGCCGAAGCCCGTCAGCATCCTTTAAAGGCTCTCAAGCTGGTTGATGATGGAAAGGGAGGCAAAAAATTGGTGACCTACTTTACCGAGAGTGGAAGAGAGGTAACGCCCATTGCGCGCCAAAATTATGAGAAGGCGTATTTTCGCGCGAATGTCATTGCCTGTAGGACTGCCGTGATTTTTGAGACTGATTCCCTTACCGGTGATCAGGTGCGCTACCATATTATTCCCCAAGAGCGGGCGATTGACATCGATAATCCTGTTGATTTTTTCATTGTCGAGAAGTTGATGGAGAAATTTGATAATAAAGATACCCCTCGCCGCTAAGTCAGAATTAGCGTTATTTTACTTTCACCGGCACGGCTTGATTCTTACGACGGTAACTACGTGATCCCGAAACCATTTCAGGCATGATAGGATAAAAAAGTGAAGACAGTCTTTCTTTTCCTCCGTCAAGGCATTTCCAACCGCAATTTGCTGCGCACGGATTTTTTAAAGACCCTAAAGGGACAGCCGGAGGTTCGGATCGTCATTCTATCACCGATCGGCGATGAGCCGGGATTTCGAGAAGAGCTCGTGGGCCCCAATGTCCTCGTGGAAAAATGGCCTCGTACCAAAGTGGGCTTTTGGGAGAGGCGGCTCAAGAACCTGAAAGACTATATATGGGTGAGCCGCAACCTTACCCGGGCGATCAGGGTTCGGCGTCTTGCCCAACTGGGTTGGTGGGGGTTGGTTTGGCGCGACCTCCTGGGGGCGTTGGCACGAAGGGTGGGTGTAACCGAACAACTTATTAATGACTGGGAACTCAGGATTTACCGAGGGCACCCTGAAATTGAAAGGTTGTATGATAAGTATCAACCTCAGTTGGTGGTTTTTACGAGGCTGTTCGGCACCAACGTTCATGTGATCAAAGAGGCCAAAAAGAGGGAAGTTCCAATTCTTTGTCTAGTAGAGAGTTGGGACAACTTAATTTGCAAAGGCCCTCTTGCGGTCGTTCCGGACCGGATGGCTGTTTGGAATGAGGGAATGAAAAAGGAGGCGGACCGGTTTCATGAGTTTCCCTCAGACAGGGTTGTTGTCGTCGGAGTCCCTCAGTTTGATCTCTATGCCGATGTGACGAACTTTATCGAGCGGGATCTTTTTTTTGCGAACCACGGGTTAGATCCAGGCCGAAAACTTATAACCTATGCCGCCTCCACCGAGGGTTTTATTCCAGACGAGCCGGAGATCATTGAAAGGATCTACGGAGCCATCCAAGGGGATCAATTAGAAACTCCGGTGCAGCTTTTGGTGCGGATGCACCCGATTACGTCAGTTGGGCTTAAGGCGGAATACTTGCGTCGTTTTACGGGCCGTCCGAACTTAGTGCTTCAGGGGCCCGGGCGGACATCAAGGCTTCACGACGGTTGGGATCCCTCATGGTCCGATATGCTACTGCTAGCCTCTACTGTGTTTCATTCTGATGTCGTTGTGAACATTGCTTCGACTTTTAGCATCGACGCGGCAGCCTTAGATAAGCCTATTGTTTGTGCCGGGTTTGGAAGCGGGAAGAAAACTCGCAGTAAGTATTTTCAAGGTATTTTCGACCAAAGCCACTATACGAAACTAGTCGACACAGGAGGAATACGGGTAGTCTATAGTCTTGAGGAGCTTCTTGCCTCTGTGCGCGACTATCTGGTGAATCCAATGTTAGATAGCGTTGGTCGCAAACGGTTGAGGGAAGAGTTGTGCTATCGTCTGGACGGCAAGTCAGGGCAGAGAGCGGCCTCGGTGGTTTTACGGGAGTTAGGCGTTGGTCTTTAGCTACAAGAGGTTGAAAAAGATGGACGTTGATTGGACACTCGTAAACAAAGCAAAAAACCTTGTTGAGGACCAACTCGATCTGCCCATCCTTAAGCTCCCTATGGTTCGAGACTTCCGAAAACCCCTGATCGATTTTTTGCGCCCTGCAATGAAGGTATTAGACATCGGGGCCAACGATCGCTCGTTGAAAGACTTCATGGATCGGGAAATGGGTTTTAGTGTGAACTACAAAAGCATGGATATCGATCGGTCTTACGAGCACGATTTTTACACTCTGGAAGAAATCAAGGAAGAATTTCATGCCATCGCGTGTTTTGAGGTAGTGGAACACATGACTGCCGGTATGGCCCTGGCTCTTTTCCAAAAGGCCTATCAATTACTCACCCCTGGGGGACGGTTATTCGTTTCCACTCCCAATGTGTATCATCCCATGTCCTTCTGGTCCGATGCCACCCATATAACCCCTTTTCGCTTCCGTCACCTCGCCGGTTGGATGGCAACGGCAGGCTTCGAACGCTTCTGGGGGTATCGGGTATGTGATTTGACCTGGAAGAAAAAATGGCGATATTGGCGATACCGTGGCCTGTTGAGGTTGTTGAACCTGGATTTTGCCCCGGGCATTGTTGTGGTTGGAGAGAAGAGTGCGGGACGGGTTCAGCAGGCGTGAGGGAGGGTATGGGGAGGACGGACTATTCAGAGATTTTGGTGACGGGAGGATTCGGATATCTTGGCGGTCGCATTGCAGAGCACTTCCGCCATCAGGGATATCCCGTTGCCGTTCTCGGATTGTTGCCTCAGCCACAGGTCATTGAGTGGGCGGAGGGATTAGATATTCGAATTGCGGACGTGGCCGTTATCCACTGTGCTTCAGTGAATCAACAGATCTGCGAGAGCAATCCGGCGCAATCGGTGTTGGTTAATGGGCTGGGGACTTTCAACATGCTCGAGAAAGCGCGGACCTCCAAGGCTCAGCGCTTCATATACTTTTCAACTTTTCACGTTTATGGACGGGTAGCGGCGAGCGAGATTGATGAGGAGGCCATCCCTCGCCCGGTTCTTCACTACGGCATCTCGCATCTTTTGGGAGAGATGTTCGTTAGTCAGGCCCGTGCGCAGGGGCTGGCTGCGGTCTCTCTCCGCCCCACTAACGGCTACGGCGCGCCGGCTCATCTGTGGGCGGATTCCTGGATGCTCGCGCTGAACGACTTTTGTCGCTCAGGGGTGAATGAAGGTCGTATCGTTCTGGCAACCACCGGCGAGCAGCGTAGAGATTTTGTGTCGATTAGAGATATCATTCGAGCGCTGGAGATACTATTGGGAGGTTCTCCTCCTATGGATGCAGTTTACAACGTTGGAGGGGACAACGTTTTGTCTATTCGCGAGCTGGCGCAGCGCGTGGTTGAGGTGGCTGAAAAGGACTACGGACGCAGGATCTCGTTGGAGGTGCCCCGAGAATCGAAACAACCGGCTGCCCCGTGGAAACCTTTCCGCTGTGACCGCATTAAGAAGCTTGGCTACAAGCCCAGGGATGAAATCCGCGAGGCTGTCAGGGAATTGTTTCACCTTTTGGGATGGAATGGGAAATGACGGACCTCACCATCATTATACCGACGAGAAACCGTCTCCCCAGCCTGGGCCGCTTATTTGCGAGCTTGCGTCTTTCGCTGAGCCGGATTGGGGCTTCGTATGAAATGTTTGTAGTCAATAACGGTGATGTGCCTAATACGGCAAAGATCCTAGAGCTGTCAAAGGCGGCAAATCTGGAGATCGAGGTCCTCGGCCCGACCCCGGGAAAATCGTGGGGTTTAAACGAGGGTCTCAAGAGAGCCAGGGGGAGGATTATTTGCCCCCTCGACGATGACGTGGTTGTGGCCCCCGATTGGGCGGAGAATCTCCTCGAGGCCCATGCCTCCACCGGCTTTGACGCGGTGCAGGGGAAGATTCTCCCTGGGGTCGATCCGCAGGGAAAGGCTGCGCATCCTGAGAAGCTGCGCGAGTACAACATTCCGATCATCGATTACGGTGAGGAGGTCAGAGAGATCCGAGGGCTTACCGGCACCAATGGCTCTTTCAGACGTGAGGTTTTCGAGAAGGTGGGTTTCTACGACACGCGCCTGGGTCCGGGCGCTTCGGGGTTCAGCGAGGACACGGAATATTCAATGCGCATCCGCCGGGAAGGGTTCAAGATCGGTTATACGCCGCGTGCCGTTGTTTACCACGAACTGGACCCCGCGCGTTATGGCCTCGCCGTTAAGCGAAGCGTGCAATTCCGCAAGGGACTGAGCCGGAGCGTGTACCGTCGCGACTCCATCGTTTTTGACGTCTTGCCGAACCTTTTAGCTAACTGCTTTCGGTTTGTCATTTATAGGGCCATGGGAATGAAGCAGAAGTCCTATAAGACCGAGGGGCGGATCATGAAGCATTGGGGATATCTGGTGGGGAGGTTCCAGGGGAGAGCGGGGAAGTAACGATGGCTGTAGGGTCGGAGCCGGGGGGCTTGCCTTCCGTTTCGGTTGTGATCGCCACCTACAACCGGGCGCGCTTTCTGCCGGAGACGATCGCGAGCGTTTTGCAGCAGCGGTTTCGAGATTTTGAGCTTATCGTGGTGGATGACGGCTCGACGGATGACACCCAAGAGTTGTTGAAGTCATATAGCGACCCTATCCGCTCGTTTAGGCAAGAAAACCGAGGCCCGTCGGCGGCGCGTAATTTTGGCGTACGTCAGGCGCGCGGGAAATGGATCTCGATCCAGGATTCGGACGACCTCGCTACGCCCGACCACCTGGAAACTCTTTTCCGTTTCGCCGAGAAGCATGTCGATTGCGGTATGGTCTTCGCGAATGGAGCCTATCTGGGAGGCCCGGAGCATAACCGCGAAACCATTATCCCCGGGCAGAAATCCCGCCGCCTGGCTCAGAACGGAGTGCGTCTGGTGGACCTTTTTGACAAGAGCATCGTCCGTTTGCAGGCGGCGCTGTTATCTAAAAAATGTATTGACGCCCTCGGGGGGCATGACGAGAGCCTGCGCATTTGCATGGACTTGGATTTGGCCTTTAGGATCTTTATGCGCTATCCGGTAGCCTACCTGGATCAGGTGGTGTTCTTGTACCGCAAGCACGAAGGCAACATCGGTCGCAATCAAGACCTCCGGCTGCTGGAGAATATCCGAGTGATAGAGAAATTAGTTCGGGATTCGCCCCAGGCAAGGGAGCTTTTGGGAGCGCGGAGGATCGCCCAGCGCATGGCATACCGCTATTACCGGCTTGCCAAAGGGCGTTGGAAGGAGGGGAATAAGGGAGGGGCTAAAGAGGCCATTAGAAAGGCCGCTTCGATCTGTCCCTTTTCTTTGAAGTATCGTCTCTATCAACTTCGATGGGTTTAAGAGGACTCTATGGCACTAAAGCCGGAAGGCAAAGGTTTGTTTTCGGGGAAGCGCGTTTTAGTGACAGGTGGCACCGGCTCGTTTGGTCACCAGATCGTCGATCGGCTTCTGAAAGAGGGGCCGGCTGAAATACGCATCTTCAGCCGGGACGAGGACAAGCAAGTCAGGATGAGCGAAGAATACGGGATGGCCCGGCACTATCCCAAGAATGCTTCCATGAACTTTGTCATTGGGGATGTGCGAAATCCGAGCCGGGTAAGAGAAGTAATGAGAGGGATTGATATTGTTTTCCACGCCGCGGCCCTGAAGCAGGTTCCCTTATGCGAGTATTACGTTTGGGAGGCTGTTCAGACAAATATCATGGGCGCGGAGAATGTCATTCAAGCGGCGGTCGAGGAGGGGGTCGAAAAGGTCATTGCTATCAGCACCGATAAGGCGGTAAAGCCCGTGAATGCGATGGGTATGTCGAAAGCCATTCAGGAGAAGCTCTTTACGGCGGCCAACTTCCACACGGCAAGCGAGGGAACGGTTTTCGCCTGTGTGAGGTACGGAAACGTCGTGGGATCGAGGGGATCTGTCATTCCTCTCTTTAAGAGGCAGATTGAATCCGGCGGGCCGGTTACCATTACCGATCCGGAAATGACGCGCTTCATCCTTACCCTTTCAGAAGCCATCGATTTGGTTTTTCATGCCGTCGCGACTGGCGTGGGTGGGGAGGTGTTTGTGCTCAAGATACCGGCCGCGCTGGTGGCGGATATCGCCCAGGTCATGGTGGAATCCCTGGCTCCGGGGCGTGGGATTCCCATCCAAACCATTGGGATCCGTCCGGGAGAGAAGATCCATGAGGTCCTGATCTCAGAAGCAGAGTCTGTGCGCACCATTGAGGAAGGCTCTACCTACACGATTCTTCCTCAAATTGACATCGCGGAGACTCGTGCTTCCCACCGCCGCGGCGCGCAGGTGGCCTTTCGGGAATACAAGTCCGATACAGCTCCGAGGCTCTCAAAAGAAGAAATCGCTTCGATCCTGAGCCGAACTGGCTGGCTCGGGCTATGAAACTCCTTGTCACTGGGGCGGGTGGCATGCTCGGGCACAGCTTCCTACGTCTCGCCGCGGGGAGACATGAGAGCTGGGGAATCTATAGGTCTTTTTGCCCCTCGGCGCCGATAGGAAGGGCGTTGGTCATGGACTTGACCGATAGAGCCGTGGTCAAGGAACAGGTGGCTGCCTTGAAGCCAGATGCCATCATCCATACTGCTGCTTTGACGGATGTCGAGGAGTGCGAAAGGGACCCGCTCAAAGCCCGGCAGATAAATGTCGAAGTCACAAAAGAGCTGGCTGACCTGGGAGAGAAGCTCGGCAGCGAGGTTGTTTATATCTCGACGGATTATGTTTTCGATGGAAAGAGAAGGGACTATAGCGAGGCAGACGCTCCCAGGCCGATAAACTTCTACGGGGAGAGCAAGCTGTTGGGAGAAGAGGCCGTGCGGCTGTTCTGCCCCAGGTCATTGGTAATTCGCACATCGATTTTTGGTTTCAACATCCAATCGAAGATAGGACAAGTAGAGTATTTTAGGGAGTCACTAACGGGAGGTAAGTTCATAACTCGCTTTTCGGACCAGTTCTCTTCGCCTATTTATACCGGTGACCTAAGCCGGGTGATACTGGAGCTTTTGGAACACAGGTCTACTGGCCTGTTTCATGTTGGCGGAGGAGAGAGAGTCAGCCGCTACGACTTTGCCGTCAAAGTGGCGGAGGCCTTTTCCCTCCGCCCGGGAAGGATTCGGCCGGCGCCATTTACGCATCTGGAAGGACTGGCCCAAAGACCGAGGGACAGTTCCCTTTGCAGTGAAAAGATAGAGCGCTATCTGAAGATGGAATTGCCGAAAATAGGAGATGGGCTGGAAAGGTTGAAGCAAGATCTCGGCGGGCATCAAAAATCGGAGGGGAAGAAATGATTGGGGGCGTCGAGGTCTATCCGCTCGATATCAAACGTGATGAGCGGGGTTGGTTAGGAGAAATTCTGCGGGGGGAGAAGAAGCAGGCCAATGAGGAGTTTGCCCATCTCTACGTGACCGTGGCGTTTCCCGGGAAGACCAAAGGGAAGCACTACCATCACCGTAAAGTGGAATGGTTCTGTGTCGTGAATGGCGAGGCCGTGCTTTTCCTGAAAGACATTCGAACGGGCAAGGAGGAGAAACTAACTCTGGGGGAAAAGAATATGGCGACGGTGCGTATTCCTCCGTATGTGGCCCACGCCATCACGAACACGGGAAACGTGCCATTTTATCTCATTGTTGTTGTGAGCGAGCAGTTTAACCCTAAGGATCCGGATACCTTTCCGTTTGATTTTTCCGGTTTGTAAAAGGGCCCAGGTGGAGAACTCGCTAAGCATCGTTATTGCGACTTCGGGCCGTGTGGAAAAACTGCGCCGTCTGTTGGAAGGGCTATATCGAGCGCATGGCTGGGACCAAAGCAGGCACGAGATCATTGTCGCCAACAACGCCCCCGATGAGGCCGGGGCAAAGGTAGTGGAGGATTGCGTAGAGGAATACTCACGGCGCGCAGGACCTCGATGCCGGCAGGTCAGAGAGCCTGTGCCGGGGAAATGCCGCGCCCAGAACCGGGCTATTGTCCAAGCCCGAGCTTCCATAGTAGCGTTTTTTGACGATGATCTTGAGGTCGATCCCCACTGGCTCGAAGCGGTAAGCGGTTTTTTCTCTAGCTTTCCGCACGACGTTATGCAGGGTTCCATCCGGATGCATCCGAAGGACCGCGACGACCGGCGTCTCCAGAAGGCTTTGCAACGCTATCGGACGATAGACTTCATTGACTACGGTTATCCTCCCGGCACGGACATCCGAACTCTCACGGGCGGCAACATTGCCGTTAGGCGCGAGGTGTTCGACCAGGTCGGAATGTTTGACGAGCGGCTAGGTCCCGGGGAGGCCGGTATTTCCGAAGACGTCGAGTTCGCCAAGAGGATTCTCCAGGCGGGGAAGAGGATCGGCTACGAACCCCGGGCCGTCGTGTATAATGAGGTGGACTGGAGTCGACTTACTGAGGAATTTTTCCGCTTCCGTCACGAGACGCAAGGCAGGAGTCGGCTTGTCTACAAAAGAAATTCGATTTTTACCGTCGTTCCCAACCTGTTGCGCGCCGTGTGGACGTTTGGCTGGTATTCTCTGCTGGGTGACGAGCGCAGGAAGTACCGCGCCAAGGGGCGATACTTTCACTATCGTGCCATGCTCCTGGAAAAGTTAAAAACGTTCAAGCCGTTCACCACGACTTGACAAATTGAAAATTTGGTTCAAACAAATTTTTTCTGTTGAAAATGCTTACCATTACACGTGACCTTTGGACGCTGTCGGATCAGAGCAGTCGCCCACATTTGCAGTGCTTGAGGGCTGCGGATGGTTCGCGTCTGGCGCATCAAATCACGAACAATTCGCCCCATCGCTTCTACCGTGCCCGTGGTAGTGGGCAACTTCAGATGCGGGTATTTGCGATAGGCCCTTGAATTGATCGGTACGTCTGAGAAACTCCCTCACTACCATGCGGGTGCGGGCAGCACCGCCAGGTTGACGGACCAGTCTTTTCAGACGCTCAAGGACCCGTTGGAGTTTGGGACCACCGGGAAGCTCCAGTGCCTGCCGGGTAAGCTGGTAGCAAAGTTCACGCATGTTTCTGCCTACGACTTTTCTCTTTCGCCTTCCCCGGTTGCCTTGCAGCTGGCTGATGAGATGAAAATGACACAGCTGCAAACCCCAACCTTTGTGCGCGGTCAAAGAGGTGATACCCCGGATCTGGTCGGACACCAAGGCATGAATGCGCTTGTTCACTCTGACTGGAATGGTGTCGATGGTTTGCGACCAAAAACCGATCTCCTCCCGACCAGGAAAAAGCAAAGGGTCCAGGAAAAGAGCGTGGTTTTGATGACAGGGTTTCAACGCCATCAAATACAGCACCCAGGGGCCTCCGTTGAAACGAAAGTAAAGCCCGTCGATCAGAAGGACCAGTGGGCCTACTGGCACACGCAAGGCGCGAGGTCGAGACACGAGTTGGTGCATGGCCCGACGAAAACGGTGACTCAAGGCTTGAGGAGTAAGCCCAGCACGTGGAGCAAAACTTTTCAGCGTTCTTCCTTGCAGCAACACTGCGTCCAAAAATCGGGACGAGGCTCGCCAGCGCTTGCGGCCTCGTTTTTTTCTGCGGATACTCCACGTGCGTTTGCAATGGCTGCACTGACGACGTCGAGAACCAAAGCGACAAATTTTGGCTCCACAACAGGGAGATTTCGCGTGCGACGAATTCATGCACGTGAATTATCCGCCTATTGAGGGTCAAAGCATGGGAAATCACAGAAAA
>JACPSE010000114.1 GCA_016193465.1 Deltaproteobacteria bacterium
CTCTTCGAGAGAGTGATCCATGAAAACAAGGATTGAAACAGGTGGATGAAGGTCGGACTGTGAAGCTCTCTGGTGCTTCGAGAGAGTGATCCATGAAAACAAGGATTGAAACATCCAAGCTCAGTCCGACTCTACCCGTGTCCGTTTTCTTCGAGAGAGTGATCCATGAAAACAAGGATTGAAACAGCTAGAGCGCTTTGATAAAGAGGCTAAGGAGCGGCTTCGAGAGAGTGATCCATGAAAACAAGGATTGAAACTTCGAGAAGCTTTACAAGGAAAGGAAGAGGAGGAGACCCTTCGAGAGAGTGATCCATGAAAACAAGGATTGAAACTTTTTTCTGCCTCTTTTACGCAAATCAATAATGATGCTTCGAGAGAGTGATCCATGAAAACAAGGATTGAAACTCAGTAAAACTCTATTTATTGAAACAGATGGGCAGTAAGCTTCGAGAGAGTGATCCATGAAAACAAGGATCCATGAAAACAAGGATTGAAACTGCTCAATGCGGCGAAGAAAAATTTTTCCAGGCCCCACACAGGGTCAGGCGCGCCTTTTTGCTATTTCGAGTCGTGAAGGGATCTGAGATGCCGAAAGGCGTTGAGCACTTGATGGCCGAGCGACACCGCCGGACCGCGTGGGCGCGGCGCGCCGGAGGCTCTTGACCCCGTCGTATCGGATAACGATTACTTGGCCAGCCAGCGGATTTTGATGAGGCGCTCGACCGACTCGAACTCCGGGTCATTGGTCAAAACGGTTGCCCCCAGGCGTTGGGCTGTGGCAACGCAGAAGGCATCGGCATAGGAAAGCGCGTGCTCGCTTTTGATTTCCGCCGCGGCTCGAACCAGGGGTTGGTCCACGGGAAAGAGGTCGATCGGGAGCTGTTCGAGGAGGCGGAGCGCATTCATCGTCTCCGCAGGTCCAACGCGCCGCTTGACGACGTAGAAGAATTCACCCCAGTTGATCCAATTCAGGATCGCGCGCGCGCGAGCTCTATCCTGCTCGTAAAGAGCGGCCTGCGCGACCTGCCAACCGGGTTCCCGGTGAAAAAGAGCGACCAGGGCAAAGCTATCGAGAACGAGCTTTTCGCTCACGGCGCGCCTCTTCCCGGTGTTCGCGGCGAAGATCTTGAGTCAAAGAAAACCGGCCTTTTAAAAAGCCCGTGGCCGCCTGAATCGGGTCGGGCGGAACCGGCGTGAGGACTAGCCGTCCTTCTTCCTCGGCCAGATGGACCTTGCCGCCGGGCTTGAGCCCTAGTTTCCGGCGCAGGTGCTTCGGCACCAGAATCTGCCCCTTTTGCGTGAGTTGGGCAACAGACATAAAAGTTTCCTCCGTTTCAGAGTAAGTGTACCAAGACCTACAAATGTAGGCAAGGAGGAAAAAACAGCTTCCTGGAGAAGTCGCCGGATGCGGGTCGTGAAAGTAGCGGCCTTTCTCTAGGCCGAACGGCCCATTCCAAATGGTTGACACCCCACTGGTGATCTGCAAATATAACTGTAATGACGGCTAACCGCTCGGAATCTTTTACTCGTCATCATGATGAAAAGCTCAGGGAAATCCTGAAAAGCTCCGCTAAGATCTTCGCCGAAAAAGGCTTCCATCGCACCTCCATCCGCGACATAGCGCGCGCCACCGACATGAGCCTCGCCGGTCTCTATTATTACTTCCGCACCAAAGAGGAGCTCCTGTTCCTGATCCAGGAGCAGTGCTTCGTCACGCTGCTGCAAAGGTGGGAGAAGACCGGCGATCTCAGCGGCGATGTCCGGGTTAGAATCCGCACCTTTGTGGAGAATCATCTCGGTTTTTTTCTGCACAACATGTATGAAATGAAGGTGATGGCGCATGAGGACGAATCCCTCACGGGAAAGTTTCAAGAAAAGATGCTGGTCTTGAAGCGCCGCTATGTGAAGGTCCTGATGGATCTGATCGAGGAGATGCAGAGTCCGGAGGGCGGCAAAGGGATCAATCTTAGGGCAGCCACTTTTTCTCTTTTCGGGATGATGAACTGGATCTATACCTGGTATCATCCCAATCCCGATCTGCCTCTACCGGAGCTGATCGACCAGATGCTGAGAATCTATTTCTTCGGCATCCTCAAAGGGGGCAAAGCCCAGGAGCCCTGGTTTACCCCATCCTCTGCGGATCCGGGGAAAGAGGGCTTCTCTCTCTGGCAGAATTTGCCTTAGCGCCTGTAATCTTAGGCGAGAATAGCAAAGCAAAAGCGGTGTTATGGTTTCTGTCGGCACGAAGGCCCCGGATTTCACCTTAAAGGGTATTTACCGGGGAGGCATCGCAGACTATTCCCTGAAATCCTATCAGGGGAATTGGTTGGCACTCTTTTTTTATCCCGCCGATTTTACCTTCATTTGTCCTACTGAGGTCTCCGGGTTCAGCAGGATGGTGGGGGAGTTCCGCTCCGAGAACGCAGAAATCCTCGGCGTCAGTGTCGACGCCCTGGAAACGCATCGGGCGTGGGTGGAGGAGCTGGGCGGTGTGGAGTATCCGCTGCTGAGCGACGACAAGAAAGAAGTCAGTCGTGCTTACGGGGTGCTGGAAGAAAAGGAAGGGGTCAGTCTGCGCGCCACCTTCATCATTAACCCGGCCGGAGAGGTAGCCTACCTGGTCGTAAGCCATATGAACGTGGGGCGGAGCGTCGAGGAGACGCTGCGCGTCCTCAAGGCCCTGCGCACCGGGAAGCTGTGCCCGTCCGACTGGAGACCGGGACAAGAAACTGGCGAGTTGCGGCTCAAATACTAATCGTTGCTCGTGCTCGTGGCTCGTGTTCGTGGGGGGATGGGAACGAGCACGATAACCGAGCACGAGCACGGGAATTAAATGACTTTGGGAGTCATCGAGCAAAAAAGGGAGGTCATCGAGGGCCGGGCGCGCATCCGCGAGTTTGTCTTCGGGATTCAGGACGGTCTGATCAGCACGGTGGGCCTGCTTGCCGGAGTTCAGGGGGCCACAGAGAACAACGCAGTGGTGATCCTTACCGGCATGACGTCCATGTTGGCCGGAGCGATCTCTATGGCGGCGGGCTCCTATCTTTCCTCGAGCGCGGAGAAAGAGATCTTTGACAAGGAGCTTCGAGAAGCCGAAGATCTGGCTGAGAAGGAGCCTTACCTGGCAGCGGAGGGATTGCTCAAGGCCCTCAGCCAGGAGGGCTTGAAGAAAGAACAGGGCTATCGAATCGTCAAGCTCCTCGCCCAGGAAGAGAGCGTCTTTCTCAAGACCTTTCAGGAAAAGGTCTTCGGCCTGGGGACGGCGGAGATCAACCGTCCGCTTCAGGCCGCGCTGGTCATGGGACTCTCCTTCGTCGTCGGGGCGCTCCTCCCTCTCCTTCCATACTTGATGTTGGCCGGGATGAAAGCCCTTTATCTCTCCATCACCCTTGCCGCGGTCACGTTATTCTCGGTGGGCGTCTTTAAGGGACACCTTGCGGCCAAACCTCTTTTTTTCTCCGGCCTCGAGTTTTTTTTCATCGCAGTGGGCGCAGCTCTGTTTGGGTATCTCATCGGTTTGGCCGTGCAATACTTTTTCCCGGGAATAGCGATTCCTGTCGGCTAGCGCTTCCCTCGAGATCACCTGCCACAGTAATGATCAGGAGGCAGCGTCCTCTCCCGTGAGACCGTATTTTTTCAATTTGTAGCGAAGCGCCCGCTCGCTGATCCCGAGCAGCTCGGCTGCCCGCGTCTGAACGCCGCCGGACCGAGCGAGCGCCTCCCTGATCATGCGCCGCTCGATTCCTTCCGTCGCCGCGGGAAGGGTGGTCCCCTCGCTTTTCTCTTCCTCAGGCTCATGGATGCTGAGGGGGAGATCGGCCTGCCCGATCACCTCATCCCTGGTCAGCACCGCGGCCCTTTCGATAATGTTCTCGAGCTCGCGGACGTTTCCCGGATAGTCGTAGCGCAAAAGCGCCTCACGGGCTTCGTGCGAGAAGCCGCGGATCGTCTTGCGGTTCTTCTCCGCAAACAATTTGAGGAAGTGGTCCATCAGCAGCGGGAGATCCTGGCGCCGCTCTCTTAGGGGAGGGAGGAGTATCGTAACGACGTTGAGCCGGTAATAGAGGTCCTCGCGAAACTGGCCGGCACTGAGCAGCCCCTCGAGATCCCGGTGGGTGGCGGCCAGGATCCGCACGTTGACGCGGATGGGAAGGCTCGAACCCACCCGTTCGAATTCTCTTTCTTGAAGGACTCTAAGGAGCTTCGCCTGGAGGGACAGGGGAAGGTCACCGATCTCGTCCAGAAAAATGCTTCCCCCGTCGGCGAGCTCGAAGCGCCCCTTGCGTTTCGTCAATGCGCCGGTAAAAGCGCCCTTTTCGTGGCCGAACAACTCTGATTCGAGAAGCGTATCGGGAAGCGCAGCGCAATTAACTCTGATCAAAAGGCCGGATGCCCTTGGGCTCGCGTAGTGAATCGCCTTGGCGATGAGCTCTTTTCCCGTCCCGCTCTCTCCCCGGATTAAGACCGTCGCCTCGCTGGGCGCCGCCCGTCTTACCATCGAGAAGACCTCCAACATCCGTCCGCTCTCGCCAATGATTCCCTCGATGCGGTGCTGTCTTTGCAAGGCCTCGCGCAGGTCGCGGTTTTCAGAGAGAAGGCGCAGGCGCTCCCTGACCTGTTCGATGCGGTAGAGCAACTCGTCTAAGTTCAGCGGCTTGGTTAGGTAATCTTTGGCACCCGCTTTGATGGCCGAGACCGCGGTTTCAATGGTCCCATACGCGGTTATGACAATGACCGCTACCTCGGGATGGATGGCGCGGACGGCCTTCAGCAGATCCAGGCCTGACATGTCCGGCATCCTCTGGTCCGTGAGCACGAGGTCGAAGGGGACCTCACGGAACTGTCGCAGGGCGTTCTGGCCATTCTCCGCCAGGAACGCTTCGAAGCCCTGCTTCTTGAGAAAGCCCCCGATCAGTTCGAGTTGGGCAGGTTCGTCGTCGGCTACGAGAATCCGAAAAGGTTCCGCCATCTAACTCTCCGGGCCGCTTAGCGGGATAGAGATCTGGAAGCGGCTTCCGCGGCCGGGCTCACTATCCAGAGTCACCTCGCCGCCGTGGGCCTCTACGATACTGCGGGCAACCGCCAGTCCCAGGCCCGAGCCGTTGGGCTTGGTGGTGAAGTATGGCTCAAAGATGCGCGGCAGGAGATCGGGTTGAATGCCTACTCCCGTGTCCGCGACCGTGAAGATGAGATTCCCGTGCGCAGTTTTTGCCTCTAATGTCAGCGTCCCTCCGTGGGGCATCGCCTGTATGGCATTGAGAACCAGATTCAGGAGAAGCTGTTTGAGGTGATTCCGATCCGCCTTGACCGCGGAAAGATTCGCTGGCGCAACTACATTGATTTGCACCCTGGATGACTTCGCATCGCTTTCCGTCAGCAGGGCGAGCTCCCTGAGAAGCTCGTCTACCCGGACCGCCTCGGGCTTGAGATCGAGAGGGCGGGCGAGCGACAGGAACTGCTCGACGATCGCGTTGAGGCGCTCGACCTCGCCGCGCATCAGCTCCACGAAGTGGGAATACTGCTCTTCGTCCCTGGTCGGATGAAACTCGGCCTTAAGACGCTGAAGCCCCATGGAGATAGCGTTCAAAGGGTTACGGATCTCATGGGCGACGGTCGCGGCAAGGCCCCCAAGCGCTGAAAGGCGCTCCTGACGGGCGACCCGAGCCTCTAGGGACTTGATCTCTTTCATATGAGAGTTCTGGTTATAGAAGATCGCCGCCATTCCCAAGATGCCCACGGCAAGAATCGCCAGTCCGAAGGTGACAATGGAACGCAGGCTGTTGCGCCAGGCGATCTCCATCGGCTCCAGAGAAAGCGCGATTTTGAGATAACTGAGTGTGGATTGATTCAGACGGATAGGTTTGATGACTTCGTAGAGCTGTTTTCCTCCTTCCGACCGAACGATTCGGTTGAGCGGTTGGCCTTCCGCCTTTACCCTCTTGATAAAGGGATCTTCTTCCTGATGATCGATGCGAGCGGGAGCCGTGTGCGCCACGACCTTGAGGTTATTATCCAATAGCGCTACATGGTCAATATCCGATTGGTGCCCCAGCTCTTCGATCTGTCGTTGAACTTCGATCTCCTTTTTGAAGTTCAAGATGTAATCGGCGTTGGCGTGGACGGCGATGATCCCAGGGAAACTCCGGGCGCCGATAGCTACCCCGAAGGCGCTTCCTTCCCAGAACTTCTTTTCTACCAACTTGGGAGGGGGCCGGGTAGGAACCTTCTCTTTATCTTCTGGGAGCGACCAACGTTGCCCCCACATGAAGGTCATCATAGCGTGTCGCTCTCTCTCTGCCTCGTCGGTTTGCCGTCCCCATCCCTTCCTCATCATCTCTCTCATCCTCCTTTGCATCGGGGATTCCTCAAACTGCCAGGGACGCCCATCCCGATCGAGAAGTTCGACCTTTTGGAGCCGGTTTAGAGTACTGATCTGGCTTAGTTGGGCTTGATCCAAAGGGCCGGTAAGAAGGAGCTGGTCGATTAAACGGGCATTGTCGAGCAGACGCTGGCCAATCAGATTTTCCAACAGGGAATTTCCCAGGATGGCGTTTTTGGCGCTGGTCTCCATTGCCTCTGCCAAGGCCTCGGCCTTCGCTTCGGTCTGGCGTAACAGCTCTTGCCTGAATCTTCGGCTCTCAGAAAATACGTATACGGAGGCTAAAATGAGGAGCAGCAGAACGGAGGCGAAAAAGTAGCGTGGTAAAAAGGGTCCCTTCATGAGCAGCAAACATTATAGTGGGCATTTGGCTGCGATACAAAGCGGCCCCCGGACCCATTGGCGCCTGGGGGCCGTCACAAGCCCTCTCTGGCTTTACGATCTTCGCTGCCAGGGGCCGCCGAAGGGCATTACGTTGCCGAACGGATTGATGTGCAGAGTGCGCACCTCTCCGGCAGCGTTTTTCAGCTCTACCGAGTACATCGTATGATGCATCCCAGTAAACGGAAGCACCTTGTCTACCGTGAAACCGGCCAGGTACTTGTCGGCATACTGCTGGGCCAGCTCCTTGGCCTTATCTTCGGTGACCTGCGTGGCGGTTGTTGTTTCGAGGCCGGGGCAACCAGTACCTCCACCCATCATGCCAGGCCCCATCCCTCTACCCATCCCACGCCCCGGGCCACCACCCATTTGAGCCGCAGCCGCACTGACAAGGGCTACCAACCCTCCCCCCACTACGATCAAACTTAGGAATCTCTTCATCGCTATTTTCCTCCTTTCGATTGGATTCCTCTGTCAG
Source organism: Deltaproteobacteria bacterium (assembly GCA_016193465.1). Taxonomy (GTDB): domain Bacteria; phylum Desulfobacterota; class Binatia; order UBA9968; family UBA9968; genus UBA9968. The sequence continues at coordinate 7,239 of JACPSE010000114.1, forward strand.
GAAAAGATGGCAAGTTGCGTGCCAAGGCCTTTTTTGCGGACCAAGCGAAGAATTTCCACTGCTTGCGTCGGCGCATTCGCGTCAGAAGCCGAGAAAATTCGTCAAAGTTGTCGAGTGATTCGACCAAAACGTCGCCTGTGGTGACGGAGACCGAATCGCGCAACGCTTCATGGGTGTGACTTTTTGAAGCAAAAGTGGCAGATGTTATCTGGTATGGGATTTGCTGTTATGATTACGGACAACAACCTCAGGACGGAACAAGGAGAGAGTATGCGACGTAGATTTTTACGGAGCACAGTCCTCGGCGTAGTCCTCGTTATAACGGTTTTTGTATACTTCGTAATCGGCGCTGGTGGTGAGCAAACGCGTCAGATGGAGGATGTCCACCATGGCTTTAGCGATATCGGCCAGTGGAGTCAGATCCTTGAAGGCCCCGAGCGAGATAAGTGGCAGAAGCCGGATGAAGTGGTTAAGAATCTCAACTTAAAGCCCGGTGACGTGATCGCTGACATCGGTGCCGGCACAGGCTATTTTACCCGCCGCTTCGCCGTGGCAGTTGGCCCCGAAGGAAAGGCGCTTGGTCTGGAGATCGAGCCCTCGATGGTCGCGCACATGAAAGAGGATGCTCAAAAGCTAAAACTGCCAAACTATGAGCCACGGCTGGTTAGACCTGATGACCCGGAACTGGGATCCCGATCCGTCGATGTCATTTTTCTCTGTGACGCGTACCATCATATTGGGAACAGAGTCGCTTATCTTAAGCGGCTCACAAAGAGCTTAAAGCCGAACGGTAGAGTAGTGATCGTCGACTTTCACGATAGACCGTCGCCCGTGGGCCCCGTGCCCAAACTATCCGAACAGATTGTTATCAAAGAATTTCAGCAGGCCGGTTATTACCTGATCCGCTCCCTGGATTTTCTGCCGTACCAATATTTTCTCGAGTTCGGCTCATAGCTGCAAAGCCATATTCGCATACCTGCAAATTTGGCTTGCATATGCTTCTCATCGTTGCCAACCGGGCTTCTGAGCGGCACTGTTTCTCCTCTTTTTTGTGAGATCGCCGAAGCGTAAGGGCTGGCATGTCTATTGCAAGCTGATTTTTACGGGGAGACAAAACCGATGTCGAACAATAGCGCGGAAAGTTTCGCTGATATCAGACAAGTCTTAGGCCTCGATCAACAATCAGTCGGCCGCAGGTTTGTAAAATGGCTTGCCGCCGCAGTGTTTTGCTGGGTGGAGGCTGGACACCATTGGCCGCCACACAGCCATGAGATGAAGCGTGTAGTAGCGGCTCAAAAGCACAAAGGAGGATACTGCTGTGGAAGTTTTACGATGGATGATGTTCGTGACTCTGGCGTCGCTCACACCAGGTACAGTATTTGCCCAACGGGCGCCCTATGAATGGGGATGGGAGCACCCGGTGTGGTGGATGTGGGGCGCGTGGGGAATCGGGATGGGATTGCTCATGCTACTGTTCTGGGGTGCGGTGATTATCGGGATCGTCGTCGGCATCCGCTGGCTCGTCGGTCAGGCCAAGGTATCCCGGCCGGACGCGGCCATTGACATCCTCCGGCAGAGGTATGCCCGGGGAGAAATTAACAAGGATGAGTTCGAAGCCAAGAAGCGCGACCTCGGTTAATCTCAACGAGGATCCCATGGATGTTACTTTAGCAAGAACAGGGAGGCGGGCGCGTTCGAAGGTTGCGCTACCGCTTAAGGTTTTGCAAGCCAATTGAGGCTGGCGATCAATCATAGCGCGCATAAAACAAAGATTATCGGACTGAGCTGCTCATGAGCCTCATCACAGCCCAAAGTTTAAGCAAGACATACGCGACGGACAGTGTAGAAGTGAAAGCTCTGCAAGCCGTGAGCTTCGAGATCCAGGCCGGCTCTTTTCTGTCTTTTGTCGGCCCCTCGGGAAGCGGCAAGACAACGCTGCTCAATTTGGTCGGATGTCTGGATAAGCCGAGCGGCGGCAGCCTCGAGGTAGCCGGAGCGGATGTCCTCCGGCTCGACAGGAGGGCGGCAGCCGCCTTTCGCGGGGAGAATATCGGTTTTGTCTTTCAAAGCTTCAACCTGATGCCAGTGCTGACCGCCTTTGAAAACGTCGAGTACCCCCTCGTCATGGTGCAAAATCTGCATGCAGGCGAGCGACGTGCCAGAGTGCTTGAGCTATTAGATGCGGTGGGAATGTCGGACCAGAAAGACAAATTACCGGACCAGCTTTCCGGCGGGCAAAAACAACGGATCGCCATCGCGCGGGCCCTGGTCACGCGGCCCAAGCTGGTTCTGGCGGATGAGCCCACCGCCAACCTGGATCACGAGACCGCCTATACGATCATCAGGCTCATGAAAAATGACACCCGGATTATCGGTGAGGCGGAGATCGTTTGCACATTAGAAGACGGCAAGCTCGTGCGTTGCGAGGAAGCCCATGGGTAAGCTGTTCCAGATAGCCTTGCGAAATCTCCGGAGGTACAAGCGGAGGAGCGCCCTGACTATCTCGCTGATCGCCTTCGGTGTGATTTTTGTTCTGGTTTTCGTTGCGATCACCTCCTCCTTCAAGGAGCTGATGATCCGGCAGATCACGGATTCTTATTTGGGCGACTTGCAGGTGCATCGGCGCGGGTATGTGGCGTCCATCGAAACGCTGCCCCTCAACCTGAACCTAATACCTCAACAGGCGGCTGCTGTGGAGAAGGTTTTACGGGAAAATCCGGAGGTTAGCGCGTACTCGGAGCGCATCAAGTTCGGCGCCATGTTCAGCAACTTTGCCGAGACCACCAACATCAGGATCAACGGCGTGGTCCCGGAGATGGAATTTGCTGCGTGCCCCCAGATGGCCTCGCGAATCTCTGAAGGAGAGAAAAGCGTTCGGGCCCTGGAAAAGGGCAAGGTCCTAGTTCCCGCGCTTCTGGCTAGGGGCATGGGAACGAAGGTCGGCGACACGGTCGTTGTAGTCGCTACCAACAAAGACGGCTCAGTGAACGGAAAACCCTTTGTGGTCAGCGGCATCCTGGAAAGCGCTACCGGTCCCGGCGGGAGAGACGGCTACATCCATCTGGAAGATGCCATGGAGATCCTGCGCATGGCCCAGAAGGAGGTGAGTGAGTTCGCGGTCAACGTAAAGGCGATGGGGCGAGTCGATCGGGTCGCGGCGAATCTCGAGGCGAAACTCGCGGCGGCCGCGAAGGACCCGAAGAAAGTCCCCTTCCAGGTCCACACGTGGTCGCAGCTTTCGCCCTTTGCCAACATCGCCAATATGATTGACCTCATGACGTTTTTCATCAAGCTCATGCTCATCGCCATTGTCCTCATCAGCATTCTCAATGTCATGATTATGGCGGTCTATGAACGGGTGAGAGAGATCGGAACCATCGCGGCTATCGGAACCAGCCCGCGAAAGATTCTCTCTCTATTTCTTGTTGAAGGCTTTTGCTTGGGGTTGACCGGCGCCGTCGTGGGTGTCCTTCTGGCGCTGGGAATCATCGTAGTCTTAAACCTTTCGAAGCTTTCGTTCACTTTCGGCCAGGCCAAGGACCTTATTCTAGCGCCCAACATCGCGCCGCTGGAGGTTGTTAGCGCCTCCGTCATGGTCATTGTCGTCTCCCTCCTGGCGAGCGCCCAGCCGGCGTACAAGGCCTCCAGAATGGAACCTATCGACGCCTTGAGGCACGTATGAAACAGTCCGTTGAAAAAGGCCCACCTGCCGCCAGCCGGCCCGGGAGTCTCTCTCAGGGCCGATGCGATACACCTGTGCTACGCTCTACGGAAGATACGCTTGATACTCCTCGCCTGACGCATCGGCCCTTCGAGATCCCCCCGGGCCGGCGCTTACGAAAGTGGCGTTCGACCGCCTCAAAACAAATGTTGTTGGCTTTCACTCTTGTCCTGATCTTTGCAACTCCCGCGTTCCCTTTGGATGGAACAGCGATCCTGAAGAAAGTGGACGCCAATCTTCAACCGGAGTCATTCGAATCTTACCGGAAGCTCATCAATATCGAGCCCAGTGGAGCGAAGCGGGAATTCCTGCTCTACACGCTGAAAAAAGGCCACGACAAGATCGCCTCTCTCTTTCTTTCGCCCGCGAGCGAGAAGGGGAGGGCCACGCTCAGGTTGGGCGATAATATGTGGCTCTATATTCCCAACGTGGGCAAGCCGATCCGGATTACCAGTCTTCAATCCGTTGTCGGCGGCGTTTTCAACAACGCGGACATTATGCGCCTGGACTACAACGTGGAATACGACGTGCAAAAGATTGGGGATGAGAAGGGCGAGTACGTTCTCGATTTGAAGGCGAAGACCGGAGCGGTCGCCTACGACAAACTGAAGATGTGGGTGGATAAGAAGACGATCGTCCCTACCAAGATTGAGTGCTATGCCGCCACGGGGCTTTTGATCAAGACCCTTTACTTCAAAGAGAGAAAACCGTTTGACGAGGGGGTCCTGCGCCCTTCGGTTATCGAGACCGATAGCCCTCTCTATAAGGGCTATCAGTCGATCATGGTCTATGCCAGGGTTAAGAGGCGGGTGGTCTCGGATGAGGTCTTCACCCTGGAATTCTTGTCTAAGATAGAGACCATTCGGTGATCGATGTGCCGGCTAACTGGCGCCGCTGCTGTGCTTCTTCTCCTGGCCTTTCCAGCTTACTCTCAGGATTCGTACCAGGTCGATCTCTCGCAAATCGAGAAGGAGATCGAAAAGGCCGCCGACAAGCCAAGGAAATCGAAAAGGCCGCCGATAAGCCCTACAGTCTCGGGGGATTCGTCGAATTTCAACCCACCCTCTTGGGCCTGGATCGTGACTCGGCCTTCTCCCGATTGCGTTTTTTCAGAGAAGATCGCGGAAACACCTTCGATCAGTATAACTTCCGTTTGCGGCTCGAAGGATCCTACAAGAAGGATATTTTTTCCTTTTTTTTCAAGACGGACACCCTTGCACGGAATGATTTTGACGGATGGGACGAGGACACCCGGCTATTTGAAGCGTATCTTTCCGCCAAGCCCAGCCCTAGTTTTATCGTGGAGGCAGGGAAGAAAGTTATGAAGTGGGGCAAGGGCTACGCGTGGAACCCGGCGAGCTTTATCGACCGGCCCAAAAACCCGGAAGATCCTGAAGAGGCGCTGGAAGGCTCCACAGTCGCCACCGCCGATTATATTCGCAGCTTCGACGGGCCCTTGAAAACCACAACGTTAACAACAGCGCTCATCCCGGTATATAGGCACTTCAACGCCAAATTCGGAGAGCTTTATCATCTAAACTTCGCCTCGAAGCTCTATCTGTTGCTGTACGACACCGACCTCGACTTTATGGTTTTTACGGGCCCGAGCCGCACCACTCGTTACGGCTTTGACTTTTCGAAAAACTTGACGACGAATTTCGAGGTCCATGGGGAATGGGCTGTGATCAACAACTTTAAGTTGAATCCCATCAACGCCCAGGGAACGGCGCACACCCAGGAATCGGAGGCGATCAGCTATCTTTTGGGGCTCCGTTATCTTACCGAGAAAGAAACCACCTACATTCTGGAGTATTATCGCGACGGAACGGGCTTCAGCCGCGGCCAGATGAAGGACTTTTTCACCTTCGTCGAAAGCAGTTACCGGGATTTTGTCAGCACGGGAAACGACAGCGGCTTGACTCGCGGCCAACGGCTGTCCAAAGGGGCCTACGGAAGGGCGAATCCTGGGCGGCATTATCTTTATTTCAGGGCAAGTCAAAAGGAGCCTTTCGACATCCTTTACCTTACGCCAGCTTTGACGTCGATTGTTAACTTAACGGACGGGAGCCTTTCCCTTATCCCCGAGATCGCATAT
>JACPSE010000064.1:0-14131 GCA_016193465.1 Deltaproteobacteria bacterium
AGCGCCAGGGCCACTCGCTTGCGTGAGCCCAGGGTGTGAGCTGTCAACTTCCGGCAGAGAGTGTTCTGGTAATCCGTAATATTCTCAAAAAGAAGGCCGGGGCCATTTTGGTTGCCCACTTTTCTCACGATCCCCGCCAACTCCAAGTCCCAGTGGACCTCCGCCTTGATCCGTCTCAATTCGTTTTGCTCTTCTAAGAACAAGAGCCACTCCCGCAAATCTTTGAAGGCCATCGCTGTTCACCTCCCAGGCAGCCTGAGCGCAACTCGCTCTCGACTCCGCCACGCGCCAGCCGCCATGAGCTGGGTCTGAAGCGTCCGCCCGCGTATAACCTTGATCTCATTTCGAACCAGCCCCTTTACGAGATCGACGGCCTTCCCCTTCCCATAGGCTCTAATCACAGCAGCCAGCCGGGTGGCCGGATTGGCATCAATGGCCAACCTCCCTTTCCAATAAGGGTCCTGGAGCGCGACATTCATCGCCTCACTCCTCAACCCAATCCCGAGTAGTGGCCGCGAACAGCTCATCTGCTACTGGCCGCTTCCTGAGTATCCCCTGCTCGATTTCGAATTCGATTTCCTGCTCGATGACATGGCGATTAGCCTCCAGACCATAGGCCCACAGATCGCCAAAGGTCTCCCTCTGCTTCTCCCAATACTCGCTATACCACAGCAGGCTTGGGCTGCGATGCAGCAGATCCTCCTGCATGAGCCGCCTCGCCTTTGACCAGGCTTTGGCCAGGCTTAAGGCTACCCACGGGTAGCGTTCTAAGATATCGTCTCTTATGACGACGCAGTGCATGATGGGAAAGATCCGGGTGCGCCGGTAGTAAGCAATCTCTTCAACCCTATAATCCGGAAAAAGGCGGCGAAGTCCCGGTTTCTTTTGCGCTACGGGTCGCGGGACTGGCGGATAGATCAGGACATCCAGATCGCCCCTTTCCAATGCCGCCGGAAGCCTCTCGGCTCCAGGTAGACGCTCCACCTTCACGCCGGGCGGGGGCTGCCAGCCCGGCACTTCGTCATCTCGCTCAGTGACCCAAGTGCAAGCGCTGAAATCCACAGAGTAGTCACGAGCGAGAATCCCTTGCACCCAGACTCCGGTGCTATTCGTGTAATGGGGCACGCCGATCAGCCGGCCCGCTAAATCTTTTGGCTCCTTCAGATCCGGTTTTTCGCGAATAAAGATCGACTCGTGACGGAATTGGCGGTGGGGAAAGACCGGAATCGCGGTGAGGGGCAGGCCACGCTCCCTCGCCGGAAGATAGGTGGCAAAGGAGTATTCACAGGCGTCAAACTCCAAGTGACGCGTCATGCGATCGTGACGCTCCGGCACAGACACAATGATAATATTCAGATCGATCCCTTCGGGTTGGACTGAACCGTCAATCAGGGGACGGGCCCGGTCCAAATTTGTGCATGAAAAAGTAATCTTGAGCCTAGCCATATTTTTTTCACCCTGCTTGATCAGGCTACCGGTTGCCTGGGGACTCTGCTTGAAGAAGCCGCGCCGCTTCAAGCACTGCATCGATAATTTTCTGATATCCGGTGCAGCGACAGAGGTTTCCTACCAGCGCCTTCTTTACCTCTTCTTCTGTGGGCGCGACATTCCGATCCAGAAGGGCCTTGGCAGAGAGTATCAATCCTGGCGTGCAATAGCCGCACTGGACCGCGCCCTTCGTAAGAAACGCGCTTTGCAGCGGGTGGAGGCCGCCATTGCCGGCCAACCCTTCGATTGTCAAGATCCTCTTTCCGCGCAGTGTCGCCGCCAGGGTCAGGCAGGCCAGATACGGCCGGTCCTCTATAAGGACCGTGCAAGCGCCGCACTCGCCGCCGTCGCACCCCTCCTTGGCCCCGATCAAATCCAAATCATCGCGCAAAACCTCCAGCAGCGTGCGCCTGGGAGAAAATGCAAGCTCCAGTTCCTCGCCGTTGATTGTCAGGCGGATTCTATGGAGCGCTTTCTTTTCGTCTACGACCAGGTCACTGTGCCCGGCGCGCCGTTTACGCCTCGCCATCCGGACTCCTTTTCTCCTTCGCATCTAAGGCGGCCAGAATCCCATCTTCGACTAAAGCCCGCAGGACATCTCTCTTAAAACGGGACGGGTAGAAAACGTCCTTAATAGGCGCTACCTCCCTGGCCGCCATCGCCGCCGCTGCTGGAGCCAGCGCTCCATCCATGATTTTTCCCCGGAGCAAACCCTCGGCTCTGAGCAAACGCTTCGGCGCCGAGTCGACGCCACCGGCAACGATGCGAAGCCTGGCAATTTTTCCTTGCCGAGAAACGGCTGCCGCCACTGCTACGCTCACAACGGGAAAGTCGATAGTCTCCCTCTGGCTGAACCTTAGATAGGCTCCTTTCATGCGACAGGAACTCGCCGGTATTAGCACTTCGGTCAAGATCTCGTCGGCAGCGATTTTGACGGGTTTGTCTCCCAGGCCTGTGTAAAGCTTATCGAGATTGAGCCAGCGCCCTTTCTCTGCCGTGACAATTTTCACTCGCGCGCCCAGGGCGATGAGAGGCGGGACTGTGTCAGAGGACCAAAAGGCGTAGCAGCTCTTTTCCCCTTTGACGGCCAGGCACTCATCTCCCCCGGCCTTAAGGCAGCGAATGCCCGACTCAAACCAGAGGGGCGTCTGGTTGTAATAAGGGCATTTGGTATCCAGCAGAATGTTTCCACCGAGGGTGGCGGCATTGCGCATCTGGGGAGAGGCTATCTTTTCGGCGGCCTGCGCGAGCATCGGGCACCGTACCCTTACCTCGGCGGACTCAGTTATGGCGGCCAGGGAGGTCAGGGCGCCAATCCTGAGACCCCCGGCCTTATCGTAGCGGATAAACGAGAGCTCTTTGAGAGCGCCCAGGTTGACTAGAAAAGAGGGCGTCTCAGACCTCATCCTCATTAAGTTGAGCAGATCTGTCCCGCCGGCGAGGATTTTCCCTCGCCCTTTTCCCTGCCGGAGCAGTCGCGATGCCTCTTTTACGCTCCTCGGCTCAAAATATTGAAAGGATGGAAGGTTCAAGCCTCATGCTCCCTTTTTCAGCTTCATCCGATAGTACTCCCAGACCCTGCTCCAGTCCCGCCACCGGGTTTTCTTGGTATCGAGAATTTTCGGGGTCGCCAGAGATTCCTGCTGCATAAGGTGTCGCGCTCCCCGAATCACCATCGCGAGCAACTGGTGCGACGCCACGTGGTTCAAGCGAATTGCCATCAGGCTTGCAGTCTCAATCGTGTCCCCTACAGCTACTATTCCATGGCCTCGAAGAAGAAGCGCAGGGCGGTCGCCGAGGGCGCGGGCCATTCCCATGCCGAGCTCCTCCGTGACAATGAATGAATCCTCTCCAGGACCAGGGTAGGCAGGTATTCCTTCCGATAGCTTCCCATCTCCCAGGCGCATCGGCTTAAGCGGCTCATCCGCCAGAGTGAAAGCCACAGGCAGAAGGGGATGCGCATGGACCACCGCCTGCACATCCTGGCGTAAGCGGTAAATCGAAGTGTGTATCCAGTGCTCCAAGACCGGCTCACCCTCGCCCGCCAGCTTTTTCCCTTGAAGATCCATGATGATCAGATCTTCCGGCTTGATGTCGCCCGGCGCCATGGAGGGAGTAATCAGGATACGGTCGCCTTCTGGCAGGCGCGCGCTCACATGGCCAAAGACATCAAAGAGGTCTTCCTGCTCCAGGATGCGACTCGCCTCAACTAATCTTGTTTTAAGCTGTGTCAGGTCCCCCGCCATATCTCCTTCCTTCAGCCCGCATTGCTAACGGCGGTCTAAAAATTTTTTCCTACGCTGCCGCGTAGAGACTGCACTTTGATACCGGACTATTTCTTTTGTGAGAAAATGCCGGGACAGCCAAGGTTACTGGCATGTCTGTCATTTTGCCGGTTCTCTCCCCTTCGCCTTCCAGATCATGGCCATGATGTTTTGCGGGCTCAAGTTGGAGCCGAGCACTTCCACGCCCAATGGGGTCAAGGCATCCTCCACCGCATTTCCAATCAGCGCAGGAATTGGCCCGCTGCCCTCTCCCATCCCTTTCGTGCCATAAGGGGTAAAGGGCGAGGGGCTGCACAGGTGGCCAATCTCCATCTGGGGAATTTCCGTGGCCTTGGGACAGAGATAGTCCATGAAAGTGCTCGTGAGAAGTTGCCCATCCTCGTTATAAACAAACTCTTCGTAAAGTGTCGCTCCCAGGCTATGGGCAAAGCCTCCGTGGATCTGACCATCAGCGACTTTCGGATTGATCAGGTTACCGGCATCATGGACTACGCTATACTTCAAAATCTTGAACTGGCCCGTCTCTACATCCAACTCCACAACGATAGCGTGGGCAACGTTGGCATAGGTGGACGCGTAATTGGCCCTGAATTTCTCGTCCATCTGATTTGCCTTGGGATAGTTGTAGTTGCAGCTCGCCTCCAGACCCGGCTCCACCCCTGCAGGCAAGGCCGCTGGGTTGTAAAGGGAAATGGCTGCAATATCTCTCAACGCCATCCCCTTCTGGGGCACGCCACGGACAAAAACCCTGCCGCCGGAAAGCTCCAAATCCTCGAACCTGGCTTCGAGGAAGTGAGCGGCGATTTTGAAGATCCTGTCTCGGAGCTTTTGTGCCGCGCCTTTAAGAGCGCCCGTGGCAGTGCCGGCATAGCGGCTCGCGTAGGTGCCTGAACTACCGCAGTAGGGATGCGTGGCGCTGTCAAACCCTGTCAGGACTGTAACCTCATCAGGACTCAATCCCAGCTCATCGGCGACGATTTGCGCGCTCACCGTCTCATGGCTTTGGCCCTGGGGAACCGTGCCGAGGGCTACAGTAACCGACCCGGTGGCATCGATGCGGATCGCCGCCGCCTCTCCGGCAGTCGATGAACGAATATCCGGATCGATCATGCTCATCTCGCCTAGATTGGAAGCGCCCGAGTCCATGATCGTAACCACGCCAATGCCCAGGTATCGGCCTTCCGCCCGGGACTTCTTCTGTTCTTCCCGCCAGTGCTCATAGCCGCCAATCAGCTCCAGCGCCTTCTGCAGGGTCGCCGGATAGTCGCCACTATCGTAGAGGCTTCCGTTGGTCGCCTCATAGGGAAACTCGTCAGGCCGGATAAAGTTTTTCAGCCGGATCTCCACCGGGTCAATCTTCAACTCCCGGCCGATGATATTCATCATCCGCTCCAGGAAGAACTGATGCTGCATCCGGCCATAGCCGCGATTCGGCGTTACCGGACATTTATTGGTTACCACGGCATGACAGTCCATAAGGATATTGCGAAAGCGGTAGCAGCTCTGAACTACATGGCTCCAGAGGATCACACCCACAGGCTCGGGAAAACGCATATAGCCGCCATCGTTGTCATACGTTTTCATCTTGACCCCAAGGATCGTGCCGTCGTTTTTGACCGCCACCTCCACGTAACCGGTCCGCTCGGTCCCGTGGGCGCTTGCCAGAAGATGCTCGCGTCGATCTTCTATCCATTTGACCGGCCGGCCGAGGCGCATCGAAAGGTGGCCGATGATCATGAGGTTGGCGTAGACGGCGCATTTGATCCCAAATCCGCCCCCAATGTCTCCAATCACCATGCGCAGCTTGTTCCCCGGAATCCTTAAACAATAGGCCATAAAGGGGTGAATCATGGCCGGTATCTGGTGGTTAGAGCGAATGGTCAGCATGCCTGTCGCCCGCTCAAAATGAGCGATCCCACCAAATGTCTCCAGCGGAGTGGAGCTGTAGCGGTGAAAGTAGAGCCGTCGTTTGATGATACGATCCGCTTCGGCAAACGCCTTGTCCGGATCGCCGTAAGAATACGTCCCATGCCAGGTGACGTTGGTCCCCATCTCTTCAAAGAGAAGAGGGGCGCCAGGCTTGATCGCCTCTTCCACATCGGTCACCGCGGGAAGAGGGTCGTATTCTACCTCAATGAGATCAAGGGCATCTTCAGCAATGTAACGATCTGCAGCGACCACGGCTGCGACCGGCTCGCCGACGTAGCGGACCTTGCCCACGGCCATGGGATAATCCGCAAAGGGAGCGGGCTTATTCCCCAAACTAAAGACCGATGGAAGCGAGTTGGTCGCCTGCGCCAATTCCTCGCCTGTGAGGGTGAGCGCCACCCCTGGATAGGCTTTGGCCTTACTCAGATCAACCCTCTTAATCCGGGCATGGGCATGGGGACTCCTGAGCAACGCGCAGTGAAACATGCCGGGAAGCTTGACATCGTCCACATAGCAACCCTGTCCAGTAATGAGCCTGGGATCCTCTTTGCGCTTTACCGGCGTTCCGATCCATTTGGCATGGGCACGAACATCAACTTCTGAAATAGCCATTTTTATCCCCTTATTCTTTATTCTTTTATCTTCTACCGCGAGTTCTGCACCATCTTGCTTACCTCTTGCTCCACGGAAGCCGGGAACTCACCCGCAGCCATAAGCTGCGCCCTAAGCGTCCGACCTTTGTGCAGGTGCAGCCCCTGGCGCGCCAGCGCCTTGAAATAGTCAACGGCCTCCTCTTTCCCGTAGGCTTTGATGATGCCCATTTTAAATCGTTCAAGCCGTTCAAATGGTTCTAAACGTTTCAAACGTCTCGAACTTCTTGAACGATTCGAACCCATAGACTATCGGTTCGGGCGAAGGTGCTCGTTGATCAAATCATTGATCTCTTTCTGGCGCTCTCCAAACCAGTCCAGGTCGAAAAAAACCAGCTTTGCCTTGGCGGCCCGCTCGGTCAGCTCCCGATCCTTGGGCTTGAATCCCATTCGGGTAGGAACATAATCGATATCAACCACCGCCTGCTGCCCTTCTTTGGAAAGAAGATAATCAAGGAATAACGCCCCGGCATGAGGGTGAGGGGCGTTTTTGACCAAAAGAACCGGATTGGTCAGGACCGGAGTATTCTCCAGAAAGCGATAATCAACCGGGGCGCCCTTCTTTTTCATCTCAATGACTCCCTCCTCGGTCTGATCAACAGCGGCGTAAACCTCGCCAGCAGCCATAAGCTGGATCTTCAGCGTCCTGCCCCGGATGATTTTAGGATTCTGTCTGGCCAGTGCCCGCAGAAGCTCGGCGGCTTTCTCCTTGCCGTAGGCTTTGATCATGCCCGCAAGCCAGTTCCCGGGGTGATCATCAATGGCCAATCTTCCTTTCCAGTAGGGATTAAGGAGATCAAAATAGCTCTTGGGAAGCCTCTCCTGAGGAACCAATGTCGTGTTAAAAGCAAAAACCAGATGACGCGAGAAAAAAGCTGTCCAATAACCCTTTTCGTCCTTAAAATGCGGACCATACTGAGCCCGCTCCGGCGATGCATAGCGGGCGATAACCCCGGCATCGATCAGAGGCCTGCCGGATGTTGAACCCCCGATGAAGACATCCACGAGGTGCCGGCCCGCGCGGAATTCCGTAACCGCAATGTCCAGCATGCGTCCTCCGCCCAGGCGGCGGATAGTCACCGAGGGGGAGGGATAGCGTTTGCGGAAGGCATCTGAGAGGGATTTGGCTTCCGTAAAACTGGCATAGACACTGACATCCCTTTCCTGCCGGGCCTTCTCCAAGAGCTGTTGCTGGCGTTGAGCAGGAGGGAGTTTGTTGAGACGCGCCAGGAGTTCCTCGGCATTTTCGGCCCCGAAGCACAGAGTGCCCAACAAGGACAAACACAGCAAAATGGAAACAAACAATCTTTTCATGACCAATGCCCCTAAAATCGTTCAAACTGATCAAGCCGTCTCGAACGCTTTAAACGTTTTGAACCGTTCCTTTCGTTTGACTTGTCTCGGCCATCTTTTCTGCCGCCGTTTGAATCGCCTTCACAATGTTCACATAGCCCGTGCAACGGCAGATGTGACCTGAAATTCCTACCCGAATTTCCTCCTCAGTTGGACGAGGGTTCTCTTTCAATAGGGCCAGCGCGGAGAGGATCATCCCGGGCGTGCAGAAACCGCATTGCAGGGCGTGATTTTCCCAAAAGGCCTCTTGAATAGGATGGAGCTTGGCCTCATCGGCCACACCCTCAACGGTCAAGATCTCGGCGCCATCAACCTGGACGGCCAGGGCCAGGCAGGAAAGGATAGACTGCCCGTTGAGCAGTGCCGTGCAGGCGCCGCACGCCCCGTGCTCGCATCCCACATGGGTCCCCGTCAGCTCCAGATCCTCGCGCAGAAAATCGGACAGAAGCCGGCGCCCCTCCACGCTTCTCTCATACTCGACGCCGTTTACTTTCACTCTGACAGGATACCTTTTCGCCATAGTTACAAACTCCGTTCAATGCAAATTGAAGATTGCAAAATGAAAATTGCAAATTTTTAATTTTTCACTTTGCATTTTGCATTGCTTTTGCCAGCGCCTCTTCCAGCGCCCTCCGGGTCATCACCTTGACCATCTCGCGGCGGTAGTCGGCTGAGCCGTGGACATCCGAGGAAGGATCCGAGTCCTCTGCGGCCAGCCCTCCGGCCTTTTCCATGAGTTCCCGGGTGACCTTTTTCCCCGTCAGGAGTCCTTCTGATCTCTTGGCCTTCAGCGGCGTGGGGCCAACACCGGCTAAAACGATGCTGCTATTTTCGCATTCTCTCTTATCATTGAGCAGCAAGAGAACCGCTACTGCTACGACGGCAAAATCTCCGTGGCGGCGGCTGATCTCCTGGAAGGAGTAGCCCGTGGGGCGCGGCCAAATGGGGAGGCGCACCTCGGCCAGGATTTCGCTCGAATCCAGCGCAGTGGTCAGGAAGGAAACGAAAAACTCCTCGGGTCTCACCGTCCGGTCACCCCTCGGCCCGACAAGCTTCATCTCTCCTCCCAGAGCAGTAACGACGGTTGGCAGCTCAGCCGCAGGATCGGCATGAACCAATGAACCACCTATCGTCCCCCGGTTTCTTACCTCGATATGGCCGACCCATTGTATAGCTTCTGTCATAAGTGGGCATTGCTCCTGAATCACGGCGGAGTTTTCTATCATTCGATGACGGGTTAAGCCGCCGATGCGCAGCGATCCGTTATCCTTGTGAATGTAAGAAAGACTCGTAATACGGTTGATGTCGATGATGGCCTTGGGGCGCGCCAGACGCATATTGAGGAGAGGAAGCAGGCTCTGACCGCCAGCCAGGATCTTCGCCTCATCCTCGTGACGCTCTAAAAGCATTAGGGCCTCTTGAAGCTCTGTCGGGGCGAAATAATCAAAGGGCGCGGGTTTCATGGTTTAACCCTCCGGGAAGCCATATCTCTGCCAGTTAGAAAGAACCTTGTCCCGGATCTCTTTGGGCCAGAGTACATCGAAAGATGACTTGACCGGGAGAGCCTCTTTCGGCCAGTCCTTGGGCCACGTGCAATCAAGAAGGATATAAGCCCCATCCCCTATCGGGCGCTCTTTCGCGTCGAGAAAGGGAACCATGTAGGCATAGCTCGGGGCGTGAGGGACCTGATGTATCCCGCGAACCGGATGGCACTTGGTGGAGATGGCGTGGATAACCTCATTGAAGTTGGTCACATCGATATCCGAGTCACAGACGATAACGTAGTAAACCATGCTCCCGGCCTTGGTTCCCCATACCGCATGCGCCACTCTCTTGGCAAAATTCATATATGGAGTATCCGTAGAAATAGCGATCATATGGGTAACTCCATACGGAGGCATGTAGGCCATTTTGATCGGCAGGCCCAGTTTGATCAGCTCATCGTAGATGTCTCCGGCCATGGTGATTCCCATCACCACCTGACTCTCGTGAATCGGCATCCCCATGTTGGAAACGGTCAAAATCGGATCTTTACGATGGGTAACACAGGTGACATGGAAAACCGGCCTGGCACCGGATCTCCCGGCCTCGTACCCCATGTATTCTCCGAACGGCCCTTCACTCCGCCTCTCCCCGGCCGGAACATACCCCTCAAGAACAATCTCCGAACTCGCCGGAACCTCCAAATCCACCGTCTCACACTTGACAAGCTCGACCGGCTCACCCAAAAGCCCGCCGGCTATATCCACCTCCTCCACCCGATCCGGCAACATCGCGCAACTCACAATCACAGAGGCTGGGTCCGTGCCAATGGCCACGGCGCACTCCAGCGGTTTCCCCATAGCCTCAGCCTTCTGATACATCCGCCCCATATGCTGAATAGGAGGAATCAGCATACCTGTGTTATTGCGATCGTGAACCATCATCCGGTACATTCCCCAGTTCACCCACCCTTCCACAGGATCCCGCGATACCACTGTGTGCCAAGTTCCTAGGTAACGCCCCCCATCGCCCTCATGAATGAAAGGAACTGGAAACTTAAAAAGATCCACCTCGTCTCCTCGCAGAATCACCTCCTTACAGGGGCCCGTGGCAACCCGCTTAGGCTTGAAAGGCCTGTTTTTCCTCTCTACATACGCCCTCACAATCTCCCCATAGCCTGCCTCAGGAGAAAGCCCCAAGGCAAGAGCATGACGAGAGTAGACGCTCCTGCGGCCGCGTCCCATCGGCGCGCCAAGTATCCTCATCCCGCTGGGATACCCTTTGATCTTTTCAAACAGAGCTGCCGGAGCCCCGAGGTCGTAAATGCGCCGCAGAATCCCCCCAACCTCCAAATTCCAGTCCACCTCTTCACGCACCCGCACCAATTCTCCGTGCTGTTCCAAGACTTCAATAAAGCTGCGGAGATCCTTTGGTACCATAAGACCCTCCTTACTGCTCACTCCTCACTGTCTCACTTCTCACTCATTCAAATTGCTCCAATCCGAAGCGGCGACTCACCATGCGCGTCACCACGCTGATAGAAGTCACAAGGACAATCACCCCAACCCCCAAAGCATTGAGAACCGTGTATTGCCCTCCCTCATAAAGGTCGAAGATTAGCACCGGCACCACCTCTGTCCCGGCATGTCCGAGAAGAACCGGCAAAGATAAAACCTTAAAGGTGAGAGACAACACATAGGCCCAGCCTACAAACATCCCCGGCAAGATCAAAGGGACCACTATCCTTCTAAAGGTCGCCCACCAAGAGGCCCCGCTCGCCTTGGAGGCCTCCTCGAGCTCTTTGTTCACCTGCATCAGGGCAGCGTTGCATGCGCGCATGCTGACGGGCATGTACTTGCTCACGTAAGCGATAAAAAGAATCCACAGGGTACCATAAACCGGGACCGGCAGGGTAAGGTAAAGCCACATCAGGGAAAGACCGAAGACCACGCCCGGCAAAGCGATAGGAGAAAAGGCGAGCGCGTCGAGGGCCTTGCGCCCGGGGACGCTGCTCCTGAGCACGATCCAGGCGATAACCGACGTCAGAAAAACCGTCGTGGTCGCGCTCCCTATTCCCACGATGAGATTGTTTTTAACCGCTTTGAGGACCAGATCATAACCCATCAGAAAACGGTAGTTGTCGAGGGACATCATCTGAAACATCTTGGCCGATGGCGGCGCATACCAGGGTAGAAAAGAGGTGTAGACGATAACAAGCAGGGGCAAAAAAGCGATCACAATCAGCAACAGCAGGCAGGCCCCGCCGGCAAGAAAGCGCCAGACTCCCAGGTTCATGACTACCGGTCGAAACCCTTTGCCGGAGATGACCGCAAATCTTTCTGCGTAGCGGGTGGCGCGGAAGTAGACGTAGAGCCCGCCCAGCGCCACCACCACGTAAACCATGGCAAAGGTGGCGGCCAAGTTATAGTCCGTAGGAACCTCTCGGGCCATGAGGTAAACTTCTGTTGCCAGCAAAGTGATCCCGGCGGGCAGCCCGAGTATGGCCGGGACCTCAAATGTCTCTATCCCACGAATGAAAAGGAGGAGCCAGGTGGCGAGCATCGAAGGCAGCATCAATCTTAACGTAATCCGACACACTGTCTGAAAAGTTCCAGAGCCGGAAACCAAAGCGGCCTCTTCCAAGGCAGGGTCCATGGATCGAAAGGCCGCTGCCATGAGAAGGAATGGAACCGTATAGCTCGACACCCCAAAGGCCCATATCATTCCTCCCATGCTGTAGACGTTAAAGGGGGCCTCGCTCAAGCCCAAGAGCGCTTTGGCGTAGACATTGATGAGGCCGATGCTCGGGCTCAGCAGCAGCACCCACGAGATGCTTTCCAGAATCCCTGGGATCATCACCTCGATGAAGACCGCCACGTAGATCAGCCCCTTCAGTGGGGCGTTGGTCCGCTCTGTAAACCAGGCGAGGAGGCAACCAATGGCAAAAGCCAAAGAGCCGGCCCCCAAAGCGAAGATCAGAGAGTTCAAGACCGAGCGATAGAGCACGGGGTGATTGAAGGCCTTGACGTAGTTCTTAAGCGTGAAAGAGCTCTCCGCGCCGGGCGGACCGTTCCGGAAACTCCCGTAGACCATCATCGTAAGCGGGATTAAGGTGAGATAAATCACCAAAGCGGCGACCCCAAACATGAGGATAGCGCTCCAGTTGATCCTTTCTTTCATCGCGTCGTTGATCCGTTGATCCGCGATATCACTTGGATCGGGGGCGGCGCCGGGGTTTCCCCTTTGCCTTCACCCTCTCCCTTTTCCCGTTTCCGCGTAGCCGCTGCGTCGCTTTAAGATCCACCTCCGAGCTGACGGGATCGATCACCACCCCGTAAATTTTCCTGGCGCCTTCAATCGACACAAACCCATTCAGGACATCTTCTCTCACCTTCACTGGCTCTCGTTGCCGCGGATTCCCCACGCCGGCGCCGCCTCCGGTGACCTTCACCAGCAAATCTTCCGGTTGGAGCGAATAGATCCTGTGGGCTCTGATCGGAATCTCCTTGCCGTCGCGCTGGACATAAGCGCGGTTGAAGGGAGCCGGGTGGCCTCCCAGGGCGCCGACGCCATGCACGGTCTCACCCTCGGCGTTTCCGGTGCTCATTCCGGCCGGGCTCCCCTCGTTGACCATCTCCCAACGGAGACCCGAAGCCCCACGCCACTCGCCGGCCCCGCAGCTATCCGTTTCGAACTCGTAGGTCTCGACTCTCCACGGGAAACGCACCTCAATGGTCTCCACATCCCCTTTGACCGCCTCGCCCAAAGTGACCAGCATTGTCACCCCTTCATAGCCATCAAATCCGCGGACGGCTCCCGATCCCCCGTCGGGCTCGAACAACACCTGAACGTAGGGCTGCTTGATCCGGGGATCAAAACCATAAATGAAATGGGAGTAATGTCTGCCCCATGCCCCGATAGCGCGCCCTGGCATGGCTTCAGACATGGCCATGAGGAGAGACTCCATCACCTGCGTTCCCACGTTGACCGGCGAGGCGCCAACCGTTGCCGGGTATCGCGGATTCACCACCGATCCCTCCGGGGCTACAACTTGAATGGGGTTCATGCTCCCTTCGTTATGGAAATAGGCCAGCGCCGGATCGAGAAAAAGAAATATGGTTGCCAGGGTGTTGCTGTAGGTCGAGGCGTACACGCTGTTGACAAACCCCTTTCTCTGCGGATCGCTCTCGGAGAAATCGACCGTTATCTCATCGCCATGGATCGTCACCTTGCATCTCACCCAAACAGGCACATCCAACTCCGACCCATCGTCATCCGTGGCGGATTCGCCGGTGTAGACGCCATCCGGCATCTTGCGAATCTCTTCCCGCACCGCGCGTTCGGTCCTCTGCACCATCTCTTCAACGCAACCAAGCACCGTCTCCCTGCCGTATTTCTCAATCAAGTTGATAATTCTCTGCTCGCAGATCTTCGTGGCCGCAATGAGCGCATAGTTATCCACCCTTACCCCTTCAGGCCAGCGCACGTTATTCCATATGAGTTCGAAGATATCCTGCCGCTCTTTCCCCTTTTCAAAGACCTTGACGGGCGGAATGCAGATCCCCTCTGCATGGATGTCATAGCCGTTGGGAAAGTAGCCGCCGGGATAGGATCCGCCAGTATCCATCTGATGCGCCCGGGCCAATGTGAAGAACAACAACTCGTCTTTGTAAAAGACCGGCCGATAGAAACCCCAATCCGGCAGATGACAGCAGTGACCCTTGTATGGATCGTTGGTGAGAAATACGTCTCCCGGATAGATCCGTCCGGCGAATTTATCCAAGATGGCTTTGATGGAAAACTTGGCCGCTATGAATTGGACTGGCAAACCTGTCGGAATCGCTACCGTCTGCGCCCGGGCATCCCAGATCCCCGCGGAAACGTCGTGCAATTGGGCAATCAGAAAATTTTGTGACGTCCGATCAATGACGTGGCGCACCTCAC
>JACPSE010000064.1:14152-21221 GCA_016193465.1 Deltaproteobacteria bacterium
CTCACGACAGGCGCTTTGCATGGAGTGCCAGATCGTCGAAAGAGTGATGGCATCTATGTTGGTATGGCTCATGAGGAACTCCGTTTATTGCCCTGGCTCGTCATGAGGTAGTTCCTGAATGGGTCCACCCGACAGGTGAAGGCTTCAGGGATGACCACCGTGGTGGTCTTCTCCTCAATGACAGCAGGTCCCGGAATCGCATTCCCCGCCTGCAATCTCTCTCCTTCGTAAACAGGCGTCTCGACGTAGCCTCCAGATTTCTTGAAAAAGCAATGCCGTTTTCGCTTCAGGGCAGAAGATGGATCCTCAGTTCCCTGCGCGACGGTTCCCAGTTTCAACTCCATTTTTTTTGCGATCGCCTTGAGTCTGAAGTTCAAGAATTCCACCCCTCGGAACGGCATGGAAAAGGTGTAAAGCTCACGGTGTCTTTCGTGGAAGCTCTGAAGCAGGGCCTGAATGTCTTGAGATGTCAATTCCCCGACCGGGATGCCGCCGATCTCCACTTCGTGAAACTGTCCCAGATATCTCATGTCAGCGCTCCTTATCAGAGCGAGATCCTGAGAGGGCATCCCCGCCGCCTTGCAATCCTGTAACGCCTGCGCTTCCATCTCTCTAAATAACCGATTGACCCTGGGGATATCCATCGTGTCTGCGGCTGTGATGTAGGACCGCACATAGTCGCGTCCGATATCCATCGCAAACATGCCGAAGGCGCTGTAAAGAGAGGCAAAACGCGGGACAATCACCACAGGAATTCCCAGCAGCTCTGCAAGCTGAGCGGCATGGATCGGGCCCGCGCCTCCCCCAGCGACTAGAGCAAAATCTCTTACGTCTTGACCTCGCTTGGTGGAGAGCTCAGTGATCTGGTCCGCCATCAGCGAGTTCACCGTTGTGAAAATGGCTTGCGCGGCCTCGCTCACATCGAGGTTGAGCGGGTCGCCGATCTTTTTGACCGCTTTCTTGGCGCGCTCCACATTTAGCCTGATCTCACCGCCAAGAAAATAGTCTTCAGGTATGTAGCCGAGGATCAAATCGGCATCCGTGACCGTCGGCTCTTTTCCTTCTTTCCCGTAACAGGCCGGCCCCGGCTCCGCGCCGGCACTTTCGGGACCAACGCGCAGCAAGCCCAAAGAGTCAATCCACGCCTTGCTCCCGCCACCTGCCCCGGCGCTATGGACATCCACCATTTTGATCGCTACCCTCTCATCTCCCACCCAGCTCTCGGTGGTGTGGTTCACCTCTCCATTGCAAACCAGCGAAACATCTAAACTGGTCCCCCCCATATCAATGGAAATCAGGTTAGGATACGAGGAGACCCGACCGCAATAACGCGCTGCCTGGGGAGCGGCCGCCGGTCCTGAGGCAATGAGAGACACCGCCTTTTTCTTGGTTTGCTCCACCGACTGCACCAGGCCATCTGACTGCACAATTAACAAGCTCCCCTTGAAAGCCACGGCCTTGAGCCGTCCCTCCAATAAGTCCAGATACTTTGAGCTGGCCGGCCCGATATAAGCGCTGACAACGGTGGTGCTGAAGCGCTCGTGTTCGCGCCACGCCGGCAGAACCTCGTGCGATGCAGTCACGTAGACGCCGTTCAGCCTGTCGCGGCAGATTTGCGCCGCCTTTTGTTCGTTCTCCGGGTTCGCATAGGAGTGCAGGAAACAGACGGCCACGGCCTCCACTCCTTCGGCCTTGAGCTTCTTAATGGCAGCTTGCGTCTCGGCCGCGTTCAAGGCGGTGCGCACCTGGCCCGTGTGGAGCGTCCTCTCGGCGACGCCTAAGCGTAAGCGCCGAGGGACCAAAGGCCGGTAGGGCGGGATAAAAACATTGAACATCGAAGTCCTGATATTTTTAAACCCGCGCCGGATCTCCATCACGTCACGAAAACCTTTAGTGGTAATCATTCCGACTCTGGCCCCCTTGCCGGTGAGAAGGGCATTGGTCGCCAGGGTAGTGCCATGAACAAGCAGATAAACCTTGGAGGCGAACTCCTGGAGAGTTTGGCCGTAAAACCTAGCCGCCTTGGCTAAAGCGTTGATAACGCCCAGGGAAGCGTCTTCAGGCGTCGTCGGCGTTTTAAACTCGGTGAATTTCCCTGCCTCATCGAGAACGAGACAGTCGGTAAAGGTTCCTCCTACGTCAATGCATACCTTAAACATAAATTCGCTTTTAGTGGAAAGAATTTGTCCCCGCTTTGAAAGGACCTTCTCTTCGGCCTGTCTATCCTAGAGAAACTAAAAAGGCAATCTCACAGGGATCGCCTCCCGGCACCATCCTTGGGCCGCGAATGCTCAGAGAGGATATGGGCGATGCCTCGCAGGGACCTTTCTCTAAACTACAAAGTCAGAGGACTACCTTGCTCTATCATCTACTTACCCGTAGCCCGCGCAGCATAATTTATGCCAAAAAGCTGGCGTACTGTTTCGACTAAAAGAAAAATAAGATTATGGAAGAATGGCCAAGAGATTCTCAGAACTAAGAATAAACTGACTCTTCTTTATTAAAGCTTGGAATCTTTTAGAGCTGGCTTAAGGAGCTGTGAGCTAAAAAAGGGTGGCACGCAAATTGCCGGTATGAGAGAGAAGGAAGGGGAAAAGGATAAGGTCATGGACAAACTCATGTCATTGAAATCGCTCCGCGCGGAGATTCGTAGCGGCGATACCATTGTCCTCGGAGGAGGGGGCTTGGTACGGAAGCCCATGGCGTTGGTGGAGGAATTAGTGAGGTCTGACATCACCGATCTGACGGTCGTGACGGTTCTCGGAGGTCCAGATGTAGACCTGCTTCTCGGCGCGGGACGGGTAAAAAAATTGATTTATGCCTATGTAGGATTTGACTTTGCCGGACTGGCCCCAAACTTCCGCCGCGCGAGAGAAGAAAAGAGAGTGGAGTTCGTGGAGGGCTCCGAGTATATCCTGATTGCAGCGCTGGAGGCGGGAGCCAAGGAGATCCCTTTTATGCCGGTGCGCTCCGGTCTAGGAAGCGATCTACTGCGTATCAACCCTACTCTCAAGGAATTTATCTCTCCTTTTGGCGGGGAAAAACTCGTGGCCGTAAAGGCTATCCGGCCGGACGTGGCTTTGCTCCATGTTAATTACGCCGATGCGCCAGGATACGGCCAAATCCTGGGAGACCGCTTCCTCGATCCCCTTTGTGCCCGGGCAGCTAAAAAGACCATCCTGTCAGCGGAAAAGGTGGTGGAGACAAAAAAGATTGAGGAACAGCCGGCTGACACCGCCATTCTAAAGCTTTGGACTCACGGGGTCATAGAGGCCCCGGGGGGAGCGGGTTTTACTTCCTGTTACCCCAACTACGCTGCCGATCTTTCCCGTATTCAGGACTATCTCGAGCAGGCCAGCTCAAAGGAGAAGTTTACAGGCTATCTGGAGAAAAATGTCCTTCGATAGAAGTAAGGCAACGTTTGACAACGCGCCTCTGTTTCATGGCAACCAAGAGATCGGTCCCTCCCGCCTTGATGGCCACCTCTAAAATCCCAGCCCTCTGGAAATAGCAATCACATTGCATTATATATGCCATTTAGCCGACACTCGGCTCAAACGCCTTTTAGTAGAGGAATCACCAAAGGCAAAAACGAGAAAGGACTCCTAGAAGTAGGAAAAAGGATGGAACTGGAAGGAAAAGTGGCGCTTGTCACCGGAGGCTCGCGGGGCATCGGCGCCGCCATTGCGTTGGAGCTGGCCAACAATGGGGCAGACATAGCCATCTGCGATCTCAAATCCACGGATGAAACGGCAAGGCTCCTTGATGCCATCCGAGGGCTGGGAAGGAAGGCCTCATTTTTCCCTGCAGATGTCGCCAACTTCAATCGCGCCCAAGAGGTGGTTGCCGAGGTCGTGAGGGCTTTGGGTCGCCTCGACATTTTAATCAACAATGCGGGCATCAATGCGGATCACGTGATCTGGAAGATGACTGAAGAGGAATGGGATCGCGTCATTGCTGTCGACCTCAAGGGAGTATTCAACTATTCCCGCGCCGCGGCGTCAATCTTCAGAACTCAGGGGAGCGGAAAGATCGTCAGCCTCTCCTCGGTGAACGGGTTGAGAGGACAATGGGGATTAGCTAATTATGCGGCGGCCAAGTCCGGGATTGTCGGACTGACCAAGACCCTGGCCAAGGAGCTTGGAAGATACCAGGTGAATGTCAACGCTGTAGCGCCCGGTTACATCGTCACCCCGATGACAGAGCCTCTTCCGCAGGAGGCGAAAGATGAGGCCTTGCGCGAGGCTGTTTTGGGGCGGCTTGGAGCGCCCGAGGATGTCGCATCCGTGGTCGCTTTCCTCTGTAGTGACCGGGCCAAATACGTCACTGGAGAGGTGATCAAAGTGGACGGCGGACAATACATATGACCGATTTACGGGAGGAGACGACATGTTCCAAAACCTGATCTACGAGAAGGAAGGGGCGATTGCCGTGGTTCGGCTCCATCGGCTGGAGAAGAAAAACTCGCTGAACACTGAGATGAGGCGGGAGATGGAGACGCTGCTCAAAGAAATTGCCTCGGATTCGGGGACACGGGTTGTTATCATAACCGGCGGCGAGGAGATCTTCTGCGCCGGGGCGGACATCGGCGAGATCAAAGAGTCAACCACGGCAGATTTGTCCTTCCACCATGCGCGGGAATTTCAGCTCCTTTTCGATCAGGTTGAGGCCCTTCCCCAGCCAGTGATCGCCGCGGTCTCAGGCTATGCCCTGGGAGGAGGATGCGAGCTGGCACTGGCCTGCGATTTCCGCGTCGCCTCCGCGACCGCCAGATTCGGTCTTCCGGAAATTAAGATCGGCGCCTTCCCGGCAGGAGGCGGAACCCAAAGACTCCCTCGTCTCATAGGAGCGGCCAAAGCCAAGGAGATTATCTTTACCGGCGAGCCTGTCACTTCAGAGGAAGCTCTCTCTTTGGGGCTTGTTATGAAGGTGGTGCCGAAAGAAAAGCTGCTGGAAGAAGCCAAGAATTTTGCTGCCAAGCTAGCCGGCCTTCCCCGTCTCGCCCTGCAGGTCACAAAGATGCTCATCAACAAGAGTTCGGAGATGGATCTCACGTCGGCCCTCGAGTTGGAGGCGCGCTGCCTGGCGACCCTCGCCGCAACCCATGACATGCGTGAGGGAACCGCCGCCTTCCTCGAGAAAAGAAAGCCCAACTTCACCGGCAGTTGACGCCGGCGCTGCCCGCAAGCCACAGGCGGGGGAAGAGCGTCGCTGTTGACAACGAAGAATATCCCAAGTAACATAACTGTCATCTCATTCAGTATTAGGCCTTCTGAAAGAGAACAAGCTATTAGTTGAAGGCCTGCGTGTGTCTCACCTTGTGAGCGGCATTAGTGGTTAGAGCAGCCGACCAGAGAGAAGTTCCTACCATTTTAGCTCTCATGTTCTTCTCCTATCAGTGATCCGTATCCCAAGGCAAAGACCTTTAATGTTCTCAAATTGGAGGAGAATATGAGCACTAAGTTATATGTGGGCGGCTTGCCCTATTCCGTAACGGAAGGACGGCTGGAAGAGATTTTCTCCGAGCACGGTTCCGTCCAATCGGCCCGGGTTATCTCGGATAAGTTCACCGGCCAGTCCCGGGGTTTCGGCTTTGTCGAAATGGCCACCTCGGAAGAGGCCCAAAAGGCCATGGAGGCCCTCAACGGCACGCAGCTAGACGGGCGGACCCTGGTCGTTAATGAGGCCAGGCCGCAGGAAAAACGCATGGGTGGCGGCGGCGGTGGGGGGGGCGGCGGCGGACATCGAAGGGGCGGCGGCGGCGGTCGCAATCGCTGGTAATTCCTTCCCTTTTAAATGTTAAAAAGAAGGGGCGATAGGTCGGGTCGCCCCTTTCTTTGTTTCGCCAGTCGTCAGATACAAGCCGGAAAGAAACTATCCTTCTCCTTTAGCTCTCCATGTTGTAGAAGCGCTTGCCGTTGTCTGAAAGGATCTTGCGCTTGGCTGATTTCGCTAGATCTGTCCGTGCTTCAAAATCCTGGATCGCCTCAGCGAGATCCGGTTCGTGGGGATAATCCGAGGCGTAGAGGAACAGGTCCTCCCCGATCCTCTCGATCGCCTGCGGCAGCATTTTCTCCCACAGCTCGGTGTGGTAATAGAGCTGCCCACCTTTCATGTACTCGCTCGGCTTCTTCTTGAGGTGCGGTGCCTGGCGCGCGCGATTTTTATATTCCATGTCCAGGCGGTCCATTAAAAAGGGTATCCACTCACACCCCGCCTCCAACGAAGCGATCTTGAGCCTCGGAAAGCGCTCCAGGGCGCCCTCCAAAATCAGGCTGGTCAAGTGGATCATCTGGGCGAAAGGATGAGAGAGGGCCCGCGCCTCGATCAGCGAAGTGAAAAAATCAAAGCCCAGGCCGCGCGCCGGCGCTCCGTGAATTCCCAGAGGACAACCCAGTTTCTGCGCCTCTTCGTACAACGGGTCGAAATAAGAATCACCCAGCGGCTTGGGGAATCCCACCGGCGCCAGAACGCCGCCGACCATGTGAAGCTCGTTGACCGCACGACGAAGTTCTTTCGCCGCTTCCTTAATATCCTGAAGCGGGAGAAGAGCTACGGCACCAAGACGGCGGTTAAATTTAATGTAGCGCTCAGCCATCATGCTGTTATAGGCGCGACAAACCACAACGGCCCATTCCGGATCCTGCATGAAGCCGATGGCCAAGCCCATAGTGGGAAAAATGACGGTCCGGTCAATCCCTTCTCTGTCCAGCACCTCCAGCCAGCTTCTGGGATCATCCGCTCCGACCACATACCGCTTGCCGCCGCTAACCCGGCGCGCCATGCGGTGGAAACCGTCTAACCCAGGGAAAAAAGGAAGGGCTAGCAACTCTTTCCTCCCTCTGTAGGGTGGCTCCAGATATTCAAAGACAATCTCGTCCTTCTCAAAAATGTGACCGTCTGTGTCTACCGCCTGAGTGGCCATAGCGAATCCCCCTATTTTCTTGAGCCATGCCCTTTTCTGCGAGGAAATTCAATCCTTGATCAACGGCGTGAACCCCTCCCTCTCTTCGCGCCAACGTTCAGCTCTATTTTGTTCTTTTATGTCTTGACAGGAAAAAAGCAACCC
>JACPSE010000066.1 GCA_016193465.1 Deltaproteobacteria bacterium
CTTGCGCTCGTAATTGTTTTCGGCTGGGCGTTGGTGGCATGCGGCAATCTGATTGCAGGCGAGCAAACCCCTGCCCGGGACGATATTGTCTTTGTTTCCTATCTGGACGGCAACCAGGAAATTTACCTATCGCCGTCGGATGGCTCGCGGGTCGTTCGCCTGACCAACAACGACAAAGACGATCTTCAGCCGAGCCTGTCGCGAGACGGGAGCCGCATCGTTTTCACCTCCCTGCGCGACGGCAACCCCGAAATTTACGTCATGAACGCCGACGGAACCGACCAGCGGCGTCTCACGGGCAACCCAGGCTTTGACGCTTCTCCACACTGGTCACCTGACGGCAAGCGCATCGCCTTCGTATCCGACCGGAGCGGCCCCACAGAACTCTATGCGATGGATGCTGACGGCACGGGAGTCACCAAGCTTACCCAGACCAAAGTCGAGATCATCGAACCGAAGTGGTCACCCGACGGCAGCCTGATCGCCTTCGTGGAGAGGGAGGGTCGGAGTACTCGGATCGTCGTGATCAAGCCTGATGGAACCGGAAGGCGCGTCCTCTCTCAGGATCCGAAATCTTCCGATTTCAACCCTGCGTGGTCGCCGGACGCGCAGAAGATTGCCTTTGTGTCTGATCGGAATAGGTTTCTGAATATTTACGTGATCAACAGGGATGGCACCGGCGAGGTCAGGCTGACCGACACGCCCGCGTTGAACCTCGCTCCGATGTGGTCGCCTGACGGGTCAAGAATTCTTTTCCTCAGCTCACGAGACAACGGCGTTCGCCATCAGGTTTACGTTATGAACGCCGACGGGAGAGAGCAGCAGAACCTCACCAAGACCGATGCAGAAGAGATGGACCCCAGGTGGTCGCCTGACGGGCGGCGAATCAGTTTTTTGAGCCTTCGGGGAGGCCGTCCGGGCCACTATCTCATGAATGCGGACGGCACGCAACTCGTGCGGCTGCCTATAGGCAGCTTTACGCAAAAAAATCCAAGCGGTTCTTCGGATCGCGCGAAGCCGCAGGCCGATTACGGCCGGTCAAAAAGTGTACAGAGATAGGTTTAGATGACCTTGAACGGATGTCAGATGCAAATAAGGCTGTTGTTCGGAGAACAAACTGAAGCGTGAGTTAATTCAATAAGTAAGGGGGAAACTATGGCTATATTACCAAGAACAAGATCCCGGATAGAAAAACTCGCCGCCTGTCTCCTGGCTGCCTTGCTGATCCTGCCGGGCACCGCGCGGGCTGCTAGCACCACCTACACCACAAATGCCCAATTCGACCTTGGCACGCTGGACGGCGTCAACCACGATGCTCCCAACAACGACCAGCTTCAGCTCAACGTCACGGGAACAACGTTCTCAGTGCTGTGGGTGGCCAACGCGGGTCATGACACGGTGTCGAAGATCGATACCGCGAAGCCTTCGGGCTATATTCCGAGCGGCGGCTGCGAGGTCGCCCGTTACCGCACCTGGTTCGGAACGAGCAATCACGGCGCTTGGGACGGGCCTGCGCCGTCGCGCACGGCGGTGGATATTGAGGGAAACGTCTATGTGGCCAACCGGCACTTCGACGGGAGGCCGGCCCAGGTCATGAAGATCCTTGCCGAGGGCGGGATCGACCGGAACGGCAACGGCACTATCGACACCTCGAGCGACGCCAACAACGACTGTCAGATTTCCGCGTCGGAAATGGCGCCGGTTATGGTCGACTCCAACGGTAACGGCAAGATCGACCCGAACGAAATCACTGACGAGCGCATTGCCTGGGTGGTAACCGTCGGCCCCAATAACGGCCTGGGCCGGTCGCTTTGCATCGGCACGGACGGCCATATCTGGGTGGGGCTTTACAACGCACGGCAATACTGGAAAATCAGCGCCGCGGACGGAAGCGTTCTCGCCGGACCCGTCAACACGACCGGCAACCAAACGCCCTATGGTTGCCTGGTGGATGCCCAGGGAAGGCTCTGGAGCGCCGGACTTAGCACCCTCCTGGGGGAGCTGAACACGAACACCAACACTTGGACGGCCACGCGTTCCGGGCCCCGTTCCAACTATGGAATAGCGCTGGGAAACAACAAGGTTTACCTAGGTTCTTCCACTCACCAGTACGACCCGGCGACGAACACGTTCAGTCTTTTTGCTGGTGGTCAGTCCACGCTGGGCCTCAGCGTGGACGGAAACGGCGACATCCTCCTCGGCCAGGGACGGGCAGCAAAGTATACCCCGGCTGGTGGTCTCGTATGGTCCACTGTCGGACCCGGCGCGAGCGATACGCGCGGCGTCGTGCCGGACCAAAACAACGACGTCTGGATCGTCAACCGCGGGAGCAACAACGTCATGAAGTTTCGCGGCACGGACGGCGCGTTTCTCGGAACTCTGCCTGTCGGCCGCGAGCCCTATACCTACAGCGACGCGACCGGATTTGCCGCGCGCAACGTCACGACGCCGACCGGCACTTGGACGGTAACCAAGGACAGCGGCGATGCCGGCACCATTTGGAACCAGATCATCTGGAACGATTCGGCTCCCGCCGGTGCAACCGTGGCGGTGAAGGTCCGGGCGGCTGACACTGAGGGAGGGCTTTCCCTACAGCCCTATATTACCGTGTCCAACGGGGGAAACCCCGGAGTGACCGGGCAGTTTATCCAGATTCAGGCTCGTCTCACGGCGAACAGTGACGACGAGTCCCCGATTCTTTATGACTTGACAGTGGCGGGGGTGCCTCCCAATCAACCCCCGGTTGCGCAGTGTCAGAACGTGACCGTGGCGGCTGGTGACTCCTGTAACGCTACTGCGTCCGTGAACAACGGCTCCTATGACCCGGACGGGGACGCGATTACCCTGTCCCAAACACCTGCAGGGCCGTATGGACTGGGTACTACTCCAGCGACATTGACGGTCACAGACACCAAGAACGCGTCGGATTCCTGCACGGCAACTGTAACCGTGGTGGACACGGCGCCTCCTGGGATTACCTGTCCAGTGGCTCAATCCGTGGAGTGCACAGGATCGAGCAGCGCCACCGCAACGTTCAGCGCAAGCGCTACGGACAACTGCTCTGTGGGCACCCCAAGTTGTAATCCGGTGTCTGGCTCTAGCTTCTCCCTTGGAACCACTACCGTGGCTTGCAGCGCGACTGACGGTTCGGGAAACACCAGCTCTTGCAGCTCGAGCGTGACTGTCGTAGACACCACGCCGCCCAGCATCTCGTGCCCGGCACCGATCACGACGGAGTGCACCAGCCCGAATGGCGCGTTTGTCACTCCGGGAGTTGCCTCGGCGAGTGACATCTGCGCGGGCGTAACTGTTGCCGGGCCGGCAGCGGGCACATACCCGATCGGCTCGACCACGGTCACCTACACGGCGACCGATGGAGTAGGCTTGCAGAACTCCTGTCAAGCCACTATCCAGGTGGTCGACACGACCAAGCCGGTCGTGTCCTGTGTCGAGAGCGTGAACCCAAGCGGTAAGAACGTGCCGAAGGCGAGCAACACCAATCAGGATGGTTTCTACAAGGTATCTGGAAGCGACATCTGCAGCGCGCCGACCATCAAGATTGGTAGCTACGTGCTGGCAAGCGGTGAGACGATCAAGATCACGCAGACTCCTGGAAAGTCTGGCGTATCCTTGGTGAACACGATGGGCCCCCTGGCAATCAAACACTTCCAGGTCGGCCCAGGTGATGCGGTGATCACGGCAACGGATGGGTCGGGTAATTCATCAAGCGTGACCTGTCTAGTCCCGCCGCCACCGAAGTAGACCGTTAGTTCCTAGAAGACCCAATAACCACAGGGCGGGTGACCCTTGAAAAGGGTGCCCGCCCTGTTTTATGTAGGTGCTTATGCAAGCGAGACTATTTGTTGCTGTTTTGACGCTAATCGCCTTTTCTCTGCTTTACTCCAGCCCAGGCTTCGGCCAAACCACCGAAGAGTTAAAGGCGCTCAGAAAAGAGCTGGAAGAGCTTAGAAAAGGCCAGTCGGCCACTCAAACTCCTCTTTGCGTATAAACGGCTGGCCTGAGGATTATTGAAAATTGGAACTTGGAAAAAATGACGCCTGAGCCGGAAAGACTAGTTGACATAGAATTAGGCATAGTGTAGGAGAGTTATTTGTCCAGAGTTTGTTTGCACTTATCAACTTTCTGGAGCAGACATAAAAACATCTCACGGAGGCAAAATGAAAAAACTAAAGATCCGCTGTCCTACACTCTCTACTTTCACCTGCCTCATAGCGCTTCTGACGTTTGCCCACACCGGACTCGTGTTGGCCACGCCTTTCCCTGGCCCTGACGCTTTTGGTTACGTCGCTGCCAGTACCCCGTTCAACTTACGCAACATCAGTTCTACCGGCACGTTCGTATCCCTCGGCGACGACCAGGTGAGTGGTGCGATCCCCCTTCCATTTACGTTCAATTTCTACGGCGTTGACTACAACCAAGTCTTTATCTCCTCCAACGGCTTCATTACGTTCAGTGCAGCTACGAATAACGGATGTTGTTCCGGCCAACCGCTTCCACAAGCGGATGCCGTGAATAACGTCATCGCCGGGTTTTGGGAGGATCTAAATCTGCCCCAGGGTAACATCCGCTATCAGACTCTAGGCACCGCCCCCAACCGCGAGTTTGTAGTTGGGTTTTATAACGTCCCACACTTTTTTAACGGGCCGCAGGTAACCTTTGAGATTATTTTGCATGAGGGAAGCAAGAATATTGAGCTCCAGTATGGGCCGGCGCCAAGCGATGGCGGTCAACACAGCGCCGGCATAGAGAACAGCGATGGGACAATCGGGTTGCAAATCGCCTTTGGCAATGTCTCTTTCAACAACGAGGGTTTCCTGATCTCCGGGCATGTCGATGCCGTCATCGCCTCAGTGGACGACAGCTCGTGCCCGGTCACGGCCCAGATTGCGATCTCCGACTCCGAGGGGCATCCCCTCTCAGGCGCGGTAAACATCTATGAGCTTCACAATCCCTACCCGAACGGCTTGAGCGAGGTCCGGCTGGAGCTGCTCCACACAAGGTGCGGTAGCACTCCCACATTCAACTTCAGCCTGGCGGGTACTCCTATCGATTCGTTTGCGGAAACCGTGCCCCAGACGGGCCAGCCCGCACCA
>JACPSE010000067.1 GCA_016193465.1 Deltaproteobacteria bacterium
GAAGCGTGCCAAGGGGGACATAACGAAGTCTCGGGCGCTGATCATTGCCTGTCGTCCATACAAGTGGATAAAGGAGTTTGCGCCGGTGGTGGGTGCGAGCAAGGATTTGCGTCAGAGGACTTTAGAGAAGTGGAGCCATCTGTTTAAAGCCGACACTCATAAAGGCCGAAATAATATCCGTTAAGACTTTGGCTCCCGCTGGGGAAAAAACAGCGGTGATTGAGTATCTGGAGGCTAGCAGAAAGGAAAGGGAACAACAATGCCGGAACTTGAGCTTTCTTTTGCTACAGGTCAATACGACCGGGTGGAACCTTTAATTGCAGGCGAGGTTAAGCCTCAGGGCATTACGCTGCACTTTTCTCCCGTGGCCGGCCCGGACATCTTCTACCGGCAATTGAAGTTTAGTCAGTTCGATGTCTCCGAGATGTCCTTCTCCTCCTTTCTGATGGCTCGAGCCAGAGGCTGGGGATACCAGGCCCTTCCTGTGTTTAACCACCGGATGTTTGAGTATACGAGGCTCCTCATTCGCAAGGATAGCGGCATAGAGAGACCCGAGGATCTGAAGGGAAAGAGGATTGGGACGGGCGATTACCAGCAAACGGCTGCCCTTTGGCTCCGCGGCCAACTACAGCACGAGTTCGGGGTTAAGCCTACAGATATGGAGTGGTTTATGGGGCGCTCGCCTAGATACAGCCACATGGGCGCGGTGGGCGGATTCAAACTGCAACCTGGGCTGAAGCTGAGTCATGCCACTAAGGATCTTGGCACGATGCTTCTCAACGGTGAGTTGGAGGCTGCCCATTACCAATTCGGCGCTGCTATTGACCGGGCCACAGCGGATCTAACCCATCACCCTAGTGTGCGCTACCTTTTCCCGGATCGCATGACAGAGGCTATTCGGTATTACAAGAAAAACGGTTTTTTTCCTGCCCATCACCTAACAGTGGTGCGGGAAAGCATTCTCAAGAAGCACCCCTGGGTTGCCATTAGCCTGTATGAGGCTTTTGAAAAGGCCAAAGCCTTGGCTATTGAGAAGCTTCGGCAGGCTAACAGGCTGTCGCTGATTCTGTTTGCCGACCAGTGGCTCAAGGCGCAGAGAGAAGTCTTCGGCGATGATCCCTACAGGTACGGTCTGAAGGCGAACGCGAAGATGGTGGATACGTTGCAGACCTATTCGGTAGAGCAAGGACTCACTGAGCGCAAGCTACCCTTAGAAGAGCTTTTTGCCGAGGAGATTCTCATCGCTGAAGACAAGGCATCGTGAGCTGCCGGCGCCGGACCAACCAAGCAACACTCATAGCGGGGGCGAACGTAGCGACGGCCAGGAAGGGTCGCACTCTCGAGCCGCGGTTTGAGACATAACGGATTGACCTCTGTAGTGGTTACGGATGCGTCCGCGTCAGAGACGAGGAGGTACACAATGAAGCGTGCTTTTTCCACGTCAGCCCTGATAATCGCGTTCGGCTTATTCATTGGAAATATCTCCTTTGCTGCCTCGCCGAGCCCGGCGTTGCTGCAAGCGAAAAAGGAGGCTGAGGCGAAAGGGTACGTGTATCTCACGGACCGCGACGAGATCATCTCCAGGGCCAAGAAGGAGGGAAGACTTCGCGTTCTCACAAGCGTGGAGCCCGCGACCCTCAAGGCATCCAGCGCCGTGTTCACGAAGAAATACCCGTTTATCAGCCTGGACGTTCAACACTTCACCGGCACGGAAGCCGCGCAGCGAATTCTCCTCGAGGTCCAAAGCGGCGCCGCTCGGGACTCGGATATCATTTCACCCTTCCCTGACTTTCTCAAGGAGTACATCCCTCATTTCTTGAAGATCGATATTCTGGGAATGGCCGGGCAGGGCGTGCTGCAGATTCCTCTTCAGATGATAGATTCCATAAACCGCAACCTTGCCGCCTTCCACAGCCGTTTTCAGGTCACTGCCTATAACAAGAATCTGGTTCCCGCAAACCAGCTTCCGAAGCTTTGGGAGGATCTTCTCAGGCCTGAGTTCAAGGGCAGGAAGTTTGCCGTGGACATCCGTCCGACGGAGATCGCAGCGCTGGTTCCTGCCTGGGGTTTGGAGAAGACGCTTGACTTTGCCCGGAAGGTGGCAGCCCAGCAGCCCATCTGGGTTCGGGGCGCGAGCAGGACGTTGCCCGTTATTGTGGCTGGGGAGGTGCCGATGATGGTCGGGCCAAACTTCCAGACCGTGAAACGGGCTCAGGCAAAAGACCAAGCTGGCATCTTGCAATATGTTATCCTCGAGCCTGTCCCCGTAAGGTTAGCCGAGCCGCTGGGGATTGTGGCTAC
This sequence comes from Deltaproteobacteria bacterium, assembly GCA_016193465.1. Taxonomy (GTDB): domain Bacteria; phylum Desulfobacterota; class Binatia; order UBA9968; family UBA9968; genus UBA9968. The sequence goes on from JACPSE010000067.1 coordinate 2,302, forward strand.
TTCCCAGCATCCCCATGCGGCGCTTTTATACCTTGAATGGATGGCGGGTCCTGAAGCGCAGAGGATCGCGGATGAATATGAGCCTTTGGGTTCTTCGGTTTACGTGCGCGGCGGCGCGGTGGAGCAGGAGCTCAGGGGCAAGAAGCTCACGGTAGTACGATGGGAAGACTATCAGCATATAGGGCAGTGGCAGTCCAAGATCGTTGAGGCGTTTGGTTTTCCCAAGGCGGACGTGGCGAGATAGCGGTACCGCGTAGCATGAAGAGGCAATCTACGAATATCATTTCTTCAAAGCTGAAGGCGAGGCGTCCTAAGCTCTGCCGAGAATTCTGTGGACCGCTCTAAAGGGACCACGGTTCATAACTCGCTCGTTACTGAAGATTCCATTTTCTAGCGGTTCGGCCTGGCATCCTCCGCCTTGGGAAAACCAAATGCCTCCACAATTTTTCCCATCCACTCAGGTGAGTTCGCAAAGTGATCCCAGTCAAGCACCGATAGTTTCTTTCCGCTGATCAGATTCGCCACCGAAGAGCCGCGGGAGTAAAGGGAAGATTTCAACGGCTCATGCTTGTCAATGACCTCTTGCCCCTCGGGACTGCCTTCAAACTCTAACCAGAGAAGAGCGGCGTAAGGGTTACGGGCGTTGTTGATGATCCCTTCGGTAGCTGACACTCGAACCGGCACAGGCTCAACCAGCTTCATCTGGAGATTCCCCTTGGGGTTCTTTTTCACGGCTCTCATGGTGGAATGATAGTTGACCCCGGCGAAGAGAGGATACTCACCCGCGGCCATGGACGTAAGCCCGCGCGTCTGGCCGGAAACCCAGATCGGCTCCTGGGCGGCTAATTTCCGACAAAAGTTGAGAACCCAGTCGGAGCCCATTAGCGGCATCAAGCCTCGAAGTCCAAGTGGACGGACGTCCGCGACGAATTTTTTTCCCTTGAACTCCGGCTTGAGAAAGTCTTCCCATTGACCAGGAACTTTCTCGGACGAAATGAGGATTCTATTATAAGCAACTACTGTGACTGAGCTCGTCAACGCAACAACGGTTCGATTGCGGGGATCGACCATCCCAACCGGGATATTGAGAATTCCTTGCTGTGCCATCCCCAGAAGATCGAACTTTCTCAGGTAGGGAGGGAATTCATTATAGAAGTCCGACGTGACGTGGATGACGTCCCAGTCTCTTACGGCGTTTGCTTTCACCTCCATGACAAAGCGCTGGCCGGCATCGGTTCCCGTGATTTCCTCGACATAGACATCAATGAAAGGATACCTTTTGACGAACGCTTCGCGCATCGACTTCATGGAGTCCAATCCACTCAGGACGCGGAGCTTACCTTCCTTTTTGGCCTCAGCTATGATCTCGTTGTGACTGGTGAGAAAGATATACCCTTTAGCCTCAGCCTCCCTCTTAGCCTTCAGCAGCTCAGGATTGGCCGCTGCCCCGTGTAGAGTAGAACTCGTCCCCCAGAACCAGACAAGAAGAACCGCTGCAGCCCTCTTAACAAGGAAAGCAACCTTCATATCTCTCCCTCCTATCACACTTAGGTCTATGGGAGGAGTCCCGGGTCCCGCCGGACACAGGCCCTGCAGGAAAAGAGATCGTCTTGGACCCCTCCTAATAGCCAGCTAATTTAAAAGCCTCACTACTCCAACTGGGGTTACTTGTCCAGCGGTGCCTGCAAGCCGAGATCAGATTGCATAACACGTCATTATCGGGTACTGTCCCGCCTAAAACGGGGCTACGGGGCCAGTTCGTTTTCTCTCATGGCTGCTGGAGGCTCTCAAATACGGGCTGGAATTCTGTCGTCGGGGTAATTTTGAATTCTCGGTGGCTGAGCCTGAAAAGCGGCAATCATTTATGCTTATCCTCGGGAGGGCTTATGGGAAAGGAGGGAATGATATGCGGTTCTTAACGAAGGAAGTGGAGAGGCCAGGGGCGATTCCTGGAGAGCCAATCCCTCAAAAACCTCGGCGGAGGTTCTGGACCAGAAGAGTAGATCAGCCGACCTACGTGCGGGATATCGTTGGCTCCGTGGAGCGCTTTGACCAGAGGGACATTCTCCGCAATCGGCATCTGCTCCAGCCGGGAAGTCCCGAATACCGGGCCTACTATGCCCTGCATCCGGAGTGGGAAGAAAAAGATACCCGACTTCGCAGCCTGTATCCGTCCGAGGCCGAGTCAGAGAAAAGAAGAGCTGCCTTTGCTGAGGAGCCCCTGGCCCTGGCTTTAAGTAACTCCATTGATTATGCCCCTCCCTTTGCCCGGCCCGAGCTAGCCGACGGGCCAGTGAGTCCCTATAAAGTAGAACTGGACCCGGCGAGGGCGAACAGCGTTATCAAAGGCCTGGCCCGATGGCTCGGCGCCGACTTGGTGGGCATCTGCCGGCTCAACCCTTGGTGGATTTACAGCTATGCCGCTCGCGGCCCGGGGCGGTGGGGGAAACCCATAGAGGTGTCCCACAAATACGCCATTTCCATAGCCGTTGCCTCAGATTGGAACTCTATCCTGGCTGGGAGGGGAGGAAAGTCTCTATGCGGCTCCTACATGACCCACCACTACGTCACGGGGCCCCTCATAGTGATCGCTTGCAGGATAGCCGCTTTTATCCGAGCCCTGGGCTATCCGGCTACCGCCCAGACAGGAGACGGCACCCTCCTCGACCAGGCCATAGCCGTGGATGCCGGCCTGGGGGAGATGGGCCGCTCAGGGCTCATCGTCACCAAGGAGTTCGGGACCGCCGTCCACTTGCGCACCGTCACCACCGACCTCCCCGTGGCCGTGGACAAACCGGTGGACTACGGGATTCAGGACTTCTGCGCCCGATGTTTCAAGTGCGCTGAGGTCTGTCCTGTAAACGCCGTGCCTACGGGGGACAAGGAGGTGGTTCGGGGAATAAGGATGTGGACCATAGACGCCGAGAAGTGCTTCATGCTACGCAGGGCCCACGGAAATGTGGCTTGCATGTCTTGCCTGGCCACCTGTGAGTTCACTGAGCCCCGAAACATCGTGCACCGGACGGCGGCGGAGCTGGCCGTCTGGGGTGGGGCGCCCGGCCGAAGTTTCCTGGTCTGGCTTTATGACAAGCTTTACGGGAAAGTCCCCCGTACTCACCGCTACCCCGATTGGCTGGAATTCAAGGGTCCCCCCGGCTTGCGGGAGCGAATATCCACCTTTCTCCACAAAGTCTAGCCGCGCCGGACTGTGTCAATGGGCAGCGACTTTTGGGTGACCACTAACAGATGCATCGCGCACCGTGACTTTCCTCCTTGCCATCTGTTGGTGTCCCGCCTCCTTCAATGCAATGGAATAAAAGGGGAGCGGCGATTTCCGATTGCATCTTTTCCATCTCTTACTGCTCATTATTTGCCTGCGGCCTTCGGGAAGCCGTAAGCTTCAAACACCTTCGCCTGCCATCCACCAAAGTTTGCCTGATCCTCCCAGCTTACCACGGAAAGCTTCTTGCCCCTGAGCTCCTGCTCTACAACGCCGCCACGGACGTAAACAGAGGAAGAGACAGGCTCGTGTTCATCTGCCAGCTTTTGTGCCTCAGGGCTGGCCATCCATTCGAACCATAGAAGCGCAGCATTAAGGTGTTGAGCAGAAGCCCGGATCGCTAACTCTAGAGCCGGCAAAATGGGAACAGGCTCCACAATGACGTATTGCAGGCTGCCAGAAACATCCTTTTCTTGAGCCCGTTTGAGAGTGTGAAAGTAAGGTCCAAGCATCATGGGAATCTCCCCGGCCATAATGGAAGTAATGACCCTGGTGCCTCCCCTCGCCCAAATGGGCTGTTGAGCCGCTACGCTGCGAGCAAAATCCAAAGTCTTTTCCATGCCCCACGCCGGCACAAGGGCGGCGACTTCCCTTGAACGGATATCAGCGGCGAACTTTCTCCCTTTGAAGTCCGGCTTAAGGAAATCTTCCCAACTCTTCGGTAGCTGGCCAGCAGATAAGAGATTCTTGTTGTAAGCAGTGATCACGAAGCGGCTGAGGGGGGCCACAATATTCCGGTTCCTGGAATCGATCATCTTTGGAGGAATAGCCAGCACCCCATGTTCTGCCATACCTAAAAGGTCAATCCTCTCAAGATAGGGTAGATAATCACCGAGGAAGTCGCGCGACAGATTAACTATGTCCCAGTCCTTGGCCCTGCCAGCCTGCAACTCTAGGATGAATCGCCGCGCCGCATCAGTGCCGGTGATCTCCTGAATATGAAGATTGATAAAGGGATATCTCCGCGTGAAGGCGGCAATTGAGGCTTTGATGTTCGGAGGCTCCATCTCGGCTAGAACTCGGAGTTGGCCCTCCTTCTTGGCTTTGGTGACGATTTCGTCGTGGCCGGTGATAAAAATGAATCCCTTGGCCTCTGCCTCTCCTCTAGCTTTCAGCAAGTCAGGACCTGGTGCGGCAGCAAAAACAATTGAACCCACAGCCCACAGCTCGAAAATAGCAAGCAGAGCGGCCATCTTAAAAATCTTCATTCTGCTCCTCTGTTTCTGAGCTTCTACGTAACTCGTTTTACTTTCCCCTGTCGGCCTGAGGTTTGTTCCTATGCCTATCTTTAAGAGCCCTTATAGAGCTCATCGATAAAGCCTGAATCGTCGATCTCCCTGAGCCAGTGGGTGTCCCAAACCGAAAGAGGATTTAGATCTTTAAGATCGGGAATATCCGGATAAGCACGTATCGCTTCCTCGAAGGTATGGTAGATAGCCAACGCGGATGGATAGGGCTTGCTCTCGAGCAGTTGGATCTGCCTTTCGAGAGTGTAGCGAAAATATCTATTGTCTTGTTTCGCTTTCTCATCAGCTCGGTCCTTAGTCATGATCAATATCGATTCCTCGGGGTGCGCCTTGACAAACCATATCCCATAGATCACGGCCTTTATGAGCTTCTCAACCGCATCAGGGTTGGTCCTGGTAAAATCTCCGGTAAGGGTCAAGGTTCCTCCCATAATGTTGGGAAAGTAACGGGACTCTTCCAGGATGACAAAACCGGCTTCCTGGGCCTTGAGATCATAGGGGGGTCTTATATATGCCGCATCGATCTCCCCACGAGTGAGTCGATCAAGCATCTCCTGATTTACCTCGGCTCGCGCTGCATGCTTGACGAATTCGACCTCTCCCTCATCTACCTTGATTCCTTCCAACGTTAGCATACGCCATAGAGTAAGCCTGGGATGGGTCCCAAGGACCGCAATGCGTTTCCCCTTTAGCTCTTGAATCGATTGAATTGGGGGTTTTGCGCAAATGACAAGGGAGCATCCATTGGAGATACTCGCGACGCATGAGTACCTGATGCCATCTTTCTTGGCGCGAGCCGCATACGGGGTGAAGTGATGGCCGAAAATCAGGTTCGCCTTGCCAGCCTTCACATGCTGATCGACTTCGTCGAGATCCACTTCGCCGGAAGGAACGTATCGAGCCTCCAAATCAAGGCCGAATTTAGACCAAATCTCTTTTTCTTTCATAATGGTAAGCAACACGTCATTGGTTTTGGACCGCTGATAAGCAACAATTTTCTCCATTGTCCTCCCTCCTAATTTTTCCCGAGCCGGTCCTGATTACTTCGATCATTATTTGCCTGCGGCCTTAGGGAAGCCATAGGCCTCTACTATCTTCGCCTGCCACTTCTCCATGTTCTGGACATGCTCCCAGCTCACCTCAGAAAGCTTTTTGCCCCTAAGCTCCTGCTCCACGGCGTCACCACGGACGTAAACAGAGGATGCCAAAGGCTCGTGCTCCAAGAAAAGCAGCGCTGCGTAAGGGTGAGACGCCGCTCCAACTACAAATTCCGTCTCCAGAAATCGCACTGATACCGGCTCGACTGGACTTGGTGTTTCCATCGTTGCAGAACTCTTCCTAAGCCTTTCCTTTTAGCGACAAATACATGCCCTCGATATCCTCAGGGACCATCTCTTGATGGCGCCAGGATGCGTATTCTGAGAGGTCAATGGTCCCTTTTATCTCCTCCAGAGTCTTGCCTTTGGCCATCAAGTCTGCCACTCGCTGCCGGAATGTGACCAAGTAGTCCTGGAAAAGCTTCAGCCCCTCTTTGTTGGTTAGCGGGCCATGACCCGGAACTACAACGCTAGCCGGTAGCTGGTAGAGGCGGTCAAGAACGAGGGGCCAATGGAGTGGGTTGGGGTGGGAGTATTGCTTGAGGACACAGTGGTTGAGGTAGAATAGGAGATCCCCTGTGAACAAGACTCCGTGCTGGGGAAGGAAGACAACGATATTGTCACTGGTGTGGGCCGGACCGAAAAACAGAAGCTGGATCTCCTCACCACCCAGGTGGACGGTCATGCGCTCGCTAAAAGTGAGGTCGGGAAGGAGCGTCGGGACAACCTCCCGGTCGGGCGACCTTAGCTTTACACGGCTTGTGTAGTGGTCCTCGCCGTATTCTATCATGTTCCTGTGGCATGCCTCGGAGGCGATGATCACGGCTCCCGCTTGGCTAAAAAGGGAGTTCCCGGTCACATGGTCCCAATGGCTGTGCGTATGAATGAGAAAGCGTATGGGTCTATTGGCAGCCCTCATTTCGTTGACAAGGTCATGGGCATGGCGCGTATTGCAGTCAATAAATATCACTCCGTCCGATGTGTTAACGACCCCAATGTTAGCCTGAGGATGAGCCGCTTCATAACCCAAATAGGCGTAAACCGTGCCCTTTACTAGCTCGACCTTTCGCCTGGGATAAGCCGGTTTTTGTGCCATTTGGATGCCCTCCTAATACAAGAAATCACCACCATCGTCTAAAGATGCGATATCATCAGCTTCATTGACCAGCCAGAGATCATCAAAAAAATCCTCCAACACTTAGGTCTATGGGAAGACTTTCACGCCCCACCGGATACCGATGCTATTTCCCTATCTCGCCTTGGGAAAGCCAAGGGCCTCAACGGCCATCTTTATCCATCTGGTCGTGTGCTCAAAAGTGTCCATAACCGCCAGTTTCTTTCCCCTGGTTGCCTTTTCCAGTTCTGAACCTGGCGCATAGATCGAGGACTTGAGCGGCTCAATCTCATCCAGGATTCTCTGAGCTTCCGGGCTGGCCAGAAATTCCAGGAAGAGAATGGCAGCGTAGGGACGGGGAGCATTGTTCACAATGGCCTGTTGCACAGACAGACGAACGGGTATCGGCTCAATCAATTTACATACAAGAACCTTCCGGCGATCCCGCTTCTGAGCACTGGCGCAGGAATGGTAGTTGGTGAGCTGAAAGAGGCCATACTCTCCGGCGGTCATCGAGGCGAGCGCCCGGGTGTGCCCCCTAGCCCAGACAGGCTGCTGCTCCCTGAGCCCCCGGGCGTAGTTCACCATCCACTCCTCCCCCAACCCTGCGGCAAGAGGGGCAAAATTGAGCAGGCGGATGTCAACAAGAAACTTCCTGCCCTTAAACTCGGGCTTTAGGAAGTCCTCCCAGGTACTGGGTACCCGGTCTTCCGAAATCAGCTCCCCGTTGTAGGCAGTGGAACCAAGGGCGCTCCCCGCATGGATGATGCTGCGGTGTCTAGGGTCGATCATCTTCGGCGGGATCCGTAGTACACCGTGCTCCGCCATTCCCAGGAGGTCGATTTTTTTCGCGTGAACGGCAAAGCTGTCATAGAGGTCCGTCGACACCCTAAATACATCCCAGTCTCTCGCAGTACCCGCCTGCAACTCCAGGAGGAAGCGCTGAACGGCATCGGTACCGGTGATCTCCTCAAGGGAGATGTCAATAAAAGGGTATTGCTGCTTGAATGCTTTTACTATATGGGGGTACGTGTCCGGCTCCATCGCGCTCATCACCCGAACTCTACCCTCTTTTTTCGCCTTGGCTACGATCTCGTCACGGCGGGTCTCAAAGATAAACCCCTTTGCCTCCGCCTCTCCTCTGGCTTTCAGCAAGTCAGGACCTGGTGCGGCAGCAAAAACAATTGAACCCACAGCCCAGAACTCCAAAATAGACAGCAGAGTGGCCAGCTTAAAAAACTTCATCTCGCTCCTCCTTCTCCAAGCTTCGACACGGCTCGTCTTATCTTCCCTTATCGACCTTTGGGAAGCCGTAGGCCTCCACAACTTTTGCCTGGTAGTCGGACATCCTTGTGAAGTGGTCCCAGTTCACTAAAGAAAATTTTTTCCCTTTGGTCAGCTTTTCCAGGGTGGAGCCAGGAACAAAAACTGAGGCGCCGTAAGGCTCATGTTTATCCGCTATCCTCTGTCCTTGAGGGGAGGCCTGAAACTCCAACCACAGAAGCGCGGCATAAGGATGTTCTGAAGTGCTTAAAACCGCTGCAGCCTCAGTAAGCCTAGTGGGAACGGGCTCCAAGATCTTGTAGCCCAACGTCCCGGCAGGATCTTTCTCCACAGCCCTCATGGCGGTATGGAAGCCCGGTCCGATGAATAGGGCATATTCTCCTGCGGCCATTACGGTGAGCGTCCGGGTTGCCCCTCGCACCCATATGGGCTGCTGGGCGGCTAACTTACGCGCAAAATCCAGGGTCCTTTCCAATCCCCAGGCCGGCACAAGGGCAGCGATCTCCGTGGGGCGGACATCGGCGACGAATTTTCTTCCCTTAAACTCTGGCTTGAGAAAGTCTTCCCAACTATCAGGAACCTTCTCAGGGGCGATGAGCTTCTTGCTGAACGCGACCACCTGAATGCCACTGGTGACGGCTATGATGTTTCGGTTGGCTGGGTCTACAATCTGAGCCGGGATGCGAAGCACTCCGTGCGTCGCCATGCCCAGGATATCAAACTTCTTTAAATAGGGCGGAAACTCATTATAGAAGTCTGTGGAGACATGAGTTCCATCCCAACCCTTGGCCCTTCCTGTTTTCATCTCCAATATAAAGCGCTGAATGGCCTCGGTTCCTGTGGTCTCCTCAACGTGGACATCGAGGAATGGATACTCAGCCTTGAAGGCGGCCGCCATAACCTTAATCGTCTCGGTCTCCAGGGAGCTTAGGGCCCGCATTCTCCCTTCCTTTTTAGCCTTGGCTACGATCTCGTCACGGCTGGTCTCAAAGATGAATCCCTTGGTCTCAGCCTCTTGCCTGGCCTTCAGCAAGGCAGGGCTGGGCGAGGCGGCAAATAGATCAGAACCAGCCAACCAGCACACGATAATAGAGTTGATAAAAAAGAAAGTCGCTATCTTGAAAAAAAACGCCTTCATGTTTCACCTCCTGAACGGCTGGTTAACCTTATTGGGACAGGCTCTTGTAGGACCACCTTCAAATCCTGCATGCCCTTTTTCTTTAGCCGGGTGGCCGTATGATGATAGACACCTGAATGCAAGGCATACTCCCCCGATGCCAACGCGCTCAAAGCCCGCTTAATGTTCCCGTTCTAGATCTAGGGGACACTGGGGCCGCAGGTTCTCCAAATCAGTGTCGATGATGACCTCGAGGAGGGACGGTTTGCCTGAGCTTAGGGCTCGCCCAACAGCAGGAACGATATCTTTAGGCTCCTCTACTCTTTCCGCATAAAGGCCAAATTCCTTGGCAAAAATAGTGAGGTTGGGAATGGGTAAATCAGTACCAATGATGCGCCCCTTATAGCGAGTAAGCTGCGAATGCCTTATGTTGCCAAAACTCCCATTTACGCATACCACACAGAGAGCCTTGATATCGTAAAGAGCCGCCGTTGCCAGCTCCTGCAAGCACATCATCATTGAGCCGTCTCCGGTGATACAAACTACCTGCTTGTCGGGTAGGGCCAATTGAGCCCCCAGGGCTTCACAGTACTCTGAGCCCAACGAATGCCAGCCACCCAGATAGGCGGGCGGTACCAGGGCGTCAAACGCAAACTGAAACCACTGATGGGTACCTCCAGACTCCGCTCCCACAACGGCATCTCTTGGAAGGGCTTTTCTTAGATCGGCGAGCAGCCGGAACCTCTGAATAGGAACCTTATCGGAGCTCGCCTGCTGTCTAAAGCTCTCCGCCCATTCTTCCTTGAGCCTACGGATTCCTTTTATCCGGCCATCCTGCTCTAAAGACCGACGGGCCGCCTGCCGCGCCTCCACTTCCACCATCAAAATCATGTCTTGAAGGACGGCCTTCGCATCCCCGACTATTCCAACGTCCACGGGCCAGTTCTTGCCAATCTCAAAGGGATCGATATCAACCTGGATAATCTTGGCCTGTTTGCTGAGCACTTTCTCCGTATATTCTGCGGTGGTATTAGCGCTGAAGGTGCAGCCGATAGCCAGGATAACATCGGCTTGCTGAAGTGTCTCGAGACAATACTCTCGGCCCTGATAACCTGCTACACCCAATGCTAAGGGATGATCTTCAGGAATCACGCCCTTACAGTCGGCGGTTCCAGCTACAGGAGCACACAGCAGCTCAGCGAGCTTTAGAAGCTCCGCATTAGCCTGGGCAACATTGATTCCCCCGCCAGCCAGGATGACCGGCCTCTGAGCCTTGATCAACATATCCAAGGCCCGGTTGATCTCCTGGGGATTGCCCCGCAAGGGAACAATGGGACGATAGCGCTCAGGAGGAAGGACCGCGACATCGGCCTTGCCTCTAAGGACATCTCTGGCCAGACCCACATAAACCGGTCCTGGTCTTCCTGTGGTAGCAGCCCTAAAGGCCCGCTGCATCATCTCAGGGATGCGTTCCACCCGTTCCACCCGCTCCGCTAGCTTGGTGACAGGTTTCATAACCGCCACTTGATCCATTTCGTGACGGTTGGACGCTCCCCGGCCGTACTCCAGGGTGCTGGACTCAGGAGAAAGCATTATGTAGGGCGTCGAGCTGTAGAAGGCGCCGACCACTCCGGTAAAGGCATTAGTCAGGCCAACGCCATGATGCACAATGACTACGCCGGGTTTCCCTGTACTCCTGGCATAGCCTCCAGCCATGTAGCTCGCTCCCTGCTCATGCTGGCTCATGACGTACTGAATCTCCGGCGTACGATAGAGGACATCCAGAATGGTGAGAAAGGAACTCCCAGTAACCCCAAAGAGGTACCTTACCCCTTCGGCCTTAAGGCATTCGACAACAAGCTCAGCTCCAGTAGCCATTGGCACCTCCGTAATTGTCGCTAAGAAATTTTTGATTGTAGCCGGTTGGAAAGCAGCAAAAGCTATGCCATAGAGATAACGAAGGAAAGGACGAAACTAAACGGGGGCTCCCGACGGAAGATGAGCTGAGGACTATCCAGGAATTTGGAAAATCTTGACTCGTTTCTCCCGAAATTAAGAAATTTTACTTTTAAAGGCTCAGAGGCGGTCACCACTATCACTAAACCTAAACTTCGGCTGAGTGGTATACATGTTGCTTCCCTTTGCGCTAACTAAATCAAAGAGTACCATAGCAAACAGCGCTCTCCCTCCCAGAGAGAGGAAATGATTAAAAGGTCAGGAGTTGGCCATGGGTGAGCTGTCTCTGGAGACAACGAAGGCGCTGCTACGGCGGATGCTCCTCATCCGCCGGGCAGAGGAGCAGGTCATTCACTTCGCTACCGACTACAAGGAGCTGCTCACTGGCCACTATCACGTCTACATCGGGCAGGAGGCGACGGGTGTCGGGGTCTGCCACGCGCTCCAGCCCGGCGATTACCTATTCACCACTCATCGCAACCACGGGCATGTTATCGCTCGGGGCGGCGAGTCCGGGCCGGTGCTGGCGGAGATCATCGGCCGCGTCGGCGGCTACAACCGCGGCCGCGGCGGCACCTTTCACGTCAGCGCCCCCCATCTGGGCATCCTCCACACCTCGGCCATCGTGGCCGGTTGCGTTCCCCTGGCGGCGGGTGCCGCGTTATCGGCGCAGCAACGGGGCACCTCGCAGATCAGCGTGGCGTTTTTCGGGGAGGGCGCGATGGATGAAGGGGCGTCCTACGAGGCCTTGTCCATTGCAGCGCTCTGGACGCTTCCGGTCCTCTTCGTCTGCGAAACTAATGGCATGGCGGGCGGGCGGCGGGAAAAAGGCGAGAGCGGTCCTCGACTGGTAGACCGGGCCCTGGCCCTCGGCATCACTGCGGAGGTGGTGGACGGAACCCGGCTGGCGGCGGTGTGCGACGCCGCGGGCCGGGCAGTAGAGCGGCTGCGCGCCGGGAGCGGTCCCGTGTTCCTTCAGGTGCAAACGGGGAATACGTGGCCGGGCCACAGCGGCGGCCGGGCCGTGCTCCAGGGTGGTGACTTCGATCTCACCTGGGCGTACGACGCTGCGGCAGCTCCGCAGGAGCTGAGGGAGTGGATCGAAACCAGTGACTCAGTCTCCATTCTACTGCGGGACCTCGACCGGTCGGGTGTGCTATCGCGGGCGGCTGCCATAGAGCTGGACCGCGAGGTCCGGGCGGAGACCCAGGCAGCAGCCAAGATGGCCCTTGAGAGCCCCTATCCCTCTCCGGAAGGCGCGCTCCAACATGTCTTCGGCAGATAACAAGGAGCTCCTGGCATGCCAGAAATGAGCTACGCTGAAGCCCTGTCCCAGGCCTTGGTAGAGATCATGGAGCAGGAGCCGCGGGCAGTTCTTATCGGAGGCGCTTTCGGGCCGCTGGGCAAGCGCTTCGCCAACCGCATCAAACAGCCGCCCATTGCTGAGCTGGGCTACTGCGGCATCGCAGTGGGCGCGGCCATGACCGGGCTGCGCCCTATCGTCTCCCTGGGCACCGCCAGCTTCATCTACGAGGCGCTCCCCCAGGTTCTGAACGAGGCGTCCGTGGCCCGATATGGCAGCGCCGGGCAGCTTTCGGTGCCCGTGGTTTTCCATGTGCGGGTGGGGATTCGGGGAGCGGGAGCGATGCAGCACTCGGCGGCCCCGCAACCGATATTCTGGAACACGCCCGGGCTTCAGATCGCCGTACCGTCGTCGCCGGCTGATGCCAAGGGGCTGATGCTGACGGCCGCCCTGCGGAGCCAGGACCCAACGATCTTCATCGACCACACCCGTCTGCACCGCCTGCGGGGGCCGGTCCCTGACGGCCCCACGGAGGTGCCCTTCGGCGTCGCTCAGGTCAAGCGAGAGGGCAAGGACGTGACGGTCCTCGCAACCTCCGTCATGGTGCCCCGCGCGCTGGAGGCGGCCGAGCAACTGGCGCGGGAGGACGGCATCGCGGCTGAGGTGGTGGACCTGCGGACCCTGGTCCCGTTGGACAAAGCCGCGGTGCTAGCTTCCGTGGCAAAGACAGGGCGCGTACTGATAGCCGACGAGACCCAGAAAAGCTGCGGTGTCGGCGCCGAGCTGGCGGCGCTGATCTGCGAGGAGGCATTCTTTCACCTGAAAGCGCCCGTCCGGCGGGTGGCCATACCCGACGTGCCCATCCCCTACAGCAAGTCTGAAGAGGACTATGTCACCCCCGGCAGCCACCACATCATGGCGGGTGTCCGGGAGATCTGCCGGTGACCCAGGGGCAAGGCCCGTAGTAAGCTGGAAAAACTATCAGCAATATAGAGCAGTGGCAGTTCAGGATCCTTGAAGCCGTCAAGTGGCCTGGAAAATCAATATTCTTGAAAGATCCGCTGTAGTTCGCGGATGTCTTTAGTCTTGGTTAACGCAAGCATCAATAGAATTCTCGCCTTTTGCGGCGTGAGATTGTCTGCCGAAATCAAATGAGATCTGTTCCTATTAATCCTTACTCTTCCCATTCCTCCTCTCTGGCTTAACACCACGGGGAATCCGTTTGCGACTATTCTTTTTAGAGCTGCATCCATGGCAGGAGTTGGCGAGCCTGAAGAGAATCCAGCGATGACTAAACCCTCTGCCTTCCCCTTCTCTACGGCAGACTCAATCAGGACCTCATCCGCGTCCACATAGGTATAAACAATATCTACTCTCGGTAGGCTCTTGAAGTTGCTAACATCAAATGGCGACTCCGTCGTGTGCTTCTTTAGGGGGGCGCGATAGAAGGTGATCTGATCGTTGTCTACGTACCCTAGGACACCGATATCTTTGCTGCTATAGGTTTCCAAGCGAGAACTTATGGTTTTTGTTACTTCCCTTGCGGCATTGATGAGGTCGTTAGTGACGACGAGCGCGCCCTTACCCTTAGCCTCCTCGTTGGCAGCAACGCGGACGGCTTGGAGAAAATTCTTAGGGCTGTCCGAGCTCATGGTGGTAAAGCGGCGCTGCGCGGCTGTCAGCACCACGGGCCTTTCACTTTTGACAGTTAGATTTAAAAAATAAGCGGTTTCCTCCAGCGTATTGGACCCGTGCGTTACGACCACCCCTTTGACCTCCCTTTCTTTTTTGAGGATTTCGTTGATTCTCCTGGCGAGTATAAGCCAGTTTTTAATGGTTATACTATGGCTCCCGAGACGCACAATTTCCTCCACGTCCAGCCGAGCAATTTTCTTAAGCTCGGGAATTGCCTCCGCCACTTCACGTGCATGAAGTCTGCCTGATGGCGTGTTGGCAATGGTCCCACCTGTGGCGACCACCTTCACCAGAGGCAGATCTTTCGCGCTCCCGCCTCCGCCATCATGCAAAGCTGAAAAAACCATCTTGAGATCAATGAACTGCCAGAAAACCGTCATAAAGAACCTCCGTCGCAACTACGGGATCTTAATCAGATCTTCTCGACCCCCACATTGCCACTATACAGACGCTGGATAGGGGTCCACTGATGTTACCGCGACTTCTCCGCCTTTGGGAAGCCATACGCCTCAAATATCTTTGCCTGCCATTGGTCTATGTTCTGATGGTGCTCCCAGCCCATTACGGAGAGCTTCCTGCCCCTTAATTCCTGCTCTACCGCTCCACCCCGGACATAAACAGAGGAATCGAAAGGTTCGTGTTCATCAGTGTACTTCTGCGCCTCAGGACTGGCCATCCATTCAAACCAGAGAAGGGCAGCATGAGGGCGCTTGGAGGTAGCATGAATCGCTTCCGCAAGTGTCAGTCTCAGGGGAACGGGCTCGAGAATAACGTAGTGGAGAATGTCAGTGGGGTCCCTGCGCTGGGCCCTCTTTAGGCTCCCGAAATTGGGGCCGATCATAATTGGGATCTCCCCTGCGATAATGGCGGTTAGAGTTCTGGTCCCGCCGCGCACCCAGATCGGCTGTTGAGCGGATATCCTGCGGGCGAAGTCCAGAGTCTTCTCCAGCCCCCATGCAGCGGCCAGTCCAGCAATCTCAGTGGGCCGGATGTCGGCAGCGAACTTTCTTCCCTTGAATTCCGGCTTAAGGAGGTCTTCCCAGGTTTTAGGTATCCGGTTAGGTGGAACAAGCCTCTGATTATAGGCTGTGACCTGGAAACGGGTGAAGAAGGCCACAATGTTTCGATTTATTGGATCAATCATAGGGGGTGGTATTCGCAGCACCCCGTGCCGGGCCATCCCGAGGAGGTCGATTCTCTTGAGGTGCGGGATGTACTCGTTATAGAAGTCAGTGGAGAGATGAAGGATGTCCCAATCCATCGCCGCTCCGCTCTTGATTTCGAGGATGTTGCGCTGGGCAGAATCGGTGCCGGTAATCTGTTCGATATGAAGCTTGATGAAGGGGTACTTCTTGATGAAGGCTGCGGTGGAGGCCTTGATATTTGCAGCCTGCATCTCAGCCAGCACCCGAAGCCCACCTTCCATCTTGGCCTTAGTCACAATCTCCTCATGGCTGGTTATGAACGCATAGCCTTTAGCTTCAGCCTCCTTTCCCGCTTTTTCCAAGTCAGCGTCGACAGAAGCGGCAAAGGTGTCTGAACCGCCGACAAAGAGTCCTAGTAATAGGCTGAAAGAAACTCTCGGAACAATACCAAATTTCATATCCACTCCTTCATTCGCCGCCGCGCATATTATCTCAACGTCTCACGGATGGATTGTAGCCCCAGATACTACACCGTTGCATCTGAAGGGAGACAAGTTGATTAAAAACTGCTGCCGGCTTCTTCAGCTAGTCGCAAAATAGTCTCTCAATCCTGTGACCATCAGGTTGGCCAAGCGCTCGTTATAGGATTCGACGTGGCCATAGTGGGTCAGTCGTGGGATCACGACCAGTCTAACCAGTTTCGCGTACTCGGCAAAGCGCCTTAAAGCGAAGACCTCGCGGCGATATTCCAGTCCCTTCTCTTTTCCATCGATCCAGTGGCCCTCGTCAAGCTCTCCCACGAAGTAGAGCATCTTCTTGCCTCGCAAGCGGTCAAGGTCAACTCTCATGGTAATGAATAGCTCCTCAGCGGGAAGAGCAGATCTTCTTTGTATCTCGTCATAGAGCGTGTCAAGGGCGTTGTGTTCTATCGATTGCAGCAGGGGCTTAAACATCGGCCGGCGGTGCTCTTCCAATTCAAACCATCTCACGGCGCTGCCCCATGGCTGGTTGGGTCCGACGTAGCCGCTTTTCGTGTATCCTTCCGGTGTCCGCCGGCTTAGCCCCGCTATGGCGCGATGCTGCCTGCTTCGCTCCGACGGTTCCTTATCATCCACGGCCATATGCCATTCTTTGATGATTCTGGCCGGCATCCCAGTGCCGAAACCCAGGCCCCCAATGAGTTGGTGTTTAAGCCCGTACTGCTCCATCAGATAGAAGTACTCCCCACCCGTGGAATGTCCCCACATATAGAGTTTATAGTCGGGCAAGTGCCGCTCGATCATGAGCTTGATTGCCTCAAGGCACATACGAAAGGTGTAAACCGTAAGGCGGTTCTTAAGCTCTTCATCGTCAGGGGTTTCCCCGATCACGAACTCTGGCCGCCGCACTGGAATGGGGGGCCAGGGCTTGTGACTGTAGTGGCCCGGTAGAGAGATAGTCAGCACCGTTAGCCCGAGGGAGGCCAGGTGTTGGGCAACGCCCACACGGGAGGCAGGTGGGGAGACCTTGGTGAGATCGAGAAACTCCTCTGGTCCATCAGGGGTGAAAAGGAACTCGCACTCGTTAGCTGCGCCACCGTGGATTATGACCACGGCTACTCTGGGAATCGACTCTTTTGCAGGGGTGAGAATTCTTCCATGGATGTCCCAGTGGAAGAGCTCTTGAGGTTTTCCCGGATTGGAATAGCGGAAGATGCTCTCTTGGACTTCCGTGACGGTAAAGGTTGTGCGAGGGAAGGGATCGGGAAAAGACTTGTAGTCTTCAAAGTCCATGTAGTAGATGAAATCATCACGCAGCCCTTCCCCTTGATTCACTGCGGCAATCAAGCGTCTCATGGCTCCTTCGCCCATACCTATTCCTCCCCGTTCACTTTGAAGCTAACTTCCAAACATAGCGCCTTCCTGACTCGCGCTCCAAGCTTATTACATTATGAATGCGTCGGGCAACCCAAGGCAGGCGAGATTGACGTATTCGCAAAGACTGTGTTAATTTACGCACGTTCGCATCTGAGAGAAGAATCTATAAGATGTGTGGCTTTCACGAAGGGTAGGATTCGCGCCCAAAATGACGCTGCCATGCAAAGAATCTTCAGGGAGGAAAAGGAGATGGCTAAATTAACCCTCAGTCTTATCGCTCCGCCAGGTAATGAGAGAATCCAAGCGTTGATGGATGGGACTATACAGCCCGAAGGCGTAGAGCTCATAACCACGAAATCTATAGGCGCTGTCACGTTTTGGCGCCAGCTCAGATTTCAAGAGTTTGACGTAGCGGCTATGTCTATCACTTCATTTACGATAGCCAAAACGCGCGGTCTGGATATCGATTTAGTCGCCATACCTGTTTTTCCATCAGGGCGGTTCATGCAGACGGAGCTTTCTTACCATGTCGATTCAGGGATCAAGGAGCCTAAGGATCTTGTTGGGAAGAGGATTGGGATACAAGAGTATCAGCAGACAGCTTCGGTATGGGTAAGGGGTATTTTGGAGCATGATTTCGGCGTGTCGCAGTACAAGGTGCATTGGCACATGGAGCGCGACGAGGAGTTGAGTCATGGCGGCGCGACGGGCTTTACTCCTCCCAAGGGTATATCTTTTCAAAGAGTGCCGCGGGATAAGAGTCTGGCTTCGATGTTGGTCAACAATGAGATCGATGTGGCTTCTGTCCATAAGGCATTCGATGAGGTGCCGAATGTCGTCGACAAATCTACTCGTGTCCGGGGGAGGGAAGGAGATTGGAGCAAAGTAAGACCTCTGTTCCCCGATCCCATTGTTGAAGGGGCAAGGTTCTTTAAGAAACATGGCTATATCCCGGCAAACAACATCTACGTCATTCGGGGGGAGCTCTATAGAAAACACCCTTGGATCGCCTTTAATTTATACGATGCCTTTATGAAGGCCAAGGATTGGGCGCGGGAACATCTGCGCGAGATGATTCCGAATGGGCTGATATTTGGGAGGAGATATCTGGCCATGACAAGGGAGATCGTTGGGGATGACCCCTTTCCGTACGGGGTCAAGGCGAATCGGAAGATGCTCGAGACCTTAATTGAGTATACGTACGAACAGGGCCTTATTCCGCAGAAACCCAAGATTGAGGATCTATTTGTTCCTAATACCTGGGATTTGTAAGAGGAGGAGCGAGGATGAAAGCTGCTTTTTCCAAGTTATGGCCGATAATCGTGCTCGTCATGTTCCTTGGGAGTGTCTCTTTTGCGGCATCGCCCAGCCCTGCGCTGCTCAAGGCTAAGAAGAAGGAAGCCGAGGCCAAGGGCTATATTTTCTACCCGGACCATGATGAGATTATGGCCAAGGCCAAGACCGAGGGGAA
This sequence comes from Deltaproteobacteria bacterium, assembly GCA_016193465.1. GTDB lineage: Bacteria > Desulfobacterota > Binatia > UBA9968 > UBA9968 > UBA9968. The sequence goes on from JACPSE010000067.1 coordinate 20,867, forward strand.
GCTCCGTGCCATTGTTAATATGAGAACTCCCAACATTAAGGCCTCCGGCGCCGCCTTCAGGAAGCAATACCCGTTTATCGACCTGCAGCTTGAGGAAATCACCGGGACGGCAGCTAACCAGCGGTTTTTCCTTGAGGTTAAAAGCGGAATGGCCAAGGACTGGGATGTCATCCATATCTCCACTGATGTCCGCAGCGAGCTCGTACCTCATCTTTTAAAGGTCGATATCCAAGGGATGGCGGAACAGAAGGTCCTGCAGATTCCTCCTCCGATGATTGATCCCACAAACCACAGCGTTGTGGCCTTCTCCAGCCGTTTTCAGATTACTGCCTATAACAAGAATCTGGTTCCCGCAAACCAGCTTCCAAAGGTTTGGGAAGATCTTCTGAGGCCGGAGTTCAAGGGCAAGAAATTTGCTGTGGACATTCGTCCGACAGAGGTAGCGGCTCTGGTGCCCGCCTGGGGTTTGGAGAAGACGCTTGACTTTGCCCGGAAGGTAGCAGCCCAGCAGCCTATCTGGGTTCGGGGCTCGATTGGGACGATGACCGCTATGCTAGCTGGGGAGGTTCCGATGATGGTCGGGCCCAACTTTCACAACATGAAAGAGATTCAGGCGAAGGACCGCGTTGGCGTCCTGCAATATGTTATCCTCGAGCCTGTCCCCTTAAGGTTCGGCAATCAGCAGGCAATTCTGGCCACATCACAGCATCCTTATGCCGCGCTCCTCTGGCTCGAATGGATGGCGAGTCCCGAGGCACAGAAGATAACGGATGAGCGGGAACCTCTGGCATCTTCGGTTTACGTGCGCGGCGGTACAGTAGAGCAGGAGCTCAGGGGCAAGAAGCTCTCCGTTGTGGGCTGGGAGTTCGAGAGGCATATGGAAGAGTGGCAGACGCAGGTCGTCGGGGCCTATGGTTTTCCAAAGGCTGAGTCGAGGAAGTAGGATTCAAAGATAGAAAGCAGGCTCAAGTTGCCATTCAAGCAAGAGTTAAAGCGTCTTAGGCCTGTAATAAACTTGCCATAGGGATAAAGTTAAATGGCGGGAGGAGGAGCTAAGCCAATGCTCAAATATCAGTCGGTTGGTTTAACGCTCGTAGTCATGCTGGTAACGACGGCGCCGTTGGGCGCCCAGTCCAGCAAGTTCCAGCAGTTCCTGGGGGCGGCCAAGAAAGAGACGGAGATTAACCTTTGGAGTAACGTTCCCGAGGAGGGAGTGACGTCTCAGCTTATCGAGGTTTTTAACAAACGCTTTGGCATGAGGATCAAGGTAAACCAGGTGCCCATGGGCAGCAGAGACTTTACCCCTCGAGTTCTCGCCGGCTCTCAGGCCGGGCGGATAGAGGTAGATCTTGGTCAAGGCTCCTCGGATACGGTTTTTATACTGGCCGAGAAAAGTCTGCTTGAGGACTTCGATTGGGTTGGGATCTTTGGCCAGGAATTTCCTGCGATTAAGAGGCGTGTGGAGCGGCTGAGGCCAGCTTTCCGGGGCAAGGTCCTCGATTATTGGCATTTAGCCTATTGCATCGTTTATCGGGCGGATCGGGTCAAGGAAGCTGAGGTGCCGCGAACGTGGGAAGGTCTTACCGACCCGAAGTGGCGCGGCCAGGTGGCTGTCAACCAAGACGGTTCCCCCTTCCACTACTTCGCTCCTTTTTGGGGCACAGAGAAGGTATTTGAGCTAACCCGAAAGCTTATAGCCAATCAACCCCTATTTGCCAAGGGCTCACGGGGTGCGGCCGCTACGGTGGAGTCTGGGGAGGCAACCTTAGGAGTAGCCACCATTGGCCAGGCAGATTTTCGCAAGATTCAGGGGGCGCCGGTGGATTGGCTGACGCCGTCTGAGATTCCGATCGAGATCGAGCACTTGATTATTCCGAAGGGGGCGCCGCATCGTAATTTGGCCCATCTGTGGGCGGCTTGGATCACCACCGAAGGCCGGCCGTTGTTTGAAAAGCTCACCAGGAACGGTCTGGCCTGGCCGGAGGAAGACTCGTTTCTAAACAAGCGGCTCGCGCAATATGGGACCAAGTACAGATTTATTGAAACTAAAGAACAGAACAAGATCATGATGGAAGTGCGGCAGAAAATTGCTGAGATGTATCTAGGCAAGTAGGTGAGACCGCGTATCGCTCTGTAGGTGTCCAGCTATAGGAGGTGGCTATGGCGAAGGGTTGGAGCAAGACAGTGATAACTGCTCCTGAGGGGCGCGTTCCGCGCACCCGAGGGCCCACTTCAGCGCATGCGGTCCGTGTTGGGCCGCTGGTCTTTGTGACCGGGCAATCCGGGCGGCGCCCGGGTGAAGAGGGCTACGTGACGGATGCGGCAGAGCATGCCCGTCAGACCATGGAAAACATCAAGGGCATTCTCGAGGCGGCCGGGAGCTCTTTTGAGCATGTCATCAAGCGTGCGGTTCACGTGGCTAACGCTAAGCTCTATCATGAGAAGATGCGCTCGGTGGTAGAAGACTATTTTACTACGCCGGTGGCAAGCACCACGCTTTGTGGGGGGTTGATGCGCGACGATATGCTTTTGGAAGTAGAGGTTGTAGCTGTGGTTCCTGGTTGGGAAGAGGGGCGTTAGTCCCTCTTATTACAAGAGGGCCGAGGATAACAATGGTGGAGAGTTGGAGCGGGTAGACATTCGGGCAAAGATAACCGGACAGGCTCTTTACACCGAAGACCTTCCATTGCCGGCGGGCACGCTTTTCTGTGCAATTCTGCGCAGTCCCTACCCTCATGCCCGGATTCGCTCTATGAACGTTGAGAAGGCTAAAGGCCTTGCCGGAGTTCTTTCCGTGCTGACAAGGGATAACCTGACGGGCATGAAGTCGTATGAGCATCGGTCCCAGCCGCTTGTAGTGACAGACAAAGTTCGTTTTCAGGGTGAGGCAATAGGGGCGGTGGCAGCGGAGAGTTTGGCGATTGCTCAAGAGGCTGTGGAAATGATTGAGGTCGAGTATGAGGAATTGCCGGCTGTTTTCGACGTCAGGGAGGCGGCGGAGCCAGGTGCGCCGCTGGTGCATGAGGAGCGGGGGAGCAATTTTTTTGGCGATTTCAGGATTGCTTGGGGCGACATGGAAGAAGGGTTTCGGGAGTCGGACCGGACCTTTGAAGGGAGCTATTTTTTTCCTACGGTTTTTCACTATCCGATAGAGAACATCGGCGTATGCATCGCGGAGATGCGCGGCGGCGAGATTGAGCTTGTGGCGCCTGTGCAGCACGTCTTTAGTGGCAAGCGGGAGTTGGTGGGGCTTTTTGGGGTAGAGCCGGATAATGTGCGCATACGGATGTCCTATGTTGGGGGAGGTTTTGGGTCGAAGGAGGTGAAGCCTGAGCACGCCATTGCACTTTGGTTATCGCGGGAAACAGGCAGGCCGGTTATGTTTATCCCTTCGGCGGAGGACAGTTTTAAGACCGGCGTTCGTCATTCGATGGTGTGGCGTGCGAAGACAGGGGTGAAGTTGGATGGGACGTTGGTAGCTCAGGACGTTGAGCTGTTAGTGGATAAAGGGGCTTATGGGGAAGCCAAGGGGGCTGCCGTTCGAGGGGCATCGCTTGCCTGGGGGCCATATCGTATTCCTCATTTGCGCGTTGTTGCCCATTCTTATTACACGAACAAGGTACCGGCGGGGGCCTTTCGCGCGGTAGGGAGGGCGCAGACTACTTGGGGATTTGAATCGCACTATGACATGATAGCGCGGGAGTTGGGGATAGATCCGATGGAGTTTCGGCTGAAGAATTTTTATCGGCGTGGGGATCAGGTATTTGAGGGGACCGGGCCGTTTGATTCTGACATGGATGATCTGCTCTCGCGGGCGGTGCGTGCCATTGGTTGGGACGGGAGGTCAAAGCGGGTAGGGACAAAAAAGATGGCGCCGGAGGTGGAGTCCAAACTTCTGCGGGGCAACGGGATGTCAGTGACGTTTCGCCATGGTTACTCCGGGACCAGCGATGCCTGGGTGACGGTCACGGTGGATCGCAGCGGGGTTGTGAAGGTTCGGCATGCGGGGGTGGAGATTGGGCAGGGGGTTTACACCATGCTTGCCCGGGTGGCGGCTGAGACTTTGGGCATCCCTGACAGCCAGGTGCAGGTCACTCATCCGGATACAAACAGCCCCTACTTTGACGGCGTCGGGAGTTCGCGTTGCACCGTCTCGTTGGGGAATGCGGCCCAGCGGGCGTGTGAGGATTTGAAGCGGGAGCTTCGGGAGGTAGCAGCGAGGGCGAAGGGCGGGAAGGCGGAGGATTGGCGCTTCGAGGGTGGACGGCTCCTGTATGGGGAGCAGAGCTTTTCTCTGGGCGAATTAGTGGCTGCTGAGGGCGCATCCCTCGTGGTGATGGGAAAAGGCTCGTTCGGGACTCCACGGTATAACAATCCCTGGCAGGGGGTAGTACCTCACTGGGAACTCAGCGCCGCGGTGGCCGAGGTGGAGGTGGACGCGGAGACGGGAAAGGTAAGTTTGCTGCAATATGCCAACGTGGCCGATGTGGGGAAGGCGATTCACCCCGTTGCCTGCAAAAGCCAGTTGGATGGTGGCGCGATTATGGGGCTGGGGAACACGTTTTATGAGGAGATTGTGTATCGGGACGGTCAAGTGGTCAACGCAGATCCTTTTCAGTATCGGCTTCCCCTGTTGCCCGACCTGCCGGAGAAGTTTTTTTCGTTGATGGTCGAGAATGGAGATGGCCCCGGTCCTATGGGATCGAAGGGCATGGGGCAGACGGCAGTGAGTCCGATCGCGCCGGCGGTGGCCAACGCCATTTATGAGGCCACAGGTGTGAGGATCACCGAGTTGCCCATCACTCCGGAGAAAGTGCTGCGGCTCCTGAGGAAGCTGTGATTGCAAACCCGGCAGAAGATTGCTCAGATGTACTGAGACAGATAGCGCGTCATTCCTTTGTGTGAAGGAGGTGCCCCGTGAAAACTGTTCTTCTCAAAGCGCTCGTCCTGTTTTTTATGTTTGGCTCCTTGTCCAGTCCTGCCGCCTTGGGCGCGGATAGCGCTGCTTTGCAGAAAGCGAAGAAAGAGGCCGAGGCGAAGGGCTACGCGTTCCTCACGGACCGCGACGAGATTGTCGCCAAGGCCAAAAAAGAAGGGCGACTCCGTGCTATTGGCAGCATGGAGAGCGCAACCATTAAGGCCACCATGGCTGCTTTTACGAAGAGATACCCGTTTATTGACTTCTATTTTCAGGAGAGCACGGGATCGGATGCTGCCCAGAGGCTTCTTCTCGAGGTCAAAAGCGGGGTGGCTAAGGAGTGGGATGTCGTTGGACTCTCCACCGACTTCCGCACCGAATACATTCCCTATCTTTGGAAGGCTGATATCCTGGCGATGGTGGAACGGGGAATCCTGCGGATACCTCCTCAGATGATAGATCCCAAACAACGCAACATTGCCTCCTTCCAGAGCCGCTTTGCGGTAACTGCCTATAACAAGAATCTGATTCCTGCGAGCCAGCTCCCGAAGGTTTGGGAAGATCTTCTGAAACCTGAATTTAAGGGGAGAAAGCTGGCTCTGGACATTCGCCCTACGGAGATCGCGGGGCTGGTGCCTGCATGGGGGTTGGAGAAGATGCTTGACTTTTCCAAGAAGATAGCAACCCAGAACCCTTTTTGGGTTCGGGGCGCGACCAGGACGCTGACTTCTGTTCTAGCTGGAGAGATTCCGATGATGGCGGGACCTAATTTCCACACCGTGAAAGGGGTTCAGGCAAAGGACCCTGCTGGAGTACTCCAGTATGCTATCCTGGAGCCTGTCCCTCTGACCTTGGCCCTGCAGATGGGGATTCTGGCTGCCTCTCAGCATACCCACGCAGCGCTTCTCTTCTTTGAGTGGATGGCCAGTCCTGAAGCTCAGAAGATAGCGGATGAGAACGAGCCGATGAACTCGTCAGTTTATGTGCGCGGTGGTGCGGTGGAGCGGGAGCTTAAAGGGAAGAAGCTCTCTATTCCGAGCTGGGAGGACTATCAGCGTATAGGCGAATGGCAGTCCAAGGTCTTTGAGGCCTTCGGTTTTCCAAAGGCTGAGTTAAAGAAGTAGGAGCTGCAATCGAATGGAAATAATCGCAAGTTCGCACCTCGGGTGGTAACAATCGCTCCGTTGTTGAGAAAAGGGTAACTGTGACATGGCGGAGAGTTTAGACCGTGTGGATATTCGGGCGAAGGTAACCGGGCAGGCCCTTTACACGGAAGATCTTTTATTACCGCCTGGCGCGCTCTTTTGTGCCATTTTGCGCAGTCCTTATTCTCACGCCCGCGTTCGTTCCATAAACATCGAAAAGGCGAAGCGGCTTCCTGGAGTTCTGGCTGTTCTCACGAGGGACCATCTCGGGGGCATGAGCTCTTACACGCATCGCTCTCAGCCGTTTATAGCCATGGGCAAAGTGCGATTTCAGGGTGAGCCGGTCGCCGGTGTGGCGGCAGAGAGTTTGGCCATTGCCGGAGAGGCGGTGGCATTGATCGAGGTGGAGTATGAGGAGTTGCCGGCGGTATTTGATGTGCGGGAGGCGAGGAAGCCGGATACTCCTTTGGTGCACGAGGAGCGGGGGGGCAATTTGGTGGGGGAGTTCAGGATCGGTTGGGGCGACATAGAAGAAGGGTTTCGGGAGTCGGACCGGACCTTTGAAGGGAGCTATTTTTTTCCTACGGTTTTTCACTATCCGATAGAGAACATCGGCGTATGCATCGCAAGCGTGCGCGGCGGCGAGATTGAGCTTGTGGCGCCTGTGCAGCATCCCTTTAGTGGCAAGCGGGAGGTTGCGGAGTTGTTTGGGGTAGAGCCGGATAATGTGCGCATACGGATGTCCTATGTTGGGGGAGGTTTTGGGTCGAAGGAGGTGAAGCCTGAGCACATTATTGCGCTTTGTCTGGCGCGCCAGACAGGCAGGCCGGTTACGTTTATCCCGTCGGTAGAGGACAGTTTTAAGACCGGCGTTCGTCATTCGATGGTGTGGCGTGCGAAGACAGGGGTAAAGTCAGACGGAACTCTAATGGCCCTGGACATTGAACTGTCGGTGGACAAGGGGGCTTATGGCGGAGCCAAGGGGGCTGCCGTTCGAGGGGCATCGCTTGCCTGGGGGCCATATCGTATTCCTCATTTGCGCGTTGTTGCCCATTCTTATTACACGAACAAGGTGCCGGCGGGCGCCTTTCGCGCGGTAGGGAGGGCGCAGACTACTTGGGGATTTGAGTCGCACTATGACATGATAGCGCGGGAGTTGGGGATAGATCCGATGGAGTTTCGGCTGAAGAATTTTTATCGGCGTGGGGATCAGGTATTTGAGGGGACCGGGCCGTTTGATTCTGACATGGACGATCTGCTCTCGCGGGCGGTGCGTGCCATTGGTTGGGACGGGAGGTCAAAGCGGGTAGGGACAAAAAAGATGGCGCCGGAGGCGGGATCGAAGGTTGTGCAAGGGAAAGGGATGGCCGTCTCGTTGCGCCATTGCTATTCCGGGACCAGCGATGCCTGGGTGACGGTCACGGTGGATCGCAGCGGGGTTGTGAAGGTTCGGCATGCGGGGGTGGAAATTGGCCAGGGGATTTACACCATGCTTGCCCGGGTGGCGGCTGAGACTTTGGGCATCCCTGACAGCCAGGTGCAGGTCACTCATCCGGATACAAACAACCCCTACTTTGCGGGTGTTGGGAGCTCACGTTCAACGGTAACTTTGGGGAATGCGGCCCAGCGGGCGTGTGAGGATTTGAAGCGGGAGCTTCGGGAGGTAGCAGCGAGGGCGAAGGGCGGGAAGGCGGAGGATTGGCGCTTCGAGGGTGGACGGCTCCTGTATGGGGAGCAGAGTTTTTCTATAGGAGATATCGTGGCCGCGGAGGGAGCGTCGCTGGTGGTGATGGGGAAGGGATGGTTTGCTACTCCACGGTATAACAATCCCTGGCAGGGGGTGGTTCCTCACTGGAACCCGAGTGCCGCGGCGGCCGAGGTGGAGGTGGACGCGGAGACGGGAAAGGTAAGTTTGCTGCAATATGCCAACGTGGCCGATGTGGGCAAGGCGATTCACCCGCTTGCGTGTAGGGGACAGTTGGACGGTGGCGCCATTATGGGGCTGGGCAATACCTTTTATGAAGAGATGGTGTATCGGGACGGGCAGTTATTGAACGGGGATCCATTTCAGTATCGGCTTCCCCTGTTGCCCGACCTGCCGGAGAAGTTTTTTTCGTTGATGGTAGAGAATGGGGATGGGCCTGGTCCTATGGGGTCCAAGGCGACGGCGCAGGTGGCGGTGAGTCCGATAGCGCCGGCGGTGGCCAACGCCATTTATGAGGCGATTGGGGTGAGGATCACCGAGTTGCCCATCACTCCGGAGAAGGTGCTGCGGGCCTTAGGCAAGCTGTGAAACTTTATTTAAGGGGGTGTGAACCATGAAGGTGAGCTCTTTCAAGGCAGCGACGCTGCTGTTATTGTCTCTAAGCCTTGTGTTGGTCAGCCGTGATGTCTTTGCCGCGTCAGCCGGTTTATTAAAGGCGCAGAAGGAAGCTGAGGCAAAGGGATTCATCTTTGAGACTGGCCACGACGAGATTGTCGCCAAGGCAAAGAAAGGAGGGGCCATCCAGATACTCAGCTCTTCGGAGCCTGCTAGCTATCCTCACCTGATCAAGAGCTTTAAAAACAGATATCCCTTCCTGGAAGTAAAGATGGTGGAGACCAGCGGGACCGATGCTGCCCAGCGCTTCCTCTTAGAATTGAAGACCGGCAGGGCGACGGAATTCGACGTAGTCAACCTCTCGCACGACTATTACCCGGAATACCTGCCCTTTGCGAAGAAGTTTGACATCCTGGGCATGGCAGAACAGGGGGTATTAAACATCCCGCTGAAAATGGTGGACCCTAAAAACCGCACAGTTGTGAGCTTGGCGACCGCCCTCTTCGTCGTCGCCTACAACAAAAATCTCATCTCTGCGGAAAAGGTTCCAAACAGTTGGGAGGACTTCTTAAAGCCTGAGTTTAAGGGGAAAAAGTTTATGGTCGAGGTCCGGCCGCTCGTCTACTCGATATTTGCTTCGTGCCCGGAGCAAGGGTTGGGGGAGGAGTGGATGGTGAACTACGCGAAAAAGATGCGTGCCCAGGAGCCTGTCTGGATCCGGGGACATAGTAGAGGCCTGGCATACTTGAATTCCGGTGAGCAGCTCCTTCACTCAGGGACCTACTACCACTCGGCTGTGAGGTTAAAGTCGAAATCCCCCAAGGATAACGTAGGGATAAAGTTTGTTGAGCCGGTGCCGGCAACGCTTTTAGAGCCAGAGATCGTATTAAACTCAAGTCGCAATCCCTATAGCGCCCTTTTGTTCCTGGAGCACGAGGCCAGCCCTGAAGGACAGAAGATCCTAGATGACAACGAGCCGCTTAAAGCGTCTATTCACTTTCCGCTTAGCGCTGCGGCTAAGGAGGTCAAGGGGAAAAAGGTGTGTCTTAACGATTATAAAACTTTTCCGATTACCCACAAGTGGGAAAAAATGGCTGTCGAGGCTTTTGGTTTTCCTAGAGAGGAGAAGGCAAAGTGAAAAGGTATTCACCTTGCTGACGGTTAACAGAAAAGCATCGTGGAACTCGCTGGAAAGGAGGTACATTTATGACGACAGAAGATAGCGCAGAGTTGAAGGAGCAGGTTGCCCTGGCCAATCGTGCTTTGCACCATTACGGATTGGCCTCGTACATGGGTCATGCCAGTGCCCGCATACCTGGCACCGACCGCGTCCTTATCAGGCCCAGGTCCTATGTGGGCATGGATCAGGTCACCGCGGGGATGATAGTGACAATAGACCTGGAGGGAAACATCATTGATGCGCCAGGCGGAGCACGAGTCCCTGACGGGTGGTCCTTGCATACAGAGATTTATAAGGCGCGCCCCGATGTGGGCGGGGTGGCCCACACGCACCAGAAGTGGTGCACGGTGTTTGGCATCGCTGGCCAGACCATCCTGCCGGTGCACCACCCCTCCCGCTCGTCCGTGGTCTATCCAGCGTACGGGGTGTATGACCATGATTCCGACACGGCAACAGTAGACCAGGGAAGGGCCGTCGCTAAGGCGCTAGGGAGCGGTGTGGGCTGCCACCTGCGGAACCATGGTGTAGTCATCGTGGGTATTGATGTGCAGGAGGCGGTTGCTGCCGCCGTTAACGCCGAGCATCAAGCCGAGATGAATTGGCTGGCCATGCAGGCGGGCGAACGAGAAGAGATTCCCGAGCGCTACATGCGGCGCAGCATTGAAAGGCGCTTTGTCCGCAGAGAAAAAGAGAAGCATGAGGGTATAGAGCGCGATAACTGGGGCAACCTCTTCACGTGGGCCGACCAGGACCGGGAAGTGGTCCGCTTTAGACGCGTCCAGCTCTAATCCTCTGTGAAGCTTCCGAGATGCTCTTGAAAGGAGGCGTCCGAAATGACTACCAGGGGCATAGACGAATTGAAAGAAATTGTAGCCCTGTCCCACCGCATACTATTCGCAACCGGGCTCACTACTAGCTCCGGCCATTCCAGTGTGCGTATCCCCGGGACCGACAGATTCCTCATCAAGCCGTGGCCTCACATCCACATGAACCGGCTCCGGGCGGAAAATATCATCGTTCTGGACCTGGACGGCAACAAGCTGACCGGCCCGGACAACGTCACGCGCGTTAGCGAATGGGCCCTCCATGCCGAGGTGTACCGCGCCCGCCCTGATGTCAATGGCGTTGTCCATAGCCACCAAAAATGGGCTACGATGATGGGAATTGCCGGGAAAACTATCCTGCCGGTTTTGCACCCTGACCTTTCTGCCGTAGCCACAGAGCCCCTGCCCGTTTACGATGAGAGTTATGCCACCATTAAAAATGCCTCCGAGGGGCGGCAGGTGGCTGAGAAGCTGGGCAACCATATCGGCGTGCACCTGCGCACGCATGGGATGTTGTTCGCCGCGCCTAACCTGGAAACAGCCACTGTTGAGGCAATTCATGCCGAGTACCAGGCGGAGCTCACCTGGCTTGCCATGCAGATTGGCGAGCCCAAGACCATCCCCAAGCTTCTCCTGCGGCCGGGGCTGGAAAGAAGGGGGCCGGACTATATCCCCGAGGCATGGGAATACTATAAGTGGTTAGATGCCCATCCCGAGTCTGCCCGCTACCGCGTGGTTCAGGTGTAGGAGTTGCGGACACGGAGAGCAAAAGAGAAGCACATATTTGAGGAGCTCATTTTCGTCCTTCAGGGCCGTGGCGCCACGACCAGGCCTTCGCGTCGGCGCGCAAGCTAAAGAGCCGACGCCCTGTTTTTGAGTGGCTGAGGCGAGACTCTCCCTTTGTCCGATCCTAGGCCCCAAGCTTTCGATGAGACTCTTCCAGGTTTACCTCCCTGATCTCGTGGAGCAACTCGCCCTCGTGGGTAAACCGCAAGTAGGGGAAGCGCTCCAAGGAGCAGTAATGGGCGAAATTCATCCTGATGCCGGGGGCGCAGCGCAGCATCATGGAAGGCTCCTTGCCGGTGCAGAAATGCTCATGGATAGTCTGCGGCCCTTGGACATGGAGGCATGTTCCTTTTTTCCAATCTATTCGCTCGCCATCGGCGACCGTGTAGCCTTCGCCTCCTAGAATATAAAGGATGGCCTCCATGTGGGCGTGCCTGCCTCCGAGCTGCTGGCCCGGTTTGTCGGACATGATGCCGCTGATCTGGATCTCAAAGTTTTTAAAGCCCTGCTTCGGGCTCATGAAAGAGACGACTTTTGAATGGCGACTCCAATCGCCCTGCGGGCCGTGCGAAGAGGCCTCCTCCCAGCAGAGAACTATCCGGCGTCCTTTTCTGTCGAGGCCCGATTGTGCTGCGGGGGCTTCAGGGCGGGAGCGCGTCTCTGCCGCATTGTCGAGCTGATCTATCTTCCCGAAACCGAGCCAATGCTCCAGATGAAGCGCCGTGAAGGAAAAATAGCGGACGGTAGCCTTCCCGGTATTAAAATGCTGGTGCTCCGCTCCGGAGGGGATCCAGATGGTGCTCCCTTTGCCCCAATCAAAACGCAGGCCGGGACCCTCCTCTCCAGCGAGTTTGATGATGCTGCATCCTTCTCCCTCGACGATGTAAATCCCTTCCTCCCCGTGGGCGTGCTTGCCCGTGTGCCAGCCCACTGGAATCTCGGCTATCATGGTCTCGCTGCCCCAGGTGTGGAAGCCGGTCTCGGGAGCGCACATGAGAGCGGCGCGGTAATCCTGGGAAGTGCGGATCCACTCAAGCTCCTCCTCATGGATTGCTTTGCGAGCTTTCTTTTTCTCTTTCTGGGATTGTTCCCAGAAGCTGAGCCATGTGTCGTAAAAATTTCCCATTCTTTCCTCCTCCTTAGTTATGAAGCCGCCTAAATCGGTGGGACGTTATACTCAAACACGTTTTTATATCAATCGCATGTGTCGCGCAATCTAAAATGTAACTCAGTAATTGGGGTCAGGTCTTGTATCTTGTTATTTGTGTTATTTGCCGTCCGTTGTGTTAGTTGCTCTAAGTCATGGCTCGTCCTCTCAGAGTAGAATTTGATGGCGCGTTATACCATGTGACCTCGCGCGGCAACGCGCGAGAAGACATCTTCGGCGACGATGAGGACCGCAAAGC
>JACPSE010000068.1 GCA_016193465.1 Deltaproteobacteria bacterium
CAACAAAGCTTGAGGACGAGACAACGCTTTCTCGGCAGAGAGGGCCGTTACTGCGTTACCGAGCAAATAATGCTCGCGGTCGGAATGGATTTCAAAAAAAAAAGTGCAAAGCAGTGTCATCCACCTCGCAGACAACCGTACCGTGGATTGGGCCGTGTCGTTGGAGAGAAAGACCTCGTTGGCGGCTAGGACCAGGCTAACTGGACCTTGTAAGGCCAAAAGGCATAGAATGGGTATCAAGACCAATCGACATATAGACTTTAGCATATGACCTCCTTATTCTCCGCTTATTGCCTGTGCCCTAGGGGTGACTGGCATATTGCGCAAGATGATACCAAAGGCTACTTCGCTTACTTTCCGCCGCAGGTTGACCGCGCCGCTTGATTCACGATGGCGCCTTTATCCTTCTGATTGATCAGCCCGGATTTCGCTACCCTTTCGGCCTCCCGCGTGACGCAGGATACGTACGTGCCGTGATTTTTCCAGCTCCCGCCCGAGGTTGGTCCGGCGCACGGGCAGGCCTTGGCGATAAGCTGCTCGCCACTGCAGCCGTTGGCGTCGACTACCTTACCAGAGGGAGTACCGGAGCACTGATCTTTATGGTCGGGAACGCCGTCGCCGTCGCTGTCAGGAGAAAAGGTCCCGGAGCCTCCAGGTCCAACTTCCGTCACCTGCCCGTTGAACTCAACGATGATCGTCCCTTCGCCTCCCAAGTTCTGAACCTCGAACTGTCCATCGGCGATCTCTGCGACTCTGACCGTCACTCCCGTGGGCACGGTCGCAATTCCGGAGGTTCCAAGGAGGATCTGGAATGGTCCCACCACGACCTCCGCGGTCAACGAGCCGCAACTGAGCGGCTGGACCTGACCTCCGGACAGGAGAACTGTGTTGAAGTCACAGAGTTTGATCTGCGCTCCCCCGGGGCCGGCTTTTGCGACAAGCCCGGCAAAGCTCTGGATCGCGGCCGTCCCCGAAAGGATCTCGCCAGAGACCGTGCCGCAGAGGTGCTTGTTTGAGAAGGTCTTGTTGTTGGAATTATTGCTCTGGTCTTGAGTTCCATCCAGAGACCGATCGACCAGATCTTGGATCCCATCCCCGTCCTTGTCCAGCACCGGGAAGCCGATGAACTGGCCAAGGGCGACCGGGCCGGTGCCGACCTTCAGATCACCATTCGCGTTCGCGTCTGGCGAGGTAAAGACAATCCGCTTGTCGTTCGCCGTGTTGATTACCGACACGGAGTCGTCGGACACGTTGGCCACGTAGACCAGCGCACCATCCGGGGTGACCGCCACGCCTCTCGGGTTATTCCCGACTCCCACCGTGGTCTTGGTGGGAAGCGCGGGTAACGGCATGGTGAACTCGAGGACAAAGAGGCTACTGCCCGCACCGTCGGTCACGTAGACGGTGTGCCCGTCCGGATGCGCCGCGACGCCGAACGGACTGGTCGTAGCGCCGAGCTCGATATCGGTGCTGTTGGTATTGAAATTGATCTTGGTGTCGTCGGTCGTCTTGATCACGGACACGCTGCCGCTTCCACCATTCGCCACATAAACCTTACTGCCATCCGGGCTCACCGCCACACCCTGAGGTGAAGTGCCCACGGGCACCGTAGTGACGAAGCTATGGGTCGGCGGAGTCGTCGTGGTGTTCACATTGATCACGGTGACAAAGTTCCCGACCAGGTTTGTCACATAGACCTTAGTGCCGTCCGGGCTCACCGCAATGCCGAAGGGCACGTTTGCCTGCCCGACGATGGCGAGCTCCACCTGCTGGATCCCGGGGACGTTCAGGTCGAGGTCCAACAGGGCGTTGGTCGCGGTGTCGATTACCGAGATGGTGTGCGTGAACTTGTTGGGGGCGACGCCGCTGTTCGCCACATAGACCCACTTGCCAAGCGGATGCACGGCGACGCCGATGGGATTTAGGTTGACCCCCAGGGGCACCGTCTCCATCACCGTGTTCGTTGCAGTGTTGATGACCGACACGGAGCTGTTTCCAAGATTCGCCACGTAGACCCGCGTACCATCCGGGTGCACCGCGACGCCTTCGGGGCTCGTCCCCACCGTGATGGGATTCGCTCCGACGGTGTTGGTGTGGGTGTCGATCACCGAGACGCTGCCCGCGCTGAAATTGCCGATGTAGGCGCGAAACCCCAGTTGGGCGATCTTGGCGACGAACGCGTCGCCGTTTTCGCCGACGTTGATCTTATTGGCGAAGTTCTGTAGGAGGGGGTTCATCAGAGGGAAGTCGGGGGAAAAGGTCTGGCCCGTCACGTAGGCGTTGCACGAGGCGTCCAGAGCGATCCCGCTGGCCGTGTCCCCGCCTGTGCCGCCGAGCAACGTCGAGTAGAGGATCTGGGTACCCGATGGATTCACTTTCGCGACGAAGACGTCGCCGCCCTCTCCGAATTGCCCTTGGCCCAGTTTCGGGGCGGTCTCGCTCCCCGCGCCGGGAAAGTCGGTCGAATCGGTCTTCCCCGTCACATAGGCATTGCCTTGATTATCCACGGCGATGCCAAAGCCTGTGTCCACGTCAGTCCCACCGATGTAGATGGAGTAGATTAAGGATTCGACACAAGTGATATTTGTGTTTTGTACCGGCGTACAGTTGGCGGGAGAAGGATCCAGCTTCGCGACAAAGACGTCTCCAAGGGCACCCTTGGCGCCGGACCCTAGCTTCGGGGCGATGTTGCCTGGTCCCAGACCCGGGAAGTTGGCCGCGTTGGTCCCCCCCGTCACATAGATGAAGCCGGAGGAGTCCACCGCTATGGCGAGGTCGATCGCATTCCCGCCACTACTCTCCTGGCCAGGGCCGCCGCCGAGATAGGTGGAGTAGAGGAGATCGGCACAGTCGTTATACTGCACGGTGGCGTTGGACGGGGTGCAAGGCACTTTCGAGTTCGAGTTATCCGGCTTCAGCTTCATCACGAAGGCATCTCGGTTGCCGGCTTGAATTCCCTGAAAGGCATTCTTCGTGGGCAAGTCACTGGCTAAGGTCCATCCCGCCACGTAGGCGTTGCCGGAGGCGTCCACGGCGATGGCGAAGCCTTCGTCATCCCCCTGTCCGTTCCCAGATGCGATCAGGTAGGTGGAGTAGAGGAGGTCAGCGCAGTCGTTGTACGTCTCCTTGGGGTTGAGGATGGTGCAGGCGCCATTGGACTTGGAATTATCCGTGCTCAGCTTCGTCATGAAACTGTCCATGTGGGGATCAACGGTCGAGAAGGCCCCTGAAGTCACCGGAAAATCGTTGTCAATGCCGCCGCCGCCACAGCTGTTGCCACCGGGACAAAAGGTCGACCCCGTCACATAGGCGTTGCTCTGGTTGTCCACAGCGATGCCGAAGCCAAAGTCCTCGTTACTCCCGCCGAGATAGGTGGAGTAGAGGAGAGCGCTTCCTTCGGAATTAAGCTTCGCCACAAAGGCGTCGGGCTTGTCGCCATTGCAGTTGCCATCCGTGCCGCAGGTCTTGTCGTAGGCGCCGGCGGTGAAGGGAAAGTCCGTCGAGTATGTAGTGCCCGTCACGTAAGCGTTGCCGGAGGAGTCCACGGCGATGGCATTACCGGAGTCCTCGCCGCTGCCGCCCAGATAGGTGGAGTAGCCCAAGCTCAACGCGAAGGTGTTGGGATCGACCACCAGCTTCGCCACGAACACGTCGGTCGAGGCGCCGGGGACCAGCGTAGCGGGAATTTTCCCGGCCGGGTTCATTCCCGCGCCTGGGAAGTTGGACGAGATCGTGGTGCCTGTCACATAGGCGCTGCCGTCGGCGGCCACGGCGATGCCGTGGCCGGAGTCGGCGCCGCTCCCGCCGAGATAGCTCGAATAGAACAACACCGGATCGATCACCAGAGGCTTGGTGGTGTCGTAGGCGGCGAGTTGGAAACCGACCACTGGCGATTTTGGATTGAACACGTAGTCACCGGCGATGGGTTGCTTGACACCGTTGACGAGCTGGTAAATGTGAGGCTTCTTCAACAGGACATCGCCGCTGGAAGTCGACAGCACAAGATCGCCCTGGGAGTCGGTCTCAATCTTGTTCGCTCCTTCGAACGCGAGCCTGATCGCCTTGGGGTCGGCACCCGGCGCGACGATGAAGTCATATTCAAGTTGCCTTTGGTTGCCGTAATAGACGAGGTCAATGCCGGGATAGACATTCTGGTATCTGACCTTGCCGTAGGTAGGGACGTTGGTGCGCCACTTCTTTGGGTCGTTGCCGATGAAGTAGTTGACCTTACCCGAGAGTTGATCGAGTCCAATCACCTGGGGCTCGGAGTCAGCCCCTACGAGGTTCATGCGGAGAACAGTTTCGCTCCTCAACACCATCACCGCTTCGTTAGCTGTCAGAAACAGCGCGTAGCCCCTCCCACGGGAGAGGAACTTGACCTCGGCATCGGTCTGGCCCTGGTTGGCCTCAAAGTGAAGAGGGAGCTTGCCATAGGCTTGCCGCGTTCTGACCATGACACTTGCCTTCATATCCGGAGCGGGTAAAGCCTTTACATGCTGCTCCTTTGGTAGCTCTTTTGCCGTGACCGGTATGAAGCCATTATCCATCGCCCAGGTTACAGTCAGCAGACCAAAAACCAGGGCGAGCAACCATAAAGTTACTTTACTTTTCTGGCCCATGATCTCCTCCTACGTGGTTTGGTTAAGATTAAAACAGCCTGCTGAAAAACGCCCGACCCCATCAAAACGACTCCTCTAGTTTTATTTCGCCGTTGCCACAGCCCTGAGGGCGAAGATACACCAGGATGACGGCAGGGTAGAATAGATCTAAAGGATCAAAAGGGAGCTAGCTCTTTTGGACTACTAAGTCAGTCGGTAAGGCGGGTATTATCGACTTGGTTTAGGACTTCCTTCAACACGGGCATGGACGGCTATCTGTAGGCGACTGTGGAGGGCAAGTTTCTCTAGGATGTGATGCACATGGTTCTTTACTGTGTAGGGAGCGAGGTGAAGCCTTTGGGCGATTTCCTTATTGCTCAAGCCTTCCGAAATCAGGTCAATAATCTCCCGTTCCCGCTTAGTTATCCGCACATCGTTCAATTGCACCTTGCCGTTTCTGACCGCAACTTCGACAATCTGAGAAAAGAGCGAACCGGTCAATGCCAGTGGGAGAACCTTCCCACCCTGGGCTACCGATCTTATGGTTTTCAGAAAATCATCAAAAGTTGAATCCTTAAGGATGAAGCCTGAGGCGCCTGCTTTCACAAACTCCATGACATCCGCCTTCACAGGTATGAGACCCATCACGATCACTTTGGTCTCTGGAAACTCCTTTGTAATTATTTCCGCCACGTGCAAACTGTTTTGATCTCGCAAACACTGATCCAAAAGAACCACCTGGGGTTTTAATTTCTGTTCCTTGGACAAAACACCTTCAAACTTTTCAGAGGCGCCGACCAGGTCGAGACCCCTCTGTTTTTTGATCATCTCTGTAAGTCCTTCCCTGAGAAGGCGATTATCTTCGATGAGCAATAATCGGATCTTCCTCATGCGCGGGCCTCTCACGCGTTTGTCAAACCGGTCGCCCAGATTTGAGAACAAATTTAGGCTCGAGATTTAACCGATTAGCCGCTCTTAGTCAATCTCAGAGCACGAAGAGGCTGTGATCAACTTGATTCTTGCGGGTCAAGGCTGGGCTAAGAGTGGGTGCACATCCTTGCACCTCCCCTTTTCCTATGCCAGATTGGCTTCGCATGCCAGCCAAACTTACTTTTCAGCGCCGGGGAATCGTCGAGGGATTTTTCGGTCCGCCGTGGAGCATGGGCCACCGCGCCGCCCTCTTCGAGTTCGGCGCCAACCGAGGGATGAATACCTATCTCTACGCGCCTAAAGACGACCCCTATCATCGTGAGCGCTGGACAGAGCCTTATCCAAAAAAAGAATGGACGGAGTTGCTCAAACTCATCCGCCTCGCGCAAGTGTGCCGGATCGACTTCGTGTACGGCTTCCATCCCGGGAAGGGACTCTGCTTTTCGGCTGAGGAACCCGTCGCTACCCTGTTAACCAAAGCAAAACGATTTTACGAAGCTGGCGTGCGCACTTTCGCTGTCCTCTTTGACGACATCCCGTCACAACTGGAACACGCGGAAGACAAAATGCCATTCGACGGAAGCCTTGCGAAGGCAGAAGGTATCTGGCTCAAGAAGATTTTCACTCAACAACCAGCCGCATGGACGGATGTGGAATGGTGGATTTGTCCTTCCTATTATACGGAAGATCCGTTGCTGGCCCGCATTTTCGGCGAGTTTGAATCCTCGTTCCTAGAAACACTTACCGACCACCTCCCTCAATCCGTTGCCTGCTTTTGGACCGGCCCTTCGGTGGTGTCAAAAAAAATCACCCTGGCACACGCCCGCAAAGTTGCCAAGCGGCTCAGGCGCCGCCTGATCCTGTGGGACAACTATCCGGTCAATGATCTGAGCATGAGCCAGGAAATGCACCTGAGCCCTCTAACCGGAAGAGACCCGCGATTGCCGGAACAAGTGTATGGCTATTTGAATAATCCCCTGCTACAGGAAACACTGAGCTTCATTCCGCTAGCCACTTGCTTCAATTACGCGGCGGACCCTGTTGCCTATAACCCTGAGAAGAGCTGGAGACGTGTAATCGGGGAAAGATTCGGCGAGGGGGCAATAAAACACTGGCGCGCGATGCGAGGCTTTTGCGAACGCGTGAACCGGGCAAAGAACAAAAACCTGCCCTTACCCCTATCGTCCAAGGAGCGCTCCCAGCTCATGGCAGCACGCCGCTACCTCCTGGAGAACCGGGGCCGGCGTTGGTTTGAAGAATTTCGACCCTGGTTGGATCTCATGGAAAAGAGCCCTGCTTGATACCGACCTCTGAGTGGAGTAAAAAATAGTCTCACCGTGAATGAGACGAGGCAACACCGCGAAACCGATTTCATCGAAATCGGCAAACTTTCGGCCGCTCAGCTCGCCGACCTCTTGCGCGAGACCCGCGCCCGGACTCTGCAATTAATCACCGACCTGAACGGCGAGCAGATGATAGGCCCGCGCCTGCCTATTGTGAACCCTCCCCTTTGGGAGATCGGGCACGTGGCGTGGACCCAGGAATTCTGGATTTTGCGCCATCTAGGCAAACGCAGGCCCCTATTGGAGGGCGCGAATGCCCTGTACAACTCCACCGAGGTAGTGCACGACACCCGCTGGGATCTCCCTCTTCCATCGAGAGAAAAAACCCTGGAGTACATGCAGACGGTTTTAGATCAGGTGATCGGATTCTTAGCCAGCAGGAAGCTCGACAAAGAAGAGTCTTATTTCCCCTTTCTGGTGATTTTCCACGAAGACATGCACGACGAAGCCATCGCTTACACGCGCCAGACTTTGGGATATTCACCTCCAAAGCTGAGCGTTCCACGGGCCGACAATAATATAGGAGGGGGATCCCTGACGGGCGACGCGGAAATCCCTGGCGGAACCTTCATGCTGGGGGCCACCCCCGATTCTCCTTTTGTCTTCGACAACGAGAAATGGGCCCATCCCGTCCAGGTGAAACCTTTCCGTATCGCGCGCGCGCCCGTTACCAACGCAGAGTTCGCCGCTTTTGTTGAGGATAGAGGGTACCAAAAGCGGGAGTTCTGGAGCGATGAGGGATGGCGCTGGCTCGAATCCGGAGGCTCCCCTGAGTTGGAACGATCCTTCTCGCGTTTTTGGAACAAAGAGAGTCACCGTGCCTCCGGATCTCCTTCGCAAGCGGGCAGAGCCGAACATCCTGTCTACTGGCAGCGCGAGGCCGGAGGACGCTGGCGCCAGCGCGTGTTCGATAGCCTCATGCCGTTGAGGGAGCATTGGCCCGTTCTTCATGTCAACTGGTATGAAGCCCAGGCTTACTGCAACTGGGCCAGACGCAGATTGCCCGCGGAGGCGGAATGGGAGATGGCGGCCTCCTGCGAGCCGGGCGCAGGCAGGCGCAGCGTCGGCGAGCGCAAACGGATCTTTCCGTGGGGCGACGAGCCCCCTGCTCCGGACCTGGCCAATCTCGACTGGCGCGGAATGGGCTGTCTGGAGGTCGGCGCGCTGCCCAACGGAGATAGCGCCTTCGGCTGCCGCCAGATGATCGGCAACGTATGGGAGTGGACGGCGAGCGACTTCCAGCCCTACCCGGGCTTCGTCGTCGATCCCTACAAAGAATATTCCCAGCCCTGGTTCAGCACGCACAAGGTTCTTCGCGGCGGCTGCTGGACCACGCGCTCGCGCCTTATCCGCAACACCTGGCGCAACTTCTATACCCCCGACCGGCGCGACGTGTGGGCCGGCTTCCGCACCTGCGCAAGGTAGCACTCCATGCGAATCAAGCTCATAACCCCATCCTTAGCGAGGGTCAGAAACGGGAATAGCATCACCGCGGTGCGCTGGGCACGGATTCTAAAACAACTGGGCCACCAGATCTTTATGGAACAAAGCTATGACGGTGGGAGGTGCGACCTCATGATCGCCCTGCACGCCCGCCGCAGCTTCGAATCGATCGAACACTTTCGCCGACTCCATCCAGATCTGCCGTTGATAGTGACACTAACCGGAACAGACCTGTACCGGGACATTCGCACAAACCGCAACGCTCAAAAGTCCCTTGATTTAGCGGAGCGCCTCATCGTCCTCCAGTCGATGGGCGTCGCTGAGCTGCCGAAGAGGCTGCGCGCGAAAACCCGCGTCATCTATCAGTCCGCCACTGCGATAAACGGTAAGGTGTCGGGCTCGCGCAACGGCTCTTTCAAGGTTTGCGTCATCAGTCACCTGCGCCCGGAAAAGGATCCTCTGCGCACAGCGATGGCGGCCAGGCTGCTCCCAGCCTCGTCCCGCGTGCGGGTCTTGCATATCGGCCGCCCCTTAAGCAAAGAGATGGGCACGAGGCTGCGCGCCGAGGCTGCGCGCAACTCGCGCTTTCAGTGGTTGGGAGAACTGCCCCATTGGAAGACGCGGCAGGTTTTGGCCAACTCCCATCTCCTTGCCGTCACCTCCCGGATGGAGGGGAGCTCCAACGTCCTGTGCGAAGCGATCGCCTCCTCAGTGCCTGTGGTTGCCTCGAAGATCCCCGGCTTAATTGGGACGCTGGGAGAAAGCTATCCAGGCTATTTCCCTGTCGGAGACACCGGTAAGCTTGCCCGCCTCTTACAACGACTAGAATCCGATCCGAAATTTTACCGCAGGTTAAAAACCTATTGCGCCCGTCTGCTGCCGTTGGTGGACCCCAACCGTGAGGTGGCGGCCTGGAAAGAACTGCTGCAAGAGCTTTTGTGACTGTTAAGGATGCCTCTTTAATTCGTCAGCAGCCGGGAACCTTTTAAGATTTTGTTTCCTCGCGGATCCACTTCTTTACCCACGGAAGCAGCGCATAGGCCGGCAGCGACAATAGAAAGGTGAATGCGAAATAATTGCCGTAGCCGAAGTGCTCCGCCCCTAGACCGCTGAAGCCCCCTACCAACCGTCCGCTCAGAGAAAAGATGGAAGACAAAAGAGCGTACTGAATAGTCGCGTGTTCCTTCTCACAAACATTCATCAGGAAAGCCAGAAATGCCGCGGTCCCAAGTCCGCCGCTAAACGACTCGAACACCGACGCTCCGTAGAGACCCCATTGACCCAGATGGGTCCAGGCAACCAAAGCATAACCGAGATTGGAGACCGCCTGCAGCAACCCAAGCACCCACACCCCGCGAAAGGTCCCGTAGCGTGAAACGAATGCTCCGCCGGCAAGAGCCCCGGCCACGCTCAGGATGATGCCAAAGGTAGTGGGAACCAGGCCGATCTCGAACACCGATTTGCCCTGGTCCACCCAGAACGGCTTCACCATCGGACCGATGGCGAACTCGCCCAGCTTGTAACAGAGGACAAACAGCACCAGGGGGACGGCGTTCCAAGTTCCAATCCAACCAACAAAGCCCGCGAGCCATTGTTCGCGCGCCGCCGCGGGAAGATCGAGGCGCGGCACAAGCAGAGCGACCGAGGCCAACAGAGCGAGAAGGATTGCGGCGACGAGGTAGAGCACGGTCCACTGGAGAACGGAGGCGAGCAAAACCATGCCCCCTCCCACCAGCACTAAAGCGACGCGATAGGCTGAGGCGCGCACCCCGTTCGCCGCCCCCTCCTCCTCCCTTTGAACCAAACCAACAGTGTAGGAGTCGATAGCAATGTCCTGGGTCGCCGAGAGCGTGGTCAGCACCAAAAGAAGAACGATGACGATCCATCCCGGATGCGCGACATCCATGAAGGGAAGCAGCCCTACCACGACTGCTATCGCCGACATGCAGGCTACGACCCAAATCCTGCGGTCACCGTAGCGGTGCACCAGCGGAGACCAAAAGACTTTTAACGAGTAAGGAAGCTCCAGCAGGCGAAGACCGCCGATGGCCCTGAGAGATCCACCGTGGAGACGAAAATATACCGGCAGCACTTCCCAGAGAATGGCCGGCGGGCTCCCCTGGATAAAATAGAGCAGCGCCACGATCCCCAGCTTCTTCCGTGATTCCCCGGAAAGCCGGTCGGCACCCAAAAGGCTCCAGACACTAAATTTCATACCGATCCGAGTAGCAGATCTAAACTTGGATATAAAGGGAAAAGGCTACTTCTTTCATCAGTTCTTAATTTTTTTCTTCATCCTCCTATTAGATTCAAGCCGTATCTTGAGCGTGAAAAGAGAAAAGTCAGGAGTTTCACAGCAGAAGTTTCTGTAACAGGGAATTCATTGCCCTGTAACATTTTCGTAACAATCACCGTCTATCCTGTTACTGAGGAAGCGGCGGGGGAGTTTCAGAAGGCCAAAGAACAGGATCAAGAGTAATCTCAGCCAAGGTCTAGATGCCCGAGCAACTTTGGTCCATACTGCCTGTTTTCCTGCTAATTTTAGCCGCTGAGTTTGTCAACGGTTGGACCGACGCGCCAAACTCCATAGCCACTGTGATAGCCACCCGTGTCCTCCCTCCCTACCAAGCTCTGGTTATGGCCACGGTCCTTAATATCCTAGGGGCGATGTCGGGCACGGCGGTAGCCGCAACCATCGGCAAAGGAATTATCGATCCATCAATTATCAATATCACCACTGTGGCCGCGGCCATGGTGGGGATTATCTTCTGGAGTACCCTTGCCTATTACATGGGAGGCCTTCCGACCAGTGAGAGTCACGCGCTTGTAGCGGGACTAGCAGGAGCAGGACTGGCCACTGCCGGACCCTCAGTCCTCTTGTGGGAAGGATGGAGCAAGGTTTTCATAGGTTTGTTTTTTTCCACCTTCTTGGGATTTTTGGGGGGCCTGGGAATTATCTTAATACTCTACCGCATTTTTTACCGAAGCCGGCCTGGGACCATGAGGCTCCTTTTTGGTCGTCTCCAGATTCTCTCTGCGGCCTTTATGGCTTTTAGCCACGGGAGCAATGACGGGCAGAAATTCATCGGTGTTTTTACACTGGCCCTCGTTCTCGGGGGCATCCTGCCTGAGTTTCAAGTTCCCCTTTGGGTCATTTTACTCTGTGCAACCACCATGGGGATTGGGACTGTTTTGGGAGGCTGGAAGATTATTCAGACAATGGGTATTCGGCTTACCAAGCTAGAGCCGATCCACGGCTTCGCGGCAGAGACCTCAGCCGCGCTGGTCATCGAGACAGCATCTCGGTTTGGAATACCTTTGAGTACCACCCACACAATCAGCACATCGATTATGGGGGTCGGATCCGTTCAGAGGTTCTCCGCGGTACGGTGGGGTCTCGCTGGCGAGATCATCATGGCCTGGATATTGACCTTCCCTGTGTGCGGGCTTATCGCTTACATCGTGGCCTATGTAGTCTCCTATGTCTCGTTTTAGAGTCCTCTCTCTATTACATCGAAATCCTGACATGATACGGGGAAGCGCGCGATAACATCCGAACCTCTTTCTTCATGATCTTTTAACCCTCTCTTCATCCATCAGTCAAATTCCACCTCTATATTAAGTGTCCAAGGAACCAAAAAGCGCCCGATAACCTAAGAGGAGGGCAATGATGAAATTTCGCTGCCGGAACCCGTGTAACAGCAAATTTATCAGCATGTAACATTCTCGTAACATTTCAGAACTAATCTCGATAAGGAGGAAATCCAGTGAACCGCAAACTATTCATAGCGATATTCACGTTGAGCTTGCTATCTATGGCTGCCTTGGCCCATGGGCAGATAATCAAGATCGACGGCTCCAGCACCGTCTATCCCGTCACCGAAGCGGTGGCAGAGGAGTTTCAAAAGGCAAAGAGGGGCAAAGTCAAAGTCACCGTCGGCATCTCCGGCACCGGCGGCGGCTTCAAGAAATTCTGCCGCGGCGAGACCGACATCAGCGACGCCTCTCGGCCCATAACCTCCAAGGAAATCGCCGCCTGCAAGGAGGCTGGCATTCAGTTTATCGAACTGCCGGTTGCTTTCGACGCCCTCACCGTGGTCATCAATCCCAAGAACGACTGGGCCTCCACCCTGGCCGTTGGAGAGCTCAAGAAGATGTGGGAGCCCACCGCGCAGGGCAAAATCACCAACTGGAACCAGGTTCGCCCTAACTGGCCGAATGCCCCGCTCAAGCTCTTCGGGCCCGGAGCCGATTCCGGAACGTTTGAGTATTTTACCGAGGCCATCGTCGGTAAGGCTAAATCCAGCCGTGGTGACTTCACAGCCAGCGAAGATGACAACGTGCTTGTCCAGGGAGTCGCGACTGACAGAAATGCCCTGGGTTACTTTGGCTTTGCCTACTACGCGGAGAACACGAAGACTCTCAAGGCCGCAGCCATTGATGATGGAAAGAGAGCGGTCTTGCCTTCGGCAAAGAGCGTCGAAGACGGCAGCTACCAACCTCTGTCTCGGCCTATCTTCATCTATGTAAGCAAGAAATCCGCTGGCAAGCCTGAAATAAAAGAGTTTGTAGCATTTTACCTCAACAATGCGCCCAAATTGGTAAAGCAAGTGAAGTATGTCCCGCTACCGGGGCAGGCTTACAGCCTGGGTCTCGGTCACTTCCAAGAAGGAAAAGTTGGAACCGTCTTCGCAGGTAAGCCGGAGGTCGGCGTTCGCATCGAAGACCTTCTGAAGCGCGAGGCCAAGTTTTAGGAACCCAACGGACCGAATAGCTCGAAGGGGCGCCCTCTCGGCGCCCCTTCGGTATCCTGAAGCGGCTCTACGACGACCATAAGGATATTCTTGTGGATACAAATCCAGCTCCAGCCGAAGCAGCGTGCCCAGGGCAAGGGGGTCTCGCTGGCACCTTGCCATCAAGCTTCGCCTGGCGACGCATCAGGGAGCGTTTGATTGAGTTTTCCATGTTTCTCTGCGCGCTATCCTCGGTCGCCATTACCCTGGGAATCGTCGGCACACTGGTTTTGGAATCGTGGCACTTCTTCGAAAACGTCTCCATTTTAGACTTTCTTACCGACACTCAGTGGACCATGCTGTTCGAGAATCCGCGGTATGGCATCATGCCGCTCGTGGCCGGCACCGCCGTGACATCTGGTGTGGCGTTGCTAGTGGCGCTGCCTTTGGGCACTGTCATTGCAATTTACTTGAGCGAGTATGCCGACCCGCGCGTTAGAGAGATATTGAAACCCATCCTGGAACTCTTGAGCGCCGTTCCCACCGTTGTGTTTGGTTATTTCGCGTTTCTCTTTGTGACCCCGATCCTCCAGAGCTTTCTGCCAAACCTTCCGGGCTTCAATATGCTGAGCGCCGGGATCGTCATCGGCGTCATGATCATCCCTTACGTAAGCTCCTTGAGCGAGGACGCCATGAGAGCCGTGCCAGTGCACATTCGAGAAGGCTCCTACGCGATGGGGGCGACGCGTCTCCAGACGGCGGTGAGGGTTCTCATCCCGTCGGCTTTCTCCGGCATCGCCTCTGCTTACGTCCTGGGATTCTCCCGGGCGGTCGGAGAGACCATGGTGGTTGCGATCGCGGCGGGCCAGCAACCTAACCTTACGCTCAACCCCATGGAGGGGGCAGCCACGATCACCGCCTACATCGTTCAGGTCAGCCTGGGAGATCTACCCCACGGCACCATCGCCTATCAGAGCATTTTCGCGGCCGGCCTGACGCTGATGGTGATGACCCTTGTTTTCAACATCGCCGGTTACCTTCTCCGCAAACGCTGCCGGGAGATTTACTGAAGATGGAAGATATAGAAATCAGAGTAGCCCGCCGCAAGCGCATGGATGGCATTTTCGCCATTCTCGGTCTGGTCTCCACATTCGTCGGCATGCTCACCCTCGCTGCCTTAATAGTCGATCTTGCCATTGCCGGCTCAGAACGCCTGACACAGACTTTCTTCACTTCCTTCCCATCCCGCTTCCCCGACCAGGCGGGAATACTCTCGGCCTGGGTCGGCACGACGCTGGTGATGCTGGTCACCGCAGCCAGCGCCGTGCCGTTAGGGGTCGCCGCGGGGGTCTACCTAGAGGAGTATGCCCCCGGGAACTGGCTCACCGCCTTGATTGAGATCAACATCGCGAACCTGGCCGGGGTGCCGTCCATCGTCTATGGCCTCATGGCGCTGGGTCTTTTCGTTTACCAGTTCCGTCTCGGCCAGAGCATTCTTTCGGCCGGCCTGACTTTGGCTCTCCTTATCTTGCCCATCGTCATCGTCGCGACGCGCGAGTCCGTACGGGCCGTTCCCGGCAGCATGCGCGAGGCCGCCTACGCCTTAGGGGCCACTAAATGGCAAACCGTAAGGGACCACGTACTACCCTATTCCACTGGCGGGATATTGACGGGGGTCATCATCGCCCTGTCCCGGGCCATCGGCGAAACCGCCCCCTTGATTACTATTGGCGCTCTCACTTTCATTGCCTTCCTGCCGGGCCCTCCGCTCGGGGCGGAATTTCCCTTTGTGTCCTTCGAATGGCTTATGTCGCCATTCACCGTCATGCCGATCCAGATGTTTAATTGGACTTCGCGGCCGCAGCATGCTTTCCATCTCAATGCGGCCGCGGCGGGGCTTGTCCTGATGGTCATGACCCTGATCATGAACGGCATCGCCATCTATCTCCGTTATCGCTTCCGCAAACGAATCAGATGGTAGAAGCGGCGGGAGTAAAACCGGCTGTGGAAAACCGATCCCAAATCACCAACCCTATCATCCAGGTGCTGGACCTCAGCGTCTACTACGGCGTCACCCGGGCTCTGAGATCCATTAACCTCGAGATCCCGGAAAAAAAGGTCACGGCCCTTATCGGCCCTTCGGGCTGCGGTAAGACAACGCTGCTCCGTTCTTTGAACCGGATGAACGATCTCATCCAGAATGTGCGCACTATGGGCAGCATCAAGCTTGACGGCAAAGATATCTACGCCCCATCCACGGATGTCATCAACCTGCGACGGAGGGTAGGAATGATCTTCCAGAAGTGGAACCCTTTCCCCAAGAGCATCTATGAGAACGTGGTTTACGGGTTGAGGATCGTCGGCATCAACAATCGAAGCCAATTGGACGAAACCGTCGAAAAGAACCTCAAGCGGGCGGCTCTGTGGGATGAGGTCAAGGACAACCTGCACAAGAGCGCCTCCGATCTCTCCGGGGGCCAGCAACAGCGTCTATGCATCGCCCGGGCCCTGGCCGTGGAGCCGGAGGTGCTCCTGATGGACGAGCCTTGTTCCGCCCTCGATCCGATCTCGACGGCGAAGATCGAGGAACTGATCCACGAGCTCAAAGAAAGCTTCACCATCGTCATCGTGACCCACAACATGCAGCAGGCCGCCCGGGTCTCGGACTACACGGCTTTTTTCTACTTGGGGGAACTGGTAGAATTCGGCGAGACCAGCAAGATCTTCACCGCCCCGGACAAGCAGCAGACGGAGGATTACATCACCGGACGCTTTGGATAACAATGTTCAACTTTTGAACCCTTGAACCCTTAAACCGGAAGGGAAAAGTTCAAAGGTTCCATAGTTCAATGAGGAGTGGCCATGCCCCACGCTGAGCACACAGACAAAAAATACGAGGAAGAGCTAAAGAAGCTGCGCGAGGATATCCTCTATATGGGGGGCCTGGTGGAAGATCAGATCCAGAAAGCGGTGAAGTCGCTGGTCGATCGGGATTCCCCGCTGGCGGAAACGATCATCCAGAGGGATCAGGAGGTAAATCGCCTTGATATCGAAATCGATGACCTCTGCATCCGGCTATTGGCCCTCCACCAACCGGCGGGCAAGGACCTCCGTTTCATCACCACGGCCTTGAAGATTACGACCGACCTTGAGCGCATCGGGGACATGGCAGTCAACATCTGCGAACGGGCTCTGGAGCTCAACCTGGAGCCCCAGCTCAAACCCTACATTGACATTCCGCGCATGGCACAGATCGCGCAATGGATGATTCGGGAGAGCCTTGATGCCTTTGTCCGGAAGGACACGGACCTGGCCCTCAAAGTCTGTAAAGATGACCGCCAAGTCGATGATCTCAACAGCCAGGTCTTCCGCGAAACAATAAGCTTCATGATCGAGGATCCCCACACGATCAACCGAGCCATGAAAATCACTTTTGTCTCAAAATACTTGGAACGGATCGCGGACCATGCCACCAACATTGCTGAGATGGTCATCTTTATGGTCAAAGGCAAGAGCATCCGGCACCTGAAAGAACTACCCCAGTCGGTTTAACTTACGTCGCGCAGGCGAAAGCGAGGTTCGAGACGTTCAAGATGTTCGAGTCGTTCGAATCGTTCGAGCAGTTCGAGACGTTTTGAACGATTGAAACGGTTTGAACCTTTGAAACTACTTGTTTATGGCTTCGAAGAAAATCTTGGTGGTTGAGGATGAGCCGGATATCCGGAAGCTTGTACACTATAATCTGACGCAGGAGCGCTTCAAAGTTCTTGAGGCGGAGGATGGAGAGAAGGCCCTTAAAACAGTCCAGCGGGAGAAACCGGACCTGGTCGTCCTGGATTTGATGCTCCCGGGCCTTTCCGGACTTGAAGTTTGCCGGAATCTGCGCGAGCGAGAGGAGACAGCAAGAATTCCTATTCTCATGCTCACAGCCAAGGCCGGCGAGGCGGACCGGGTGGTCGGTCTGGAGATGGGAGCGGATGACTATCTCACCAAGCCCTTCAGTCCGAGGGAGCTGGTTGCCCGGGTGAAGGCCATCCTTCGCAGGACGGAGATGCAATCCGCTTCCCTCGTGGCCGAGGTTTACGAGAAGGGGTCCCTAAGGATCAACTTTTCGACCTACGAGGTCTCTGTCAAAGAAAAAGCCGTTAAGTTAACCTTGAAGGAATTTGAACTGCTCCGCTTTCTGGTCCAAAATCCCAACCGGGTCCTCAGCCGCGATCAGCTCTTGGATCGGGTATGGGGGGGAGAGGTTTTCGTGGATCCCCGCACGGTGGACGTACATATCCGCAGGCTGAGGAAGGCTATTGAAAAGAACGACCGCAAGCCCCAATGGGTACTAACGGTCCGGGGAGTGGGGTATAAATTCGATGAAAAGGCCTTGGAAAAATAGACTGATCGTCAAGTTCTTCTTGTCCTACCTCGTCGTTGTCTCTTTGCTCTTCGTTCTGTTTTACCTTTACGCCGGAGCCATCGTCAAAAACTCTTACGTTTCCTCTCTTTCCAAAAAACTGGAGGAAGAGGCAAGAATCGCAACCCGCTTATTGCCCACGGGACTCGAAGGAGAGGCCCTTGATAAAATCTGCCGCGATCTGGGCCGGGAGCTAGGAGCCCGATTCACGGTTATCGCCTTGGATGGAAAGGTCCAGGGCGACTCCGACGAACCTTCCGTTACCATGGAAAATCACGCCACCAGGCCCGAAGTCCTAGAAACCCTATCCAAGGGCGCGGGCAGAAGCATCCGGTACAGCACAACCGTCCGGTACGAAATGCTTTATCAAGCCATTCTTCAACAAGAAAAAGGCCGCATCGCTCGTATTTCGGTTCCCCTACACTCCGTCGAAGAGGCAGTGGGCTCCATACGCCGGGCGATTTTCGCCGGGCTGCTTTTGGTTTCGGGTTTGGGGCTGCTTCTGTCCTTCCTCTTCTCCCGCGCCTTTGGCCGTCGGGTCACGGTGATGGCGCAATTTTCCCAAAAAGTCTCCCAAGGTTCCTTTCCCAACGAGCCAATCCCAGCCAAGGGAGAGGATGAATTAAGCATCCTGGAAAAAAATCTGAACGAGATGAGCCGGAGCATTCAAGAGAAAATCAAGGGCATTGTGGCGGAGAAGGAGAAGGTCAATTCCATTTTAAGGGGGATGACCGAAGGAGTCTTGGTCGTCGATACCCAAGGAAAGGTCATTCTCCTCAATCAAAATGCTCAAAAGATGTTCGCCCTGCCTCCTTCGCAGAGTTTTCAGGGCGCCTCACTCATGGAAATCTCGCGCCATCCGGAAATGAAAAAACTCTTGCAAGAAGTTTTGGCCTGCGACTGTTCCAAGGAATGCTTTACCAAGGAAATCTCCCTCGACGAAGGAAAGTGGTTCGGGGTCAACGCGGTAAGCCTGAGAGATGGGGACGAGAAGCCTCTCGGTTACATCCTGGTCTTTCACGATATCACGGAGCTAAAGCGACTCGAAATGGTTCGCGCCGATTTCGTCGCCAATGTCTCTCACGAGCTCCGTACCCCTCTGACCGCCATCCGCGGCTACACGGAGACTCTGCTCCGCAATCCTCCCGCCGATCCCGGAGAGGCGGAGCAATTCCTTGGCATCATACAGCGTCACTCTGAAAGGCTCGGGCGACTCATCGACGACCTACTGACCCTATCGGACCTGGAATCGGGAAAAATTCAACTGGAAAAAGGAAAGCTACAAACAGCGGACCTGATAGGTAGAGTGCTGGAGATTTTTCAGGATCAGGCCGGAAAAAAGAACATCACGCTCTTACGATCTGTAGACGCCGATCTACCTCTCATCATCGGGGATTCAGATCGTCTCCAGCAACTTCTCATAAACTTGATTGACAATGCTCTAAAGTACACACCCTCCGGTGGTCGAATCGAGGTCGCGGCGCGCCTGGTCTCTCTCAATAATCATCAACCACCCATGGTAGAGATTGCCGTGGCGGACACGGGCTGCGGCATAGCGGAAAAGGACCTTCCAAGGTTAACTGAACGTTTTTACCGGGTGGATAAGGCGCGCTCGCGGGAGCTTGGAGGCACCGGACTGGGGCTGGCTATTGTCAAGCACATCGTCCAGGTCCATGGGGGCTTTTTGAAGATCGGCAGCCAGATACAAAAGGGAACCACAGTGCGAGTTTTTCTCCCCTCGGCCGGGCAGAAGCGGGTTGAGAAGCTACTTTCCCTTCAACCCTTTTAACCCTTCGAGTTTTATTCCCCCATCACTTTCACGATGCTCCTTGGTATGGAACCAGAGGTATTCCGTGTGAGACTTCATCTCCGGCGTCAGTTGGAGCTAAAAGAGTAGCTGCGGACTGTCCCGTCCTTATTGAAAATGATATGGAGCCGTTTCTGTCCCAGGCCGCTGCCGATAGTGTACTGGTAATAGGTCCATGTCTCGTCCCCGGTATCGAGACCCCTCTCTACAGGCTCTCCGAAAAACTTGAAAATATCCGTTTTGGTTGTCACGTTCGACTGGATCTCTCTAATGGGAGCAGTCGGAAAATCTCTTCCCATGACAGCACAACCCCACAGAAGTAGCGACAGAAAAACGTAGGAAAATTTACTCCGCATAGCTCCTCCTTTAAATTTCTCTTCTTCCCTCGATCGCCTTGCTGAGCGTAACCGCGTCGGTATATTCCAGATCCCCTCCCATAGGCAGGCCCCGCGCAATTCGGGTCACCTTCACTCCCAGGGGTTTGATCACCTTAGAGAGATACAACGCGGTTGCCTCCCCTTCGACTGTCGGATTGGTGGCAACAATGACTTCTCGAATGGCGGAGCTTTGAACCCGGCTCAGCAGTTCCTTGATCCGCAAGGAGTCGGGACCGACACCATCCAAAGGGGAAATCGTCCCGTGGAGCACGTGATAGAGTCCTTTGTATTCCTGCGATCTTTCCACCGCGATCATATCCGCCGGCTCCTCCACCACGCAGATCTTTTCCCGGTCGCGACGCGGATCCTGGCAAACCTTGCACTCGCCGCCTTCGTCGCTTCGTTGAGCTGCTTCGCTCAAGCCGAAGCACTTCCGGCAAAGATCCATCTCCGTCCTCAGTCTCCCGATACTCTCCGCCAACTCCAGCACGTCCTCTCTTTTTTCTTTGAGCATGTGGAAGGCCAGGCGGGCAGCGGTCTTCTCACCGATGCCGGGGAGCTTGCACAGTTCCCGAATCAGACGGGCAAACGGGGCAGGATAGGTACTCATAGGATTACAACAGCTCTCTTCTACTGCTCACTGCTGACCGGTCACTGCTTACTGTTTTCATGGCATTAGACCAGGGATTTTAAATCCCCCTGTCACCTTGCTCATCTCCTCCGACACCATCTCTCGCGCGCGCCGCAGCCCTTCATTGACCGCAGCCAGAATAAGATCCTCCAGCATCTCCTTCTCTTGAGGATTGACAACGGCCGGATCCACTTTGACAGAGGAGAACTCGAGGTGCCCGTTCACCGTGACTTGCACCATGCCTCCCCCGGATGACGCCTCGACGGTCTTTCGGCCCAAATCCTCCTGAACCTGTGCCAGCCGGGCCTGAATCTCCTGAGCCTGCTTGAAGAGATTGCCCATGCCCCCTACACCTTTAGCCATGCAACCCTCCTTTTATTTCCATAAAGCCTACCGACTTTCATTTTTGATCCCTTTGACCGAGCCGCCAAAAATCCGCAGCGTCTCTTTTACGATATCCTTCCCCGCGTCGTTAATCGGCCTGGAAGCGTTGCCAATCTCGTTCGCCTCTTCCTGAACCTCCGGCTTCCTCGACCCCACGGGCGTGACTCCCACCACGACTTCCCGGGAGAAAAACCGGCGCGCAAATTCTCTTAACGACGATAGGTTCTCAGCGTCCTGAAGATAACTCAAGTGGTAGCGTTCTCCCACTCCGATCTTCAACGGGCCAGGAGGCATTTCCAACGGACGGACCTGCGCGAGATGGGAACCCAAAACCTTTTTCTCTCTCATAACGAAGGCAACAAATTTCTTCCAAACCTCTTCCCTATCGTTCTCCTCCCCGATGGAATCCGGCAGAGAGGCTTCGCGTTCCGGCCCCTCTATTGCCACATCGTCCTCTCTGCGTTGCGGGGGCGGGGTAGAACTTGCCCCCCGTGATAACTTCCGCTCCATCTTTTCCAGGCGATCCAGGATGTGGGAAATCGGCACTGCCTTCGGCACAGTCGCGAGTCGCACCAAGGCGGTCTCCAATGCGAAGCGCGGATAGGGAGAATGCGACACCCCTTCGTCCCCCTCCGCCATGAAACAGAAAAAGTCCATAAGAGTATCGACGGAAAGCTCGGCTACCTGCCGCCTCAGATCTTCTATTTCCTGATCAGGCAAATCCAACAGAAGACCGAAGAGAGAAGACTGGGGCTTAGAGCCGCCCGGCTCTCTCTTGCCGTCCTGGGCCAGACGAACCACCAGGAGGTTGCGAAAATGCTCGACGAGATCTCGCGACAGGCGAGGAAGGTCCCGGCCTTGAGTCATCACGTCGCCTACTATCTCTACGCACCTCCTGGCGTCGCCCCGGATCACGGCGGCAGAGAGATCGTAGAGGGTCTTTCGCTCCGCAATCCCCAGGATATCCTGCAGCAGAATCTCATCGATCAAAACTTTTGTCTTTTCGCCTTCCGCTGAAGGAGCCGCATAAGAAAGAATCTGCTCCAGCAGGGACTGGCCATCCCGCATGCTCCCCTCCGCTTCGCGGGCGAGAAGGAGGAGCGCCCCCTCCGTAATCCGCAGCCCTTCTTTCTCCGCGATCTCGCTCAGCCGCTGGATGATTTCCCGCGCCGGGATGCGACGGAAATCAAAACGCTGGCAGCGGGAAAGTATAGTCTCCGGCAGGCGGTGCGGTTCTGTGGTCGCCAGAATAAACTTGACGAAGGGAGGCGGCTCTTCCAGGGTCTTAAGCAGGGCATTGAAGGCATCCTTCGTGACTTGATGAACTTCGTCAATGATGTAAATTTTGAATCGGCTCTTGGCCGGCTGGTACCTGACGTTCTCGATGATCTGCCGAACTTCGTCGATGCCGCGATTAGAAGCGCCGTCGATCTCGTAAACGTCGATGGAGCTTCCCCCCATGATCTCGACGCACTGGCCGCACTGGTCACAAGGATCCGCGGTAGGTCCCGTCTCGCAGTTGAGTGCCTTCGCGAGGATACGCGCCGCGGTGGTTTTTCCCACTCCTCGCACGCCGGTGAAGAGATAGGCGTGCGCAATCCGCCCGGCGCTGATGGCATTTCTCAAGACGCGCGTGATGTGCGACTGGCCGACAATGTCTTCAAACCGCTGGGGACGCCACTTCCGTGCTAGAACCAAATAAGACATAAAAGCCGTGATCGTGCTCGTTACTCGTGCTCGTTTCTGTTCGACTCCGGTCACCGTCCTGAGTCTGTCGAAGGACGATCACGAACTACGAACACGAGCCACGAGTTCGGGATGCCCATTGCTGACAGCCAGGCTCCCCTGTGGCACAGGGGATAATCATCCAATTTATAGCTGTCAGCCATCAGCAGTCAGTCCTCAGGCTTACCCCATCCCTCCTTGCTGAAAGCTAATTGCTGAACGCTGATAGCTAAGCTACGACGATCCCGCTCAAGAATCAAGATTGGATCTCCATTTCTTTTAACATTTTTTTAATCCTTCCGGGCTCAGTTTTAATTAAGCGGCCTTTTCTGAATCTGCTAGCATAGAGACATCAAAACACTGAGGAAGAGCATGAAAAATGGGAAAGGCCTAACTTTTAAGGGCGTTCTGCTCGGCAAACCCAAAGATCCTTTAGATCCGAGGGTCTTCCATCAAATCTCTCTCATCGCCTTCCTCGCTTGGGTAGGTCTCGGGGCGGATGGGTTGAGCTCATCGGCCTACGGACCCGAGGAGGCCTATCTAGCATTGGGAGAGCATTTTTTCCTTGCCCTGCCTTTGGCGATCCTCATGGCTGTAACAGTCTTTGTTATATCCGCGAGCTACAGCCAAATCATCGAGCTTTTCCCAACCGGGGGCGGAGGATATCTCGTCGCCACAAAACTGTTGGGGCCCAAAGTCGGTCTGGTCTCTGGATCTGCCCTGATTGTGGACTATATGCTGACGATCACTATTTCCGTGGCCAGCGCGGGGGATCAGCTTTTCAGCTTCCTGCCCGCTTCGATCCATGGGGCTAAACTGGCAATCGAATTTCTTCTAATCTTTTTTCTGATTTACCTCAACCTGCGCGGCACCAAAGAGTCGGTCCTTTTTCTGCTCCCTATTTTTCTCCTTTTTGTCGTCGCCCACCTTTTTGCTATTAGCCTGGGGGTCTTCCCGAAAGCCGCGGACGTTCCGGTACTTGCTTCTACGACCTATCAGAAGAGCATTGGGGATATTCAAGGCCTGGGGCTGTGGACAACCCTTTTTATCGTTCTCCATGCCTACAGCCTTGGTGGCGGCACATACACGGGCATCGAGGCCGTCAGCAACGGGCTCCAGGCCCTGCGCGAGCCCAGAGTTGAGACCGGGAAAAGGACTATGCTTTATATGGCCACCTCGCTCGCCTTCACCGCAAGCGGCCTTCTACTTTGCTACTTGCTAAACCAGGTTTCTCCTGAGCCGGGCAAGACACTCAACGCCAGCCTGTTCGCAAAAGTCTACGAAACTTTCTTCTCCGCCGATCTAGCCTATATTTTGGTGGTTGTAACTCTTGTAACCGAGGCGGCGATCCTCTTGGTCGCAGCCCAGGCTGGATTTATCGATGGTCCGCGAGTTCTCTCTAATATGGCGTTAGACTCTTGGGTGCCTCACCGCTTTTCTCACCTAAGTGACAAGTTGGTAACCCAATACGGCGTGTGGTTCATGGGCCTGGCCTCCCTGGCCTTTCTCTCCTACACTGGGGGTGACGTAAGGCTCCTTGTCGTCATGTACAGCATCAACGTCTTTCTCACCTTTACGCTCTCTCAGTTGGGCATGTGCAGGCATTGGTGGGAAGTGAGGAAGCAACAAGGATTTTGGCTGCGCAAGCTCCTGCTCAACGGCCTCGGTCTCATGCTGACGGCCACCATTCTGTTGGTGACCGTGATCATCAAGTTTGCCGAGGGCGGTTGGGTAACAGTGCTGGTGACCTCGGGCTTTATTTTTCTATGCTATACCGTCCGATCTCATTACGATCAGGTGCGGGGCGCACTGAAGAGGCTCGACGAAACCCTGATAAATATTCCCTTCCAGCCGGATCTAAAAACACCCGTACCGGCTAAAAGCCCTGGGGCTCCCACGGCGGTCGTGGTCACGAGAGATTTCGATGGCATCGGCGTTCATTCCCTGCTTAGCATCTACCGACTGTTTCCAAACCACTTCAAGAACGTAGTCTTTGTTTCCGTGGGGGTCATCGACTCCGGCAGATTCAAAGGTCTCAGCGAGATCGAGAACCTGCGGCGCTCAAAGGAGGAAGACCTTAAGAGCTTCGTGGACTTTGGCAATTGTTTGGGTTGGTACGCGGAGTACCGCTGTTCTCTCGGGATCGATCTCATGACGGAATTGGAAAAGCTGTGCAGGTCCGTCGCCCAGGAATTTCCCAGGCCGGTCTTCTTTGCGGGGAAACTGGTTTTTCAGCAGGAGAATTTCTTGACTCGCCTGCTCCATAACCACACGCCTTTTACTCTGCAACAGAGGCTCCAATTCGAGGGTTTAGAGATGATGGTTCTGCCAATCCGTGTTTTCACTTCCCCGCAGAGCCAGGAAGGCGCCGCCTGATTCTTCCTCTCCAACTCCCCTGTTGACAGAGAGCATGCAAGCCGGCGATCATGCTTACCCGGCGGGTGATCCAGAACTACAGCAACGTGCCCCGGAGAACTATAGCGGCAACGCTGAAATAGATAACTATGCCCGTGACGTCCACTGGAGGGGCTTCCTGGATAACATCAGCAGCGTCGTCGGGAGCTAATAGCCTCATCCACAGCCGTCTTTCTCCGGCAGGAAGCGCTAAAACCAAGTGAGCCTTATCCCGCGCGCTCAAGTGCAGAAAGAACTTCTCCGCATCGTCCCTTTGCAGCAATTCAAAACCCTCCACACGTTCATCTATGGAGAGCGCAGGCCAGACATCGTAGAGTTCAGAAAGGGTAAAAGTTCTCTCCGCCATCTTTTTCTCCTATTTCATAGGCCGATGTTTTGTCCCGATCTTCTTACCACAGCCATCGGACGTTGCAATCGCCGGAGAATTAGATCTCTGCCAAAATCTACGCAGGTCCAAAGAGGAGGATCTCATTTGATCAGAAAGGTCCATAGAAAGAGTCACACGCACTGGCGATAACGTTCTTGAAAAAAAGGTTAGAATACCCGATGGTAGATAAGACACGACTAGATCCGGATGACCTGCTGGCGAGTTTGCGGAGAGACAACCTGTCGATCTACGCTCGTCTGAAGGTTTTTCTGGGCATGGGTCCTGGGGCGACTAGAACCTACAGTATGTTACGGACTGCTACACCCATCCATGAGTTTTTTTTGGCTGCGGTTGCCATTGCTCTGGTTACCGGGGCTGCTTTACTGCTTGTGCCGTTCACGGGCTATCAGGCCACCGCCCTACTTTATCTCCTACTCGTTGTAGCGGTGGGACTGAAGTTGGGCCGCGGCCCCGTCCTCGCGGTGGCCGCTATCAGCGCCCTTCTGTGGAATTTCCTGTTCATTCCTCCCCACTTCACCTTCTACATTGATAATCTAAACGACGCGATGATGTTTGCGATGTTTTTCGTTGTGGCGATGGCCATGGGCCACCTAACCAGCCGCTTGCGCTTGAGCGAAGTCGCAGAACGCCGTCGCGAACGACGGACCGCGGCCCTCTACGAGCTGGCGCATCAGGCCGCGTTCGCTACGGACCTGGATACGGGTCTTCGGGCGGCAGTGAGTTTGATTGAATCTATTGTTGGGGCGCAAGCCGCGCTTCTTCTCCGTCAGAAGGATCATACGCTTTCTAACGCTACGCACCCGGCCAGCTCGTTCACTCTTTCCGACCAGGAGAAGGGCGTGGCGGCATGGACCTTTACCCGTAAGACGCCGGTGGGGAGGTTTACAGACACACTACCAGACTCAGAGGCCCTCCATCTCCCTCTTCAGGCACGCACCGCGGTAATGGGCGTTCTGTCTGTTCGTCCCCCTTCCGGTAAATCGTTTGACTTGAGCGAAAGAGAACTGCTCGAAGCCTTCGCGGTGCTGATCGGGTTAATTCTTGAAAAAGACCATGTCGTTGAAGCCTTTAAGCGCGCTGAGGTTCTCGAGGCTTCCGAGCGTTTACGGCGTGCCCTGCTCGACAGCGTTTCCCATGAACTCAAGACTCCTCTGTCTGCTGTTCAAGCCGGCATTGATGCTTTAAGCAAGCAGACCGACGACGACCAAAAAAAACAGGCTACGCTTCGAGAAGTACGTTCCGCGGTACGCCGGCTGCACCGGGTCATTGACAACCTGCTGGACATGACGCGTATTGAAACCGGA
Source organism: Deltaproteobacteria bacterium (assembly GCA_016193465.1). Taxonomy (GTDB): domain Bacteria; phylum Desulfobacterota; class Binatia; order UBA9968; family UBA9968; genus UBA9968. The sequence continues at coordinate 26,487 of JACPSE010000068.1, forward strand.
GTGGTCGAGCCGAAGCTGGATTGGTGCGATATCGGAGAGATGATCCGCGCAGCCACTGAGTTGGCCGGCGACGCGCTCCATGAACATCGCATCGTCATCGAAGCGGATGAGGCACTTCCCATGGTCAAACTGGACCAAGCCCTTCTGGAGCAGTGCCTTAGTAACCTCTTGATCAATGCAGCCGCGTGGAGCGACCCAGGGACGAATATCACTGTTCGCGCGGATCTGGATGGGGATAAACTGGTGCTTTCGGTTCTTGATGAAGGGAGGGGCCTGAACGAGTCGGATTTGGCTCACATCTTTGAGAAGTTTTATCGCGCCTCGGATGCTCGGCCCGGAGGCACAGGGCTCGGGCTCTCGATTGTCGAGGGCTTCGTTCGTGCACATGAAGGCTTTGTCCGTGCAGCCAACCGGAAGACGGGTGGGGCTGAATTCGCGCTGACGGTTCCGGTGGAAACGATGCGGGCAGAAACCATGGAGAGTTTAACTTGAGCGAAAAACCCACAGCACTCGTTATCGATGATGAGCCTCAAATTCGAAAGCTTATCCGAATTGTCTTGGAGGCGGAGGGCTACCGCATGCTGGACTCCGACAGCGGCCGACAGGGGCTATCGGACATAGCGCTTCGAAGACCCGAGGTCGTCATTCTCGATCTGGGGCTACCGGATATGGACGGACTGGTCGTCCTCCGCAGGCTCCGTGAATGGAGCCGCGTCCCGGTATTGATTCTTTCTGTAAGGGATGGGCCTGAGGACAAAGTGGCAGCCTTAGACGCGGGTGCCGATGACTATGTTACCAAACCGTTCGACTCGACCGAACTTCTCGCCCGCTTGCGGGCCATTCAAAGACGCGCCCCTTATGGAACCGAGGAGCCTTACTTTCAGGCAGGATACCTGGCCATCGACTTCAACAGCCACAACGTCACCGTGAAGGGCCACGAGGTAAAACTCACAGCCACCGCGTACGCTCTCCTTAAAGTACTGGCACAGCATGCGGGCAAAGTTGTCACTCACAAGCAATTACTGCGCGAAGTTTGGGGCCCAAACGCGGAGGAGCAATCACAATATCTGCGGGTTTACATGACGCATCTGCGCAAGAAAATCGAGATCCCTGAGGCCCCGGAAAAGCTCCTTCGAACGGAGAGCGGCATCGGCTATCGTCTGGTCCTACCCACAGGAAAGGGCATTAGGCAATAGGCATCAGTCTCCGCCCCTGACTCGTACTCTTTCCGTCTTTGCTATTGCCTAATGCCTCATGCCTGTTGCCTGCCTTGTGGCGGAGAGGGGGGGATTCGAACCCCCGGTACCCTTTTTAGGGGTACACACGATTTCCAGTCGTGCACCTTCAACCGCTCGGTCACCTCTCCATGAAAAACAGGCATCAGGCAATAGGCGTGAGGCATTAGTTCCCACCCCCTAACTGATAATCCTTCCGTCTTTGCTATTGCCTGTTGCCTACTGCCTATCGCCTGATTTTGTGGCGGAGAGGGAGGGATTTGAACCCCCGGTGCCCTTCCGGGCACACTTGATTTCGAGTGCCTCCCGATCCGCCAGCAGCACCCATCAGTCACTAATAACACAGGAAAACGTTAGAAGAAAGATTCTTGTCCGGTTCGTTCACGGGGACAGGCCGGGGATGGTTCGGGCACATTTCAGGCACAGAGTCGGGCACAATCCAGGCACAGGGAAACTTTTTGCCCTTGAAGAATCTAGGGCTTTTGAGCACGCACTTGATTGACAATCTAGGGATGTTACCGCACCTAGTTGGACGGAAGCGGGTAGGCGGGAACATCTTCCGATGGCCAGGGGGTTCAACTATTTTTTGCTTAGAAGGTTCAGAAAGATCCCTAAGAGGAGGAGTGTATTGGCAACTAGCAGGAGGCTGCTTGCCCGAAAAGCATAGGCAAGGATATGGACCTCCGGTGGACCAATGAACCTGCCGGCCACGGCAACCAAAGCTACAAGCAGGCCAAGTGCACAAAGCGCTAAGGACAAGTATTTCGTGGGGTTACCCTCCCGGCAACTTCATGCCGTTAAGATCCGGGAATGGAGAATCAAAGGACAGACCTACTAAAAAAAGACTACCTCACTAGGAACTGTATGTCAACCTCAGGTAGATTTCGAGGGAGGATGAACACTTGATTCACATTCCAGGGTGTCACCATACGAATTTGAACGGAAATGGACGATAACGGCGCACTCACGGACAAGCAGCTTAGGGTAATCCCCTTCCTCCTGGAGGCCCCTTCCATCGGGGAAGGTTGCAAACAGGCCAGGGTAAGCAAAGCCACCGTTTACGGATGGCTCAAACAGGAGGCCTTCAAGGCGGAGTTAAAGCGGCAAAGAGAGGAAATAATTAAGGCGGGTATAGACAGACTCAAGGCAGGTTTGAACAAGGCCATAGACAGCCTCCTGGAGCTTGTAGGGAGCACGAATGAGGGCGTCCGACGAATGGCCTGCAAGGATATACTTGAGTTTGCCTTTAAAGGGATCGAGCAGGATTTGGAGAAACGGTTGGAGGCAGCGGAGAGGGCGCTTGGGATAAAATCAGCGATTTAAAGTAGGAGGGCGTAATGAATCCACAGATTAAGAGTCGGTTAGCCAACGTAGAGGAAAAAGTAAAAGGGCGGCGGCGACTTACACCTAGGCCGCCTGAGGTTCCGGCCTTATCCGAGGAGGAGATGACGGAGCATCTGGCGAGGCGGATCGCCAGTTTTTACGAGGCCTTTGGCGCAGAGTGGCTAAGAGAGCGGTTTCTAACAGCAGGGGTGGATACCGCCTTAATAGACGAGATCATGCAGCTGGTTGAAGGAGATGGCCGTAGTCACCCTTCGGATATTGTGAATGATAAGAACTTGTTTTTGAGCTAAGGCCGCCGAGAACTCGAAACGGGACCCGACGACCTTCCGCCAGCCCAGTTTTGAGAGCCTAAAGCGCCCATCAGAGAGGACCGACTAGCCTTCATCCCAAATTTGGACTGGACAGTATCCGATAAGGTGGTCTTATATCAACCTCGGGCCGACTCGAAGATGGGGCTGGACATCCGCCCCTAACTGGGGTAAGAGGCTTTTAAATTAGCTGGCTGTAGGATGGATCGAAGGTAATCCCTTTTGCTTTTTGAGGGCCCCTGTCCGGCGGGGCGTGGGACTCTTCCCATAGGCCTAAATATTGCAAGATTTTTTTAACTACCTCTGGCTGATCAATGAAACTGATGATCCGCATCTCGCCCAGGCAGTTTGGACAGATAAGGGGATCTGCTTCATAGACTTTTCGGATGAAGTGAGACCACCGTTTGGGAGGATTAGCCGTGGCGCTAAGCAACCAATTTGTCCGAAAACTTGATGATCTTTGGCACACACGGACGGCTAACATTCGTTCGCTTGTAACTCGAAGGCGGGGGCGACCGCGCGAGTTCTCTAAAGAGTCTCGCGAGAACTGCATATACGAATTGCAAAAATTAGCGACTAAGATTCTTTTACGTTCAGGGGTCAGGCGTGAGTTTCGTAAGGTAATACTTTTTTCAAAGATGAATCGGATCGGATCTCTCGAATCGAGGGAAGCTGATCGTCTTCTTGTGTGGGCCAAGTCACTAGGTAAGCACCCTACTATCTACTCCTTTTGGAAAGGTAAGAAGTGTCTTTACGTAGGAAAAGCCGCCAACTTCGTCGCCCGACTCAATCACTATATAGCTGCGAAAAGCAAGTATTTGAGCTCAGGCAACACGATTAAAATATTTGCATTGAAACGACCCAGTCAGCTAGGCCAGGCAGAATGTTTGGCCATACATTTGTTGAATCCAATTGAGAACAAAGTCAAAGCTGCCCACCAGGCGTGGGGCAAATCGTGCCAAATTTGCGAGTTTCATGATCTTATTCGCGATGAATTACAGTCGCTTTTTCGAATGAAGTAAATTAACCGGGATTCCTTTCACAGATGGGCCAGAAAAGACAAAGGCCTTAAGAACAGTGAGCTTCGACAGACAATCATCAGTCTCTATTTCTAGACTCTGACTCCTTCTCAGGGTCGGCTTCCGTCTCCTCTCTTGAACTTTCAGCCCATGCCTCGGCTAGTGATCGTCCCTCTTTGATCCCCTCTATGGTTTTCCTTACTCTCACAAACCTCTCTGCGGAGGAGGGATGTGTCGACAAGTAATTTACAGCCAGGGATTGGGGTTTTTCATTCCCTCAAACATTCAATCTACCTTCCTAGCCCTTCTTGCCTCAAAATTTGCGCGACGTTGCGCCCATTGACAGTCACCTTCGCAACAGTCCTCCCGTACCTATCTCTGGCGACTCTTTGCACCTGGACATTCCCAGACGAAAGAAGCTGATGTAGGCGAACTCTTGCGTGATTCTCCCACTACTTGGCAAAAGCCGTCAACCCCTGCGCGGCCTATTCGAGGCTTTCGTTGCCCGTGGTTGGCCAGCCTCTCTCTAATTTCCTCATGTGAACGGAGCAGATCTAACCTTTGGGTTTTTACGTTTTTGCTCACGTCTTATCTCTTTCACATAGCCGTAGATCTGCGCGTGTCTCACTCTTCTTTTGCACTTCTTCGAGCACGCGACTCTTAGGATCTTCGTCTTCAAGTAGAATTTTCCGCACGGCAGGCCGTCCTTATATTTGGCCTGGCATTGCTCGACGTTCCGCGTCAGGCCGCTCGTGAACAACAAGATCAGTCCGAACCAGGCGGCGCTCTGTACGCCGGATAGGAACGGCAGGGCATCGAATCGGAGGTTGCCGTGCCGGTCGAAAGAGAGGGTCGGTATTCCCCACGTCTTGAAACAAAGAACAGGCTTGACTGTGCCATTGCGGTCATGCGCCAGGATGTGGGCAGTCTCGACGCAATCGGTCTGAAACTGGCGCACGATGTCGTTTTTGACTTTGATCATATCGTACTTTGGAGTCACCTCGGTCTTCTTCCCCCTCGCCTTGTCATTCGTAGCCACAATCATCTTGAACCATTCCCGCAGGGTGTCCCTCATGTCGATGAAACTAGCGACATCGCTCTTCCTGCCGATCTTCCGCCATAGGGGAAACCTGACCACTAGGGGGTGCTCCCGAAACAGGCGCTCCACTTGGTCGGTGTATCGTATGTCTTTGATATTCGCCAAGTCCAACACTCGCTGAACCAAACTCTTCTGCTCGTCTGAGATTATCATTCAAGGCCCTCCTGCTTTTTCTGGACTGATAATCAGTTTACCTAATTCTCTATTGATAATCAAATGCCGCTTGGTGTAAATTATGATAGCTCTCTGAAAGAAAGGAGCGAAAATGGCAAAGACGAAATTTAAACTGGTGCGACTAGAAGCTGATGAGAATGCTGAACTAGAAGCGACAGCGGCGCGACTCGGCCTCTCGGTTGCGGAAATTCTCAGACGATCAGTACGAATCTCTCTACCGCAACTCAAAAAGTTGTCCGCACTCGGCGTGCGGCAAGCGGACCGCAAGGCGGCGCGGAGATGAGTGGTCTCTTTGAAAAAGTAACAATCCTCGCAACACCGGAAGTTTCTCGAGCATTCTTCCCCGATGTAGACCCGAAGCGGGATGGAAGCGGAAGGGAGAAAGCAAAAAAAGGTCCTCCTCTGTGTCGAGGAGAACGGGGGAACAATGGGCATTAACAGGGAACTTCTGACCCCCACTCCTCACCCGGACTACGAGGCTTTTACGGTCCGAGAAATCCAACAGGACTTGGAGCGGATAGACAACGAGTTATCTTTTGCCAAGGAACACGGAGCGGAGACCCTATTTATACAGTGGCTAGCTGATGAGCGCGACTTTGCTTTGGGAGAGCTGGCCCGGCGCAACGGCCAGCCTAACCCTTTCCTCCTTTCCTCCCCCCTATGTCAGGGGAAAGCCGGAAAACAGGAAAGCCCCTCTTATCTACCCCTAATCTCTTCCCGTGACCTACTCCCCAAAGAGGGAGAAGAGTCGGTTGACTGGCTGGTAGACAACCTCATCCCCAAGGGTTGCGTTGTTCTTCTAACCGCCCCTCCTGGCTCCTACAAGACCTTTTTCGCCCTCAGTCTTGGCCGCTCTGTGGGTCAGGGTGAGCCATTCTTAGGCCGGGCGCTGGAAGCCGCAAGCGTAACCTATGTTGACAGGGAGAACCCGAGAAGCGTTCTTAGCAGTCGATTAAAAGCTGTTGGCCCGTCTCCTAACCTCACCCTTTGGCCTCTCTGGGCCGAGCCTGAACCCCCGCTCCTGGGTGACAAGAGCTATCTGACTCTCGCCAGTGATAGGAGCCTGCTTGTTTTTGATTCACTCCGTAGATTCCATACGGGAAGCGAGAATGCCCCAGAAGAAATGGCCGTTGTTATGGGCTATCTCCGGGAGCTTACAAAGCCGGGCGCTACCGTTCTAGTTCTCCACCATACGGGAAAAGCTGAGGGCAGCATTTACAGAGGGACAACAGAAATTTTAGCGGGGGTAGATGTGGCTTTTTCCCTTGAGAAAGACAAACAACAGACGCGGGTTTTAGGAACCCCTGTTCCCTTAACCCTTCGGTGCGTCAAGCACAGATTCATTGAAGAGCCGACTTTAAGCCTTGAGTTTGCAGTCGAGGGGGAGCGGGTAGTTTTTCGGGACGTAACGGCGTCGCGCCAAGAAGAGCGGGAGGAAGACAAACGAGAAAAGCTTGAGGAGATCCAGGAGGTGATACAGAAACTTGAGAGGGAACAAGGGACCCCTAATCAAACCCAAGTGCTCAGAGCCTTAAAAAACACCCTGAACATCGGGAAGAACGCGGCCCTTAACCTCCTTGGCAGAGGAGAGGGTAGTCATTGGAGATCCGAACCAAAGGACGGGTCAAGGCGCTATCAGACCCTTTCCCCCTTTCCTGAGACTATAGGGAGAGGAAAGGAGGAAAGCCTTGGAGGAGGGTGGGAGCAAGTCTTATGAGTCAACTCTTGGAAGTAAAACGCACCCCGGACGGGAAAGTCCTAGCACGACGTAGGGATGGGCTACCCCTAAGCCCGGAGGACCGGGAGGAGGCAAGGGCGCTGGCCCAGGAGCTTGCCCCTCCCTGTTGGAATTGCGGCGCGACCATGACAGACGCGAGGGACGCTTTTGGTCAAAACGTTTTCG